>NZ_CP026543.1 GCF_004135975.1 Solidesulfovibrio carbinolicus | reverse complement strand
ACGAGGGGAAGGCTATCGCCTTCGGAACAGCCAAAGACAGCCACGGCCTTCGGCCTATCTGGGGCGAAGCCCCAGCCCCCATAAGAATTTGAATTCACAGCCGCTTGACGGCGCGATTTTTAAGAATTATACAAAATTATCCATTCAGACGGAGGTGTTGTTTTTGCAATATTGCTGAACATTTTGCCCTCAGGACTGCATTCGCAGTATCTAAGATTAATTACCTATATTCTATTGTGAGGATTATTATGGTCATGGAGGTTTGCATTAAGCGGTGGGGGAATAGTATTGGTCTGCGAATCCCTAAGGGTGTTGCCGACGCAATAGGTCTTAAAGCTGACGATGTTGTCAGTCTTGACGCATCGCAGAACGGGTTCACCGTCAAGAAAGCGCGACGAAAGTATATTCTTGCGGAGCTTCTTAGCCAAGTTACGCCAGAAAATAGGCACGACGCGATTGATTGGGGAGGACCGAAAGGGAAGGAACTTTTATGACCCGGAAAGTCCCAGGTTGCGGCGATTTTGTGCATCTCGATTTCAACCCCCAGGCAGGCCATGAACAGGCGGGGGAACGCTTTGGGCTCGTTTTGTCGCCAAGCGAGTTTTGCAAAGTGACAGGGTTCGTGTTTGTCGCCCCGATCACTGGCCAAGTGAAAGGGTACCCTTTCGAGGTTTCAATTCCGGTTGGTGCGCGTTGTTACGGCGTGGTCCTGGTGGACCAAACCAAGAGCCTCGATTGGGTGGCCCGCAAAGTCCAGGTCGTTGGCAAAGCCCCGGATGAGCTCGTTGAAGAAGCACTCGCTAAGTTTTCAGCAATCTTCGGCTCTTAAGAAATTTCCGGCCTCTTTCTTTGGCTTTCCCCCCGTCCCCTCTCGCACCCCGGAGGGGCGGGAGGGAGAAGCCTTCTTGCCTGGAGCGCCCGGCCGCCTCCGCTTGCAAGCGGAGGCGGCCGGGATTTGGGTGGGCAGGGATTCCCTCAGGCACCGAGATCCGCGTCTGTGATATCTCGGTGCAGGCCCGGGCCAAAAATATGCCTCTCAGAAGCTCCAGGAAGCCCAAGGAGGCGCGAGAGGGGGGAGAGTCGGGGAATCTTTGCGATACCCCGGAAAAAGGCCTCAGAAGGACCCGAAGGCCTTTTCCTTGGCGCCCATGATATTCGCGTTGAGCCGCAGGCGAATAAGCTCAGCCCCGCAGGGCAGGACGTAAGGTACTTGTACCGTACCTGTCCTGCCTTCACGCACGCTGTCATTGTTTCGGCCTTTTTTGTCACAGATGTTATTCGCTAATATTGGCTATCATCAGATTGTTTTCGCTTGTTTACGATTAGACAAGATCCTACTAGTTGACATTGGCTGCTAATAGATCGTAAAGAATGCAAAAAAACGCAAGGAGAGAAGCATGCCTAAAGCACGCCGAATTGACCGATGCATGGGACGTGTTGAGTTTAGGGCGTGTGAAGATGAAATACTAGATATGCACAAAAAAGGGTACGCAAACAAACATATATACGACAAATTGGTGAAAGATGGAAAAATAAGTTTGGCTTACTCCACGTTTAATGGACATCTTCGCAAACTATTACAGCCAAAAGATGGCAATTTTCGCAATCTATTGCAATCTAGAAAAACAAATCAGCCTCAAAATAAATCTGTTGATTCAGTCGGTAAAAAAGAGTCATTTTCAATGCCTTCTGGTGATGAAGCTATCACGGGCACTGAATAGATATTCGCCTGCGGCTCAACGCTGAAAATTCAAACTCCAGGAAGAAATTCCTTTTGCCCCTCGTTTCGGAGAATTTTGAAGGTCAGCCCCCCCAGGCTTTTAACTGTCCCGGCCTCATGGTCCCGCTTGATCCTGGCCAGGAACTTTTCCGCCTGGGCTTCTCGTCCCTCCCATAAGCGGGCCAGTTGGTCGGCTTGCTTCGGGCTGACTTTAAATTCTTCCCTCAATCGGAGGGCAAAATCCGGGTTTTTGGGAGGTTGCGGCGGGAATGCCCGCTCTACTTTGTCTCGGACTTTTTTCTGGTGTGTTTTAGTGTCTTGGTTTTCTGTGATGTAAAAAATGAACCCAGTGACTCGTCTCCCTCGTTTCACTTGGTCGTATTGTACTTTAATGTCCGAGTACTTGTTGATTTCATAAACAGACGGTTCTATAACTCGTTTTTTTAAGTCACCGATTGCGCTATATTTTTCGGTAACACCGACTTTCCATTTGAATTCTTCAAGATCAAATTCGCGTTTTTTAATGTCCTTATTTTGAACTAATAGCTCATAGACTCTCCACGTATATGCGCTTGTGAATTGATAAACATCTTTTATCTTGTATTTTGTGAATTTTTCTCTTAAGGCTAAAATATGGGGCAAAAGATCTTCGTCTATACGAATGGATGCACGCCCTTCCCGTCATGGTACTTTTGTTTTGTGATTATGCAAACTTTTACGCGAGTTCCATCATCTTGTTTGAACTGTATAATTTTTTTTTGGAGTTGAGTTGCCAGGAACTCCACTTCTCTATAGGCATTTTTTAGGTCTATATCAAAGGATTCAGCGAAATTAAGAACGTCAATTGTCATATCATACGGTAGCCCTGGAGTAATTTTTATATCCCTTGGAAAGCACGAGACTACATAGGCTAAGAACCTCGTACCCTGAAGACTGAGGTCTTGCATCGCGTTGACCAGGGCATTGGACTTGACGACCAGCTGGTTTCGGCCCGGATTTTCCATGGGCACGATTGTAGGACAAGGCATTTTTCTTGTCCAGGAATACCGTAAATCTGTCCAGGTTTGACCGTAAATCTGTCCAGGTTTGACCGTAAATCTGTCCAGGAATGGCCTTGTAACTGATTGAATTTAAAAACGATTAAAGAGCGTAAAAGCAATAAAAGCAGCTAAAAGAAAGACTG
>NZ_CP026542.1 GCF_004135975.1 Solidesulfovibrio carbinolicus | reverse complement strand
GATATTGGTAGGAAGGTTATTATTCCTCCCCAAAATGAGAGGGAGGATAGATCTGATTTTGTGCGGATGACTGTTACAGTTCCCCCCGAAATCTACAGTAAGTTAGTTGACGAGATGGCACAACAAAAGAAAGCCCGAAGCGGAAGCGGGGGAATCAGTGGAGTTGTGCGCGATGCCTTAGAGCTTTACTTCCGCAATAGGTAGTTTTCCAATCGGATTGGAAAATTTTATAGGGGTTATGATGCCCGACAAGAAAAAGATAGCAAAGCTAAAAGAGTTGGGGGCGGACCCTGATAGATTGGCTAAGATTGCGGAGAGGGATGCCCTGATTGCTAGGGAAGCTGCCGCTGCTGGACGTTTGGGGCTGGAAGCTCATGCGCGAAAGGTTGCCGCCGAGGTCCGGGCGGAAATAGCCCCAGGCGGAAAGCTTGTGCCTGAGCAGGGCTGGTTGTCCTTTGCGCCCATGCCGTCCGATTTGTGCCGGGTTTCGCCGTTTGCGCCCATGAGCAAGGCAGAGGTGGCCCACAGACCGTGGGTGGATGCAATGACCATTGCCAAAAGCTCATGGGGCGAACTGTGCTACACGGGGCCTCGGCTGTCGGTGTTCGAGGAGGACGTTTTCCTAGCACTGCTGGCCCTCATTGATGACCCGGCAGAGCGCAGGGAAAGTGAAGTGCGGGGGATGCCCACAACGGCATGGAAGGGACCGCTGCGGCAGCTTTTGGGGCTAATGGGACTGACAGACGGGGCATCCAATTACGGCAGGGTAAAGCGGGCTTTGCGCTACATGAGAGCCACAACTTTCGAGATAACTTTGAAGTCTGGCCGTGTAAACGGCTGCGGTCTTATAGGTAATTACGATTTTGACCCAAAAACGAAAGAAGTTTCCGTTACCGTTGACCCCGTTTTCCATGAGCTTTACAGCAAAGGGAGTGTCACAAGGCTGGATGTTGAACGGCGCTCTAAGCTGGCGGGGGCTGTTACAAAGTGCCTATACCGCTTTGTAATGAGTCACAAGGGCGCTAGGTGGGATGGGCACTGGATGACCGTTGCCCGCGCGATAAACTTGGACCTGAGCCAGCCAGACAAGGAACTGCGGCGGCTGCTTCGGGGGGCAGTGGCGGGCATGATTAAGGCGGGGATTCTCGCCAAAGGAAGCGCCTTGAAAGGGGAGAATTTGGCCCTGGTTCGGGTGGCCCGTACTTTGGCCCACTCCCGTCCGTAGTTTTGCCCACCGATCTCCGTACTTTCGCCCACCGATCTCCGTACTTTCGCCCACCGAAAAGGCTGGGAAGCAAGGCGGGGCAAGGGTTCCGGGGGGCACTAAAGTGATAAAGTGATAAAAATAAAGACGCGCGGGCGCGCGCGAGGGGTCGGGCTGGCCTGAAATTTTGGGGTGGCGGAACCCCAAAAAACAGGACGTTCTGGAGTTACACGGCTTCCATGCTCGGGGGCAAGGTCGCCATGAAGGGCCTTCGGCCCGGCCAAGGAGGATGGTAAAATTTTGGGGGAGATGACCCCGCACAAGGTAGGATTTCAAGCCTCTAACGTTAGAGGCCTAAGATTTTGGGGGGATCAATCCCCAGAAGTTCCAAAGATAGCAGACACAAGCCTTTCGGCTTCGGCATCACGGTGGCAGTGGTCAACGAAACCATCCGGCAAGACTGCAAGCAATTCTTCAAACCGCTTTCGCGGGAGGTTGGCCTTAACCCATGGCCTTGCCGTCTCGTACTGCCGGCGGGTCACTTTCAGGATTGCCCACGGCTTTTCTGCTTTCAGCTTGTCGAGCATGGGGGCAGGCGTAACGCTTGGGGGTGGGAAATCGCAAGGGTTTGGGGCCAAGGCCCCCAGGAATCCCAATCAGATTGGAAATTTTGGGGTGGCTGCCCTATTGGCTAACAAGCTGAAAGTCATTGTCCAGGCTGTTAGCCATTATATGCTTACGCCAATCGCCTGTAGACAGGCGAAATCCGCCTTTATTGATCCAAGGGCTTGTAGCTGCTTTAGCTCTAATCTCTGCTGAAAATTTGGGGTACGTGGACTCAATAAACAAAACTCCTTCGGCTGTAATATTACAGCCTCCCAAACGGTATTCTTTGTCCCAAACACTAAGCACTAGACCCCTGTCAGCTAGTCTCGATACAGATTTAGACAAAGATACTCTAGCAGATGGGGTTTTTTTGATGCGTAGATTTTGGATCAACTCCCAGTTGAGCATATCAGCACCGTAAGGCATTGTTTCGGGTGTGTATCGGTCACGGCCACGCATGACGTGGCCCTTATATGCTAGCTGTAAAATCTGTAGTTGCTGATTTGATAGACCTCTACCCACTGCTTCATCCTCCTGTGTTAATAGATAAGTTGTGTTTGTATTGTGTCAAGTTCTTCTTAGAGCTTCGCTCTGGCGAAAAAACTATTGCAGCGGGCCACCGCCGCTGCACCCGGTTGCTCCCTCGTCTCTCGCTTCGCTCGCTCCTCGGCTCGCTTCATGAGTGATTTTTTTGTATTCATTTTTTGGATCATTGGAGTTGATGAAGGTTTGGTTTTGCTTTTTCTCTGTAGTGCTGAAGGTTCTGAGTTGAATGTTTTGCTGGCAAAACTCCTTGAAGGGGGTCAGACACCCCGTCCGTATAGGCCCGGCCTGCCTTAATCGCCGCCAGGGTGGGTAAAATTTCCCCAAAACTAGGTAGTCTATCCTCTTGAAATCGTTGAATAAGCCTCTCCAAGCACTTTTGATTTTCTTCGGTGAAGGCATCTCCGTAAGTATCAGTTTTGATTGATGATTTTATTCTCCGGTTTTCGTCTCTTGTAGACCGGACCTCCCAAAAATTACTCCTCAGTGACTCCAAGGAAGGCTTGTCTTGATAGCCGGGTGCATACTCATAAGGTGCAAAGTCCGACAAAGCATAGGGCAGCTTCGGTGCGTTGTAGTCTAACGGCAGCTTCACCCGCTTGCGCTTTGTCGCCTTGCCCCCGTTTGAGCGATTGATTTTTGAACACTCCCAAAGAACATGACCGGGAGCGTAAGGCACGTTGTTATATTTGTGATCCTCAAAGCGGGATAAGTCTAAGCAGCCATGACCCCATGGTAAGCCTACCGACTCCAAAAAGTGTTCCTCCGAGGAGAAGAAGAAATCCTTCTCGCCTGTTGAAGCACACTCAGATTTTTTGGCCTTGAACCTATCAATGGCCGCTGCTTTGAGTCTGGCTAGGGCTGGCTTATACATGGTTTTGGGCGCGGAACACCCGCAAGAGAATACGCGACCACTGAGGATGTCACCCCACTTTATGCGCTGCTTAGAGGGTTTTCCGCATAGAGCACAGGACGCAACAAACAAGGCGTCAGGGGTCAGTGGCTCGCTGCACCATGCCGAGGTCCGTGGGCTTTGAGGGTACTTCTCCAGGCGGATCATCCCGAAGGTGAGGCCGATAACGTCACCCCGGAGAACCGTCTCCTGGCCGTAGCCGACCAGACTAAGCAGCCTTTGCCATCGGGGGAGGTCGCCCCCGGCGAAGTCACGGAAGGCCCGGATAACGGCGAACTGGACATAGGATGCGATTATTGTTTCTTTGTTTGAGCTAAGGAACTCAGAGGCAAGGACGTTCTTGCTGGCTGTAGGCCGCTCTAATAGCTTCGCAACTATGAAGGCATGGGCACAGCCCCCAATTGTCCATGTCAAAGTGCCTTGCTCATAGTCGGGATTGTCTATGTCATCATAGGTGGTCAAGATGTCGTCATAAGCTGCTGCTGCCCTGGCACTGACTTTGATGCGCTCAGAGATTCTCTTGTGCTTGTCTTTTGAGTATGGCTCATCCCGATTGATTGCCGCTGTGACTTTGGCGTACTCCCCACGACACATGCCGAAATTGCGGTTAATCCTAGACTGTAGACCCTTCACGGCGGGGATTGAGACCCCGCAAAGTTGAGAAAAGTCAAGTTTTCCCAAGTCAGCTAGGAACTGATCGGCGTGGAAATCGGCTCTGACTGCTGCCAGAAGCTCATTGTATGAGCGCATTGCCTTGGCATCGGTCAAGAAGATTTCCGCCGTGGGCGGCTTGATGTAGACCGGGGCAACGTAGGTCGGACGGTTAGAGTTGTCCGAGATAGTCACCAAATGGTCGGCATAACGCAGGGCCTCTGCAAATAGCTGTAGAATCGCCATGTCGTTGGTGCAATGAGGTATATTGTCTATTAGCTTTAGGTTCTGGTCCACGGCCTTGGTGGGGAGTTGGACTACCTCCTCCGCTCCCCGCCTCTTGACAACTTTGTTGCCCGTATTATCTTCAACTATCACGTTTTCTTCCTCTCTCGCCCCCCAAGGTTGCCGCCTTCGGGGGTTTTTTGTTTTTTGTTAATCCGATTGACAGAAATAATCATTGGCACTGCACTGTCAATGATGGCCGGCGGATCATGCGATATAGCGGACGCTCTTGCCGCTGTGGTAAGTCCTCACGCTTGATGGGGCTGTAGGGTTTGAGCGGGCATCCGTCGCAAGTGGTGGAGTGCATCACGCAACTACCGCAGAACCAGTATATAGCGTTGCCCACAAAGTGCTCAGGCGTTTTCTTCGGCTTGGTTGCCGACTCGTGGAGCGGGCAACGGCGCTGCTTGCAGTATTGCGGCCCGTCTAAGTAGCTGCACTGGCTTCGGCACTTGCTGTGGATCGCATCGAGACGCTTTTGCTTAGTCATCTGCTACAGCCCCGCAGTGATTGCGGACATTCCAGGCAAATCACGCAATACGGAAAGGTCTGGCATGGAGAAGTCGCTATTGTAAAGCACTTGTGGGATGCGTTTTCTGTCTTTGATCGGGATCACAAGCGCGTTAAAGTCTGCTGTATGATTGCACTGTAAGATTGCTGTAACGCGATGCCGACCATTTGCTAGGTAGATACGGTTATTTAGTGTGACAAAAATCAATGCTGTGCCGTCTTCAAAATGCGTTATTGCGGATTTGCTTACGCAAGTAAGCAATCGTGTCTTGCCTAATCGGTCTACGATGCGCCTCTTGTAATCTTCCTTCCATCAAAATCGACTGCGCTAGCTTTGGCGTTACTGTTAAAATGTAGCTGAAATCTCGCGGAATCTCACTGATACGTGTGTACTGCATGTTGATTTTCTCCATTTTTGTAAAAATCCTGTGTAGTTGCATGATCGACACTGACAGAGGTTTAAAGTTACATTATGTCAGATTTAGCATAATATGGCTTTGATGAAAAAAGCCCTGGAATGTCAGGGCTTTATAGTGGCGATTTTTCACTGATTCGATTCTTTATTTTCATCTTTATTAGTGATAAAAATGCCATTTTTATAATCATACAGGCCGCTATATTTGAATAAATGCTGTTTTAATTTTAGATGATCGTATTTTTCAAATGTTTTGAAGCCTGGATTGATTATATAATCATCTAAATGATCGCGAAATAAATAAGCATCTGCTTCGAGGAATAGCAGTCTGTTGTTTTTTGGATTCCTTTTGTGCGGTATGATGTTTTCTTTTGTTAGTGCATGAATCAAATGATTAGAGATGCCTGTAATCTCTTTGAACTTTTTTGAGTTGATATATTCAACTCCATTCACTGTTGCATAGTCAGTTCTTCCTTTTTTTAACGTATCTAGCTCTTATACGTTCCTTTTCTTTTTCTCTAAAGATAGGATCATTCCTGTATCTTTCCCTGTATTTTACTACCCCACGGAGTTGTTGATTTTGGGACTCTCATTTTATTGCACCTCTTCTTTGAAAATTCTATGTGAATCTGTGACAAGCGGAATGATTAAATCATCTAAAATTGTTAATGTTGCTTTCTTGATACTTTTGTTATTTGTATCTAAAAGAAGTTGTTTATGCCTATCAAGTTCTTTAATCGTAACTTGTAAGCTGTAAACCATTGCTTGTGTGATAATGTGCTTAATGCTTGTTGCAATAGCGGTTAGATGTTGGTTTTCGTCTGCTTTGATGATGTTTTCCAAATCCATAAGCATCTGAAACCTAATTTCGTCAAAGTAAACTTTGCGTTCTTCGTTGGTCAGCTTGTTGTGGATGAGCGGAGAAGCTGATTTAAGTTCTTTGAGTTTCATGGTATTACCTCCCCAAATTTTTTAGAAGTAGAGCAAAGAGTTTAGTTGATTTATTGCGCCGTGAAATAGATTGCGGGCAACTTCTACTTCGGCACTATCGCCAGACTTAAAAGAAGCATCCTGTAGCTTCTCGATTTCCGCCATTAGTTCCGTGATGTTGTCAGGGCTTAGCCTTTCAAGGACTTTGAGAATTTTGGATGCAACTTTATGCTCGCAATGTTTGACTTGTTTTCCGTAACCCCAATTTGTTTCGCCTTTGTGCGAAGTCTTAAATTCTTTGTTGTCTGCTGCGATTTTAGCGTAACGATCAATAACCATAGTCTTTACTTCGTCAAACGAAACAAAAGAATCTTCAAATCGTTGCACTAAAGAATTGTAGATGAAAAGGGAATTGCCCTTTAAGGTTTTCACCTGACGCTTAATGACTTCGATTTCCTTAACCATGGATTATTTCCTTTTTTAAGAGTTGAATGTAAATGATGCCATTTTCCATGAAACAGTAATTGTCTTTTAGAAGCTCCTGTTTATCTTGCTTCGTTAATTCTTGGGCAAAACAAATGGGAATAACTTCTGAAATGATTGAATCACAACTGGACATACGTTTGGCCGTCTACGTTGAAGCAATGATACCGTTCCCGTAGTTGCTTCGATGTTAGTCCCGTTTCGTCGATTGCTTCTTCGAGTGGCATGGCTGTTACGCGGGAAACGGCTTTGTCTACCATCTCCCGAGAATCGTAGCTATTGACGCTGCCCCGATAAAACTTCTTGTCTTTGCTCATGTAAGAGCCTCCCTTTTTGTTGTCACAATTTGATATACTGAAAGTAAATTGAATGATGGTTTTGAATTTTGCGTTGTTTTTACTTGAGAAAACACCCAATTTTCTAAAATTTTTTGGGGTTACTTCATATGCTGACCCGAAAAGTTTTGAACTTTTGGAAACACAAAAGGCATGACCCCAATTCAGTTGAGAATGACTTTCAGTGATTTTGGAGGCCGGGCCACCACCCTTTCTCTACCTCGGCACTAGGGAAACTTTGGGCTGCGATGTCTCAGGCCATGACGGCCAGGGCAAGGGCGAGTCATTTTCCGTGAGTCGCATGGAGTCGGCGCGGATCGGCGGGCAGGGCCTCGGCTGGACTCAATCAAGAATCATTATTGATTGGGAAATTGGCCTTTTCTGGCTCTTTTTCTGGGGCTGGATGGGTCAAAGGTCAGGTCGAGGTCCAAAAGCCGCCAGAATGGCAGCTACGGCGTTGTGAGGCTGGCGTGGGGGAAATCGCTCCCGCAATATCAACGGAGCGACGGCAAAAGGTGTCTGGCAGTGGATACCTTTGAGCCTTTTGACCTGGCTAAACTGGTTGCGAGTAAAACTAGTGTGTTTGGCAACTGTTATGCTTGGGCAGGGCTACCCCCGGTATATGCCCCCATGCCCCCGCCTGTGCCTTGTCGCTGCTGCCCTGGCCGTGTCCAAGGCTCGTCATCTTCTACACAAAAGATGACCAGTTGATTTTGATGGTTCTTCAATGCTTTTGGGTAGTTAGCCCAAAACGGGCCGAAAGGGCCGAAAATAGCGTTTGACACTCATCAAGTTTTAGTGTTTAATCGACTCAAAGATGACGAGAACGGAGGCCCGAAAATGAGCGCGAAGACGAACAGAGGGAACAACCCCAAGGCCGGCGAAGTGATTACCGTCGAACCCATCAAGAGCGTGAAGGACATTGCCACCATCAAGAAGCTCTTGGCCGACAAGCCCAGAGAGTCTGCCCTGTTCGTCGTGGGCATCAATACGGCGCTTCGGGCTTCGGACCTCTTGAAGCTCACGGCGGGTCAAGTGCGTACGATCCTGGCAGACGAAGACGGCGGGTTGGTGCGTGAGTCCAAGACGGGCAAGCGCCGTCGCGTCATCTTCAACAAGGCGGCGCGGGAGGCTTTGGCCCGACTGCTGGCAACGCGGGAGTTCGACGCGGCAGAACCGATCTTCACGGGGCAGCGTGGGCAGATGAGCGCCAGCTACCTTTGCCGTCTGGTCGCCAGCTGGTGTGAGTCGGTCAACCTCAAGGGGAACTATGGCTCTCACTCGCTGCGAAAGACCTGGGGATACCATCAACGAGTCACCTTCGGAGCGGATATTCCCACGCTCATGGACGCTCTAGGGCACTCCACGCAACGGCAAACCTTGACGTACCTGTGTATCCAGCCCGAAGAGATTAAGAGCGTGTACGCCAACGAGCTATAGCGGCAAGCGGCGCGGCCTCGGCGGAAGTCGGGGCCTTTTCATTGTTGACGCAATGCCCGATTTTTGATAGAATTACTTTTATATAATTTCAGCAAAAACATATAAATTTGGAGGATTGGAAATGGAACTTGCAGAAGCCTTGAAACAGTGTGTTGTGTCGGCTAGTGCCTCTGTAGCGCCTAACGCTCCGGGGGAGTTCAATGCCCAGCTTTTTATGGCGATTGACCCCGAAACGGAAGCGGGGCGGATTGTCGCGGAGTTCTGGAACACCTCTCAATTTTTAGAGGAGATTTCCGCCGCCAACTCGTAATATGCTGGCGGGTTTTTGTGGAGCGCGGAACCGGCGGCGGATATGGAGCAGGAACTTTTTTTGGAAGCCCTGGCCCTGGTGGTCGGGGCTTTTTTATGAAAAGCGAAAGTTGAAGTTTAGGTTTAAGATAACATTTGAGGATTGACATTTTTCTTGTTTTTTGTTTAAGCTAGAGGGTAGGCTTTGATAGTCCAAAAGGGATTTTTCGTTTTTCATAAAAACAAATTTTCAAGGGGGTGAAAATGTGCTGGCTGTATTGGTGACAAATGTAAAGGGGGGAGTTGGTAAAAGCACTTTTGCGATTAACATAGCTTCGCACTTGGGTTCTTTAGGTGGTGCGAAAGTGAAACTTTTAGATTTAGACCCTTTGGGATATTTGCACGGTTCAACTTTTTTTAAGCAGCTTGCGGAAGGGAAGCCTAGCTCTTGGGGGTTCTCCCCCGAAACGGACATTGTGCGGGTGGACAGTTCCAGACAGGCGCTTAAACGCGCCCTAGAGGGCCTACAAGGCGTTTCAGCCGTGGTCATGGACTCTAAGGCGTCTTTGGATGGTGGAGAGCTGTATGCGGCGGAAAGGGCCGATTTGGTGGTGATGCCCGTTACCCCCGGGACGGGGGAGGTAGAAGCCACGATCCGCTTGGCGTTGACGTTGAAGCAGATGCAGGATGGGGAAGGGTTCCCCCGCATCTGCATTGCCCCTACTGCCTGGGAGAAAAACAAAAAGTGCGCCAAGCACTTGGAAGAGTTGAAAGGCACGGGAGAGGTTGTTTTGCCAGTTGTCCACAAAAAGGACACTGTGAAAACAGCTTTTGCCGAAGGTGTTTCGGTGGTCAATGGTAAGGGCCGAAGTGTATTGCGAAGCGAGATGCGGGCATCTATTTGGGCCGCACTGGAGCTAGTGAAGGGGATGTTATGAGAGAGGAACGCAAAGCTATT
>NZ_CP026541.1 GCF_004135975.1 Solidesulfovibrio carbinolicus | reverse complement strand
CCGCAATTCTATTTTTCGGCGCTTGCATCGTTGTAGTAATCCATCCAGCATCCTTTAGTTTTTTGCGACGTCTTGCTTGGGATTGGGCTTGGCGCTCCCGTCGCGCCAAAAGTTTTTCACCAAGGGCCGCAAGTTGTTCTTGTGTGTATTGCTCATCGCTCATGTCTGTTCTCCGATTGTTGACGTTGTGAGTTGTTGTAGTCTCACAAGTACGACGACATGTCAACGGTCTTGAGGGGGGTCCAGGGGGGTGACTTGTCACCCACCGGCACGGGCAAACGCAGTTTGCATAACCGTATTATTCGCCTCCTCCGGAGTCGAAAAATTCGACCGTGGGCGTGGCTCACATATGGCGCAGACGCGCTACAAAGGCAAGGAGAACACGAACGAGCCGAGGGTGGGGGTACGGACTGCCTTTTCCCGTCGAGCGATCCTAGCGCCGCTTTGGGCGCTGGGATCGCCGCCGGGTCCGAGGAGGCTTTGCGAGGAGGAGGTTCAAGGGACGGATGGGCGGCCCGGTCCCGCGTGGGGTTGAGGGGCCGAGAGAAGGGCCAGGACCGCTTTTACGAGCGCACCGTGCCCTCCTTGGCCTGCCTTTGGCTGTTCGGCTGTTGGCTCGGGGAATTCCCCGGGGCAGGGGTCCCCGGGGAATGGCTCTGGATCGGGGGCTGTTGGCTGTCTGGCCTCCCCCTCCCCCGCTGGCCGGCTGTTTGGATCGGGGACGGGTCGGGAGGCGAAGCGCGCCCTGGCCCTCGATCCGTTTGACAGCCGAACAGCCGCCCTCGGGGAAGGGGGAGGCCGAACAGCCCCGAGCCAAGAGCCATCCCCGGGGACTGTCCCGGGGATTCCAGCGCTCCGCGCCTGTATGCATGTCAGGAACTACTTGATTTTTGGACAGAAGAGGTGCAAGGCAAAAAAGAAAGAGCCGGTGGGGACCGGCTCTCTCTGAAAAGGTTGGACCAAAGGTGGTGGAACACCGTTGGTCCGATGTCCCGGAAGGTCGCGCTTCCAAGACGTAGCGTCTGCAAAAGCATGTATCATCTTGGCTTGAACAGTCAAGAGTAGCGACCTCCGAGACAAAAGAAAAATCTTTTGGTCGGAGGTTTTTTCTTTGCAAGCTGCTCCCGCTCAACTCTCAAAAAAGGCTATTCCCACTGATTTAGTCGGGAATTCTTCGCCTTTGGATTTTGTCAGTTCCGGCGGGGGCTTGCCCCCGGCCCTTGGTAACAGGGGAGATTTGCCACCCCTGGCCCGGGACCGGGGCCAGGGGACGGGATCGGATCGGGCACGGATCAAGCGCGCCCGGTTCGGAGCGGTTCAAAGAGAATTGGCCCGCCAGGGCCTTCAGAATCTTCAGACAGCCGGGGAACTGGCTATGCCCAGTAAAAGCACGTGGTGCTGTGGTCATGGCGTAATTCCAGCGGAAAGACACGGCAAACCTACGGGCGCACCCGGCCAAGCCCAGATTCATGCCTATGAAGACATGGACGGCGACGACGACGCCATGGCTCGGTATCACGCTGTGATCGGTGTTGTTCGTTGTGCGTCTCCCCATGTTTGTCCGGTTTGCGGCGCAAAGATTCAAGCAAAACGTCGCAAAGACGTGTCTTTTGTGACTAAAAGAATGCTTGAACTTGGGTACACATATGTTTTTGCGACTTTTACGGCTGGTCATAAATTCGGTGATAAGCTCATTGAAAATGTAGAAAAATTTCAAGAATCGTCACGAAAGATGAAACAAGGGAAAGCATATAAAGCATTGACAACAAAGTGGGATATTAAACATTACATTAGAACCGCAGAAACAACACTTGACCATCCTGAATCTACACAAAAAACAGGTTGGCATTGGCACGGTCATCATATTTTGTATCTGAATCGTCCACATCTTACACGAGAAGAAGCTGAACAACTTGAAGCGGAATTGAGTGCTTTGTGGGCAAAGGCTTGTGCAAAGTATGATTTAAAAGTCAGCTTGGAACACGGATTGCGGATTGAGCGGCCACACTTTAAGTCTAAAAAAGATGGTGTAATCTATCTTGACGATGCCAATGCAAAGCGTTTGGGAGATTATGCAGCGAAAACAGTCTCTTTTGAAGCGGCACCGGCTCCGAATGTCAAGAAAGGCCGCAAGGGTCAACGCATTTCATCTTGGGAACTGATTGGACTCGTTGTATTTGGCAAAAGAAAGGATTTGCTTGGACTGCTCTCTGAATTTCTCATTGCAATGAAAGGCCGAAGGTCAATGTATATGTCGCGAGGCTTGGCGGCTTTGACCGGTCTTGATGAGCTTGACGACGAAGAAGTAATGAAAGGCAAAGGGAATGAAGGTATTTATGCATTTGATGACGAATCGTGGTCAAAGTTTTCACGTCACGGGAAAGTCAGGTCAGCAATGCATAAACTTGATGATGGAATGCCAGTTCGTGAAGTTGTCAAAGCAACTATTGATGGGTGCATTTCAATGCAGCAACTAGAGCGCATTGATATGCAGCTTGAAGAAGCTGCATTAGAAGTTTTTGATGAAGATACGGGCGAAGTGTTAATTTCAAGAGAGGACGTTCAGGGGCATTTCGCTGGAGACTATGTGCCGAAGCTCGAAGTTATTGACAGAAGTCCGGATAAAAAGAACCAGGCCCCAGCTAGACCGGCTGGCTGCCGATCTGCGGCATGAAAAAAGCCCCGTGAGGGGCTATTCCACCTTGATTCCGTGTTTTTCAAGACATTCGATGTATCTTTCGGGTTTTTCTTTCGGAAAAGCCTCCAGAATCCATTCTTTCTTTACTGCCGGCATTGAAAACCGCTTTAAATAGAAATTTAAGAACAAGGCCAAGCGTGTACCTGTCTTTGTCACTTTGGCGCTTTTCTCTTTGCTTTGCACGATTCTGTGCGCGTTGCTCAATCACTTCAAGTTCATCAGCGGCTTTTTTGGCCGCTTTGACTTTGTTTTCAAGACGCTCTTCAAGCATTTGAAGACGCTTCGTTTTTTCTTTAATCATTTGCGGCCTCTCTTGGCGCGTAAGCTTCACAAGCTTCAAATTGGAAAACGGGATCAAAAAGGTCTTCGCAATCGTCAAAATACTCTTGGTAGATGACAAACTGCCGAAGGTGAGCGTCGCACGTCACAACAAGCTGACGAGCGCGTACAAGATAGTTTTTATCTTCAACTTTGACCCATTTTTTGAGAATGTGCTTGTGAAGTGTGCCGTGTTGGCATTTTTCGCAATCACATTCGTTGTCTTGGAGCATCATACACATCCTTTTGCGTTGTTTGTTGTGTAGCTGCGTATCCAACTTGACTAATTTGGCTTTTAGCAGCAAGAGAACCGACTTTAGCAAAACGTTCTTGCCGTTGTATAAATTTCGACAATGACTTGATTTCAGCCTTAATCTTTGGAAATTTCTTTTGCTGCAACTGCCAAAATTCTTTTTGCCTCTTCTGCTGCAAGAGTGTCCTGTGTTTCTTTTGTTTCGCACGAAAGCGGAGGAAAACCGCGAGGAACGAGTTGTTCATTCAATAAAATCTCCCATTTTTTGCGAATCTCTTTGATTTCTTCCCTTCCGCTTTTTTTATCAGCTAAAACACGAATTTTTTTGCCAAATACATCACGAGTTGAAACGAGGATGTGGGCATGGGGTTGCTCTGGAATGTCGTCAACAGGAACACAACGCGCAGACGCGTTTTTTGCACGTTGTTCGACTGTTGGCTCGTGTATATTAAGCTCTGCCTGGACGTTGTAGCGTTCAACAAGCCATTCAGTGAAATCAATAGAAAGCTGTTTTCTCACGCTAGAAGGAAGTTCACGCGGAAGCGTTAAAAGAAAATCGCGAGCAAGTGAAGCGTTGATTTTGGTTTCATCGTTCTCAACTTTGTTCCAAAGCTCGTTTGATGTTATTGGTTCACATCCAACGGGCTGGATAATTTCGTTGTAAGCGTGGCCTTCTTTTCTAGTGTAATCCTGGATTTCCCCAGTCTGTTCATCAATAAGGCGAGAACAGCCACGATACGCCGCCGCTGCAACTGCGGAATGTCCATGACTCCGCTGAACCATTTTAACTTCAAGACGGTAAATAGCCATAACTACTTCATTGTAAATCTTTCAGAAACAACTTTGGCTTTATTGTTTTCATCAACCGTCGCAATATAGTAGCTTCCACTTTTTGCTCTGGAGAGTAAAGCAACGACCTTTCTGATTTCCGCAATTCTATTTTTCGGCGCTTGCATCGTTGTAGTAATCCATCCAGCATCCTTTAGTTTTTTGCGACGTCTTGCTTGGGATTGGGCTTGGCGCTCCCGTCGCGCCAAAAGTTTTTTCACCAAGGGCCGCAAGTTGTTCTTGTGTGTATTGCTCATCGCTCATGTCTGTTCTCCGATTGTTGACGTTGTGAGTTGTTGTAGTCTCACAAGTACGACGACATGTCAACGGTCTTGAGGGGGGTCCAGGGGGGTGACTTGTCACCCACCGGCACGGGCAAACGCAGTTTGCATAACCGTATTATTCGCCTCCTCCGGAGTCGAAAATTCGACCGTGGGCGTGGCTCACATATGGCGCAGACGCGCTACAAAGGCAAGGAGAACACGAACGAGCCGAGGGTGGGGGTACGGACTGCCTTTTCCCGTCGAGCGATCCTAGCGCCGCTTTGGGCGCTGGGATCGCCGCCGGGTCCGAGGAGGCTTTGCGAGGAGGAGGTTCAAGGGACGGATGGGCGGCCCGGTCCCGCGTGGGGTTGAGGGGCCGAGAGAAGGGCCAGGACCGCTTTTACGAGCGCACCGTGCCCTCCTTGGCCTGCCTTTGGCTGTTCGGCTGTTGGCTCGGGGAATTCCCCGGGGCAGGGGTCCCCGGGGAATGGCTCTGGATCGGGGGCTGTTGGCTGTCTGGCCTCCCCCTCCCCCGCTGGCCGGCTGTTTGGATCGGGGACGGGTCGGGAGGCGAAGCGCGCCCTGGCCCTCGATCCGTTTGACAGCCGAACAGCCGCCCTCGGGGAAGGGGGAGGCCGAACAGCCCCGAGCCAAGAGCCATCCCCGGGGACTGTCCCGGGGATTCCAGCGCTCCGCGCCTGTATGCATGTCAGGAACTACTTGATTTTTGGACAGAAGAGGTGCAAGGCAAAAAAGAAAGAGCCGGTGGGGACCGGCTCTCTCTGAAAAGGTTGGACCAAAGGTGGTGGAACACCGTTGGTCCGATGTCCCGGAAGGTCGCGCTTCCAAGACGTAGCGTCTGCAAAAGCATGTATCATCTTGGCTTGAACAGTCAAGAGTAGCGACCTCCGAGACAAAAGAAAAATCTTTTGGTCGGAGGTTTTTTCTTTGCAAGCTGCTCCCGCTCAACTCTCAAAAAAGGCTATTCCCACTGATTTAGTCGGGAATTCTTCGCCTTTGGATTTTGTCAGTTCCGGCGGGGGCTTGCCCCCGGCCCTTGGTAACAGGGGAGATTTGCCACCCCTGGCCCGGGACCGGGGCCAGGGGACGGGATCGGATCGGGCACGGATCAAGCGCGCCCGGTTCGGAGCGGTTCAAAGAGAATTGGCCCGCCAGGGCCTTCAGAATCTTCAGACAGCCGGGGAACTGGCTATGCCCAGTAAAAGCACGTGGTGCTGTGGTCATGGCGTAATTCCAGCGGAAAGACACGGCAAACCTACGGGCGCACCCGGCCAAGCCCAGATTCATGCCTATGAAGACATGGACGGCGACGACGACGCCATGGCTCGGTATCACGCTGTGATCGGTGTTGTTCGTTGTGCGTCTCCCCATGTTTGTCCGGTTTGCGGCGCAAAGATTCAAGCAAAACGTCGCAAAGACGTGTCTTTTGTGACTAAAAGAATGCTTGAACTTGGGTACACATATGTTTTTGCGACTTTTACGGCTGGTCATAAATTCGGTGATAAGCTCATTGAAAATGTAGAAAAATTTCAAGAATCGTCACGAAAGATGAAACAAGGGAAAGCATATAAAGCATTGACAACAAAGTGGGATATTAAACATTACATTAGAACCGCAGAAACAACACTTGACCATCCTGAATCTACACAAAAAACAGGTTGGCATTGGCACGGTCATCATATTTTGTATCTGAATCGTCCACATCTTACACGAGAAGAAGCTGAACAACTTGAAGCGGAATTGAGTGCTTTGTGGGCAAAGGCTTGTGCAAAGTATGATTTAAAAGTCAGCTTGGAACACGGATTGCGGATTGAGCGGCCACACTTTAAGTCTAAAAAAGATGGTGTAATCTATCTTGACGATGCCAATGCAAAGCGTTTGGGAGATTATGCAGCGAAAACAGTCTCTTTTGAAGCGGCACCGGCTCCGAATGTCAAGAAAGGCCGCAAGGGTCAACGCATTTCATCTTGGGAACTGATTGGACTCGTTGTATTTGGCAAAAGAAAGGATTTGCTTGGACTGCTCTCTGAATTTCTCATTGCAATGAAAGGCCGAAGGTCAATGTATATGTCGCGAGGCTTGGCGGCTTTGACCGGTCTTGATGAGCTTGACGACGAAGAAGTAATGAAAGGCAAAGGGAATGAAGGTATTTATGCATTTGATGACGAATCGTGGTCAAAGTTTTCACGTCACGGGAAAGTCAGGTCAGCAATGCATAAACTTGATGATGGAATGCCAGTTCGTGAAGTTGTCAAAGCAACTATTGATGGGTGCATTTCAATGCAGCAACTAGAGCGCATTGATATGCAGCTTGAAGAAGCTGCATTAGAAGTTTTTGATGAAGATACGGGCGAAGTGTTAATTTCAAGAGAGGACGTTCAGGGGCATTTCGCTGGAGACTATGTGCCGAAGCTCGAAGTTATTGACAGAAGTCCGGATAAAAAGAACCAGGCCCCAGCTAGACCGGCTGGCTGCCGATCTGCGGCATGAAAAAGCCCCGTGAGGGGCTATTCCACCTTGATTCCGTGTTTTTCAAGACATTCGATGTATCTTTCGGGTTTTTCTTTCGGAAAAGCCTCCAGAATCCATTCTTTCTTTACTGCCGGCATTGAAAACCGCTTTAAATAGACAAATTTAAGAACAAGGCCAAGCGTGTACCTGTCTTTGTCACTTTGGCGCTTTTCTCTTTGCTTTGCACGATTCTGTGCGCGTTGCTCAATCACTTCAAGTTCATCAGCGGCTTTTTTGGCCGCTTTGACTTTGTTTTCAAGACGCTCTTCAAGCATTTGAAGACGCTTCGTTTTTTCTTTAATCATTTGCGGCCTCTCTTGGCGCGTAAGCTTCACAAGCTTCAAATTGGAAAACGGGATCAAAAAGGTCTTCGCAATCGTCAAAATACTCTTGGTAGATGACAAACTGCCGAAGGTGAGCGTCGCACGTCACAACAAGCTGACGAGCGCGTACAAGATAGTTTTTATCTTCAACTTTGACCCATTTTTTGAGAATGTGCTTGTGAAGTGTGCCGTGTTGGCATTTTTCGCAATCACATTCGTTGTCTTGGAGCATCATACACATCCTTTTGCGTTGTTTGTTGTGTAGCTGCGTATCCAACTTGACTAATTTGGCTTTTAGCAGCAAGAGAACCGACTTTAGCAAAACGTTCTTGCCGTTGTATAAATTTCGACAATGACTTGATTTCAGCCTTAATCTTTGGAATTTCTTTTGCTGCAACTGCCAAAATTCTTTTTGCCTCTTCTGCTGCAAGAGTGTCCTGTGTTTCTTTTGTTTCGCACGAAAGCGGAGGAAAACCGCGAGGAACGAGTTGTTCATTCAATAAAATCTCCCATTTTTTGCGAATCTCTTTGATTTCTTCCCTTCCGCTTTTTTTATCAGCTAAAACACGAATTTTTTTGCCAAATACATCACGAGTTGAAACGAGGATGTGGGCATGGGGTTGCTCTGGAATGTCGTCAACAGGAACACAACGCGCAGACGCGTTTTTTGCACGTTGTTCGACTGTTGGCTCGTGTATATTAAGCTCTGCCTGGACGTTGTAGCGTTCAACAAGCCATTCAGTGAAATCAATAGAAAGCTGTTTTCTCACGCTAGAAGGAAGTTCACGCGGAAGCGTTAAAAGAAAATCGCGAGCAAGTGAAGCGTTGATTTTGGTTTCATCGTTCTCAACTTTGTTCCAAAGCTCGTTTGATGTTATTGGTTCACATCCAACGGGCTGGATAATTTCGTTGTAAGCGTGGCCTTCTTTTCTAGTGTAATCCTGGATTTCCCCAGTCTGTTCATCAATAAGGCGAGAACAGCCACGATACGCCGCCGCTGCAACTGCGGAATGTCCATGACTCCGCTGAACCATTTTAACTTCAAGACGGTAAATAGCCATAACTACTTCATTGTAAATCTTTCAGAAACAACTTTGGCTTTATTGTTTTCATCAACCGTCGCAATATAGTAGCTTCCACTTTTTGCTCTGGAGAGTAAAGCAACGACCTTTCTGATTT
>NZ_CP026540.1 GCF_004135975.1 Solidesulfovibrio carbinolicus | reverse complement strand
TAACACTTGTAAGGCGTGTAACAAGGTCGCGGAGTCGGCACTCCTCATCGGCGGGCATGGGCGAGAACCCATTAAGGACTCGGTGAACATAGCCTGGAGAACGCCCCAAATAGGTGGCGACGTGAGCCTGTGTCACGTTCAGGCTTGCCAACGTTCCTTTGAGGCAATGTGGCGTTATTCCAATAATTCTGGAAGCGGACGATTGAAGCATGTAAAAAACCTCCAAGATGGCACAAAGTTGTATTGTACCACCCAGGAGGTTGCAGTCTTCAATAGGGATGTGGAAAACTTTTACAGTAGAGGTTGACAAAAAGCCGCTCTGGGCCTTATCAATCTTCAACTGGACATTCGGTGTTTGGACACTAGCTTGCCGGCGCGAGTCCAAATACCTACGTAATCCATTCCTGTTGAGACCGCCTGGGGACCCCCTGGGCGGTTTCTCTTTTTATTACCCCAGGGGCAGTTGCTGTGTCAACCCCTCGGCATCTCCTCCAGATTTTTTGCCGCGCCTTTGTTGCGCCACCTTCTCTGCCGGGTTCGCTGGGTCGAAAACATATAGGTCGTTTTCGGGGTCGTACTCGATTTTGAACTTTCGGGTGAAGCCGGCATATTCGATTTCGTGGTAGTCCAGGAACGGCTTAAAGCTGACGACGACGCCGGACTTTCGCATGGCAATGGGCATGGCTCCCTCGGCCTCCAAGTCGTCAATAAACTTGATGCCGATAAGGCGCTTATCATCATCGAAGAAAAGCTGGACGCCCTTCTTTTGGTCCAGCCGAAACCGCTTCAGGGTGCCGGTCGGGATGGACAGTTGCCCGCGTGGCCAAATGCTGACGACAGCCTCATAGCTTCGCGTCTCACGCTGGAATAATTTGAACGCCATTGTCGTGTCCCCCGTGCATGTTCTTGCGCTATGTTTTGCTCAACTTCGTGATTTTGTCCACAAGGTACGCCTCAAGCTCGCGTCTGTCTTTTCGTAGTCGGACTAGCTCGGTTTCGAGCGTACCCATTTTTTGACGTAACCCCTCGTTCTCATCGGCTAGACGCTGACGTGCCATGCGCTCGTCCCGTAATTCTCCTTGGACTCGCTCCAGGGCGGCTCCCATGGTGGCCAGGTCTTCCCGGACGGCGTTGACCGACCGCATGAACTCCATGGCCATCACTTCGGGCTTCGCTGGCGGGCTGGCGTCCATGTGGCGGTCACCAGCCAGGGTTACGTCTTGGGACTCGGGCATCTCGGCGGCCATAGCCTCCCGCACCTGAGCCAGCTTCATCCCCTTGCCGAACATTTCCGACGCTCTAGTCAAAACCTGTGATGCGATTTCGACTTGATAGAGGACCAGGCGGCCGGCTCGGCGTTGGGGAATGAACTCGGCCAGGGCCAGGGCGTACCTCCTAGCGCTCGATTCCGGCAGGTCGCACACGCGCGCTATTCTGGGTAGGGGCAACCATTCATCCATGCACAGCTCCGTGGTGGACTGGTGGCGTTACTGGCGTCCACCACTTCACCACCACGTTTATGAATAGCACTTTCAAATGGTTACCCGCAATTGGTGGCGTGTAAATGACGCTCGTCCGCCACCGTCGCTCCGCGTTCTGCTTGGTGCCTTGCCCCTGCGTGGTGGAGTGATGGCGGTGTTCATCCACCACTTCGTTTTGGCGGCCCACCCCTCACCGAACAGCCCCAGCTCGTCCTTGCCGGCCAACAGGTCTATGGGTACGGAATTTTCAACCATGGTCGCACCTCCGATGCGGTTGTGGTGAAGGCCCTGGCCTGGTGTTACCAGCACCGACCGGGGCCGCTTTATTGCTACGCCTCCGGCACGTCCGGGGCGGTGGGCTGCTCCATAATGCGGGCGACCCTCTTTGCCGCCGATATACCACTTTCTTTCCCCGATGCGCTTGGCCTTAATTGTTCCTTTGGCGCACCATCTCCTGATTGTAGATGCCGGAATGCCTGATAGTTCGGCAAGCTGCGTCACTGAATATAATTTCGTTTCGTCCATATCGTTCCCGTCCAGGTGAACAGCCAAAGCATCAAGCCGGTCCTGGTCAATTTCTCGTAGCAGTTCGACAAGGCGTCGATATTCGAACTCGTCCTTAAGCTGCTTCACCAGTTACCCTCAGATAGACTTGGCGCACCATGGGCGGGGTCCAGGCGCGGCCCGTCTTGGTCAGAATGCCGTCGGCATTGAGCTGGCCGGCGATGCGGTGGTAGCCGTAGCCCTTGGCCCTCAAGCTTTCGATGAGGCGCAAAGCCCTTTGCTCCGCCTGATTCTCCACCAGCTTGCCGGCCGCCACGTCGTAGCCGAAAGGAACGCCTCCGCCGGTCTTCTCACCTCGGGACCGCTTGGCCTTCAAAGCGTCCTTGGTGCGCTCCGCGATGGCTTCCCGCTCCCATTGCGCCACGCTCATAAGCACGTTGAGCACCAGCCGGCCGCCGGCGCTGGACGTGTCCACCTGTTCGGCAACCACCAGAAGGTGGGCGGCCTGAAAGTGCTGCTCCAGCAGTTCGCCCATGTCGCGGACGGAACGGGTCAGGCGGTCCAACTTGGCGACCAGGAGTCCGTCGCCCTTGCCGGCGCGGATGTTGGCAAGCGCACCTTGCAGGCCAAGGCGGCGAAGGTTCTTTCCGCTGGCCGCTTCCGTGACGACCTCCACCAGCTCGTGGCCGTACAGCTCGCAATAAGCCCGCACCTTCGCGGCCTGTGCTTCCAGCCCAAGCCCGCTTGCGCCTTGCTCGTCCGTGCTGACCCGGGCGTAGCCGATGACCTTCATGGTGCTGCCCTCCTGTTGCTTTGGAATATGGCATTATGAGCGATAAGTGTCAAAAACTTCCTTATAAGCGACAAATCGTAAGTCTTCGACCGAAGGGTTACGGTCTGGACGTGCTGATCGGCGTCCCGATGCCGGTCCCGGTGCGTGACAGCCACTTGACTACAGGACATAAATGTCCTACCTATCGTTCATGACATCGCTGAGGAGGAAAAAAGAGCGTGAAAGGCAAGGAATTTATCCGGCGCTTAAAGCGAAATGGCGTCGAAATCGTCGAGGGTCGCGGAAAAGGTGGCCATGTGTGGGCCAGTTATAATGGGAAGGGGACGACGGTTCCTTTCCACGGCAGTACGGATGTTGATCCGGACTTCTTGAAGGAGATTTGCAAGCAACTCGGGATGAACCCCCAAAGACGTGCTCTAGAAAAAGCTGACATTAGCTAGAACATACTAGTACGAGAGAACTACCGTACACACTAAAACAGTTACTTATCAGCACCATATTAATAATATTTGATCGTTTCATAATCTATATTGGAACATATTAATGGAGTGTCACATGTACGATTATCCTGTCGCCTTAACTCGCATGAATAACGGCGATGTGATGGTCAAGTTCCACGATGTCCCCGAGGCGCTGACTTACGGCGAAAATGAGGCTTTTGCCCTGGAATGGGCGCAAGATGCACTTCATGTCGCCCTGGCCGACTATATGGACGGGCACCGGGATATCCCGGTGCCGTCCGCGCCGGCACCGGGCCAGCCGACTGTCAGCCCGTCGCCCATGGTAGCGCTCAAGCTCGCCCTCTATCAGGCCATGCGGGACCAGGGGGTTTCCCAGCTCCGCCTCGCCGGCCTGCTCCATTGCGATGCCCGGCAGGTGCGCCGGCTCCTGGACCTTGACCACCAATCCACCGTCAACCAGCTCATGGACGCGGCCGAAGTCCTGGGGTTCCGCCTCGGGTTCGAGCTGCGAAAAAAGCCTGGTGGCAACCTGGCCGGTGGCCGTGTTACCCAGCAACCCGCTTGCGCCTGCTAAAGCCTGCTCCCCATGGAATGGTTCTTCATCGGCATCGCCGCGCTTGTCGTCCTGACCCTGGCCGTCCTGCCCATCTGGAAGGCCAAGCACCAGCCCAGCAGCGTCCACGGCCGCTTCGACTTCGACGGCTACAAGGAAGGCGAGCTGTCCCAGCGAGGCGTCCAGGACAAGACGAAATGGCGGTGACCAAGTTCACTTCCAGGCCATTCCCGCGCAGTACGCACGCGCGCGCGTGAGGCTTTGCTGGTAACTACGTGGTAACCACGGACGTGGTGCGCCCCCCTCCCCATGCTTCATCCTGACCATGGGAACCATGGATAACCCCCACCCCCCATGCCCCCCGACGATGCCGCGGGACTCCAGGCTGGTAGTACCCGGCCCAGGAATTTTTCCCCGCTTGGCCGTGAAGTGATTCCGGTCAGGACGAATTGTACGCGCCCGCGCGCGAGACGTGACCCTGGCGTGGCAGTGACGGAGTTAAGTGCGCAGTACGCGCAGGCGCGCGCGTGAGGCTACCTACACCCACCCGGCTTTTATCTTGAACAGGGGGCCAGCTCCACCACGTCGCCATGCCTCCACAAAATCGGAAGGTGCGCGACGGGATTGTGGTTCTTCGGGCGGATTATCGGACATGTACGCGCGGGCGCGCGCGAGGGAATGGTGGCAACTTCCTGGCAACTGGAAACCTCGACGGGTCCTTCCAGGCCATTTCCAAAGCGGTGGCGATGAGCCGCAGCTTTCCGCTAGGCACAGCGTAAAATAATCAGTTGAAACTTGACACTTTGCCCGCAGAGCTAGACGCCGTGCGGCCTTCAGGGTGTTAACCTACCTGTTCAACCGCGTTGACCAGCAACGATTCGGTGATAACCCCACGCCTCTTTTCAGCCTGTTTTTTCAGGCCGGCTTGGACGGGTGACCCAAAGGTCAGGGCGCGGGGTGTTTCGATTGTCCTGGGACGGAAACGGGCTCCTCCGCCAGCAAGCTGATACTGCTCCTGGGCATGACGACGCAGCTTTTCCCGCTGCTCGGCGCTGATGTACGGATTGCGCCCGGTCCTGAATGGCCACAAGACGCACGGCTCCAGGTCCATGAACACCTTGCCGGCGGTGCAGGTGGCCGGCTCCTCCCCGGGCTGGCACTGTTCGCGGCAGTACCCGGTAATGACGCGGACCAAGCGGCGGTCGGCTCCCTGCTCGATGACGCCCATGCGGTGGCCATGGAAGGCACAGGCCCGGTGACGCACACTCCGCCACAAGCGGGGAGCTGCCTCCCATGCAGGCCAAGCAAAACCGCCCTGATGGACTCAAGCGCGGTTCGGCGCTTTCCTTCAAAGCCAGGGACTACAGGCTTTTTCGTCATGTAGTTCATTCCTATCGCTAGACCGTGATGTTGAATCGTTCCGCCGCAGCCATCCAGAACGCCGATTCGAGTTTTTGAATCTGCCACCTGATGCGGTCGAAAGTTCGCTGGTGCATACCCTTCGGCTTGAAAGTGACCGGGTACGCCGTACCAGCCCTGACCTTGACCCGCTCCCGCAGCTTGTTGGACCGGCGCAGCAACCGGGACATAGCGTCCTCGTTCTCGACCGCGTAGGCGATGCCGTGGCAATGCCTGCACCAGAACCGCCGGCCGCCAAACAGGACCCCCACGCGCCGGGCACATCTCGGGCACAGGAACCAGGTCCGTGCCCCACCGAAATGGCAAGGCGTCAGGTCCAGGCCCACAAGCTCGTCCACCTGCTCGCCGTCCTTGGTCCCGTACATGAGGCGGATGGAATCGGTGCTGGTGAAGATGCTGATGCTCCCGGCGGGCTCGTCGCCCCAGGACCAGCTCCACGAAAAAGCCAGCCCTGGCCGTAGGCAATCCCGACGATGGAGCTGCCGCACGTCCAAGCGCAGCATGTGTTCCCCTACCGGACGCCAGCCGGGCCTACCTCTACTCATGGTTGAACCTCTCCCAGAAATTCCAAATCAATAGGGAAAAGGCCATCAACTATTTATATCTTACCAATCCACTCTTCCCACAAGACGGACAAATAGGCTTCATTGAAGCAAGCATATCTTCAGGCATATCCTTACTAGATGTAACTGTAACACCTGCCCCTGAAAAGCCATGTAATGTATATTGTTCCCATAACGAGCTATAAGGACTGTCGTTTTCAGAACAAAAGTAGATACCCTTCATGTCCACATTCACAGACCAACGCTGTTCTGGTACGCACCGTCATAAAAATATCCTTCTAGTATTTAATTATACAATAACCACTTCGTCACCTGGTAGCCCGACGCTGGTCCAGAATTGCCTCAATGGCGGTATGGTGTTTCGTGACCCATGTGCAGAAGTTCCTGGCATGGCCATGGACCTTCAATCCCTTGGCCTCCAGCTCCCGGAACAGGGCCGTGACGTTGAAGTCCCAGCCGCCCACCTCCTCCACCTTGTCGGCAACGGCCTCCAGCAAGGTGCCCTGGTCAACTCGTCCATTCCAGTTCCGACGCTTGGCGGGTTCGCCCTCGGCTCCGCCGTCCTGATCCTCGGGAGCATCGACCGGGGCCTGGGGCGCTTCGGCTTCCAGATCATTATCGCGGTGGACGGGTTCCACGGGCATGATGACGGTGGCGGAGGGCATGGTGGACGCCTCCACCCTGGCCAGGCGCTCCTCGATGCCGGCGAGCTGATCCTTGAGACTGACCACCACGGGATCGAGACCACCGGCAACAGGACCGGCGACCATAGGCAGCTCCATGCCGGCGGCCACGATGACAGCCCGGGAAACCAGGTCAGCCACGGATAAGCCCGGGGACGCGGCCTTCAACTGCTCCAACGCCTCGACGGCGGCTGGCTCCAGCCAGACCAGCACGTCCCGGTAACCCTGCTCACGCTTTCGTTCTTTCCAGCCCATTGCCACCTCGCTTCTATATAAGACTTATATAAGTGACTTATATAAACAGTCAAGGGGTCGGAACATCAAGCACTTATTGCGGCAGCAGTCGCTTGAACAGGTGCCGGTTGAAGGTGAAAGCCATCGAAAGTGTCCACCAAAGGAATGGCTCGCGGTGGTGGCAAGAAACTGACCAGCCCCAGACCACGAGGTCGTCGGCCGGTTGGTTGAAGCAGGGGATCACAGCGCGGCATCGGTTTGTCCGAAACTTTGGGAGGAAGCACGTACACCCGGGCGGTTCCATGAGCTTCCACGCGAATGATGGCGGTTCCGGTCGCGGTGGCGCTGGGTACGGTCAATGGCTCCTCCTGACCCTTCCACAGGGATTGATTGAATGTCAGGCCGTACTGTTCGCAGAAGCGGCGCACAGCGGACACGAACCCGACGGCGGCCTGGGCACGACCACCACCATGAACAGTGCGGGGGCGGTACTCCAGGGATGGCAGACCAAGCTCATTTTCCAGGCGAGCCATGAGGCGCGGCCAGGCATGACCACGATGCCCCAGACGGATGGGAGAAAGTCCCTCCTCCATTGCGCGGACCCTTATAAGAATGTCCTTTATTAGGGTGGGCGCAATGGCGAACGGGGTTTCTCCGGTCAACAGGGGTTCGATGCGTTCGTGCCAATCGTGTTCGTTGGCCTGGTCTTCGGCCCGAAAGATGCCTGCCACGTGGGCCAGCTCGGGGAACATGAAGCCGAAATGCTTGGCCAGGACCAGAAGCCGCTCGTAGGCTTGCTCCTCGACGTTGGCCTGGCCCCCTTGGCGCTGCCTGTCGATGATGAATGAAGGCTTTCCCAACTCATGGGGCCATTCACGGCCAACAATCACTAGGGTCTTCGACGCCATCACCGGCCGGACTCGGTTCATGGCCTGGATAAGATCGCGTGGACCAAGGCCGGAAAACCAGATGTCCCTCGCGTCCTGGTCACCACCGAATAGGGCCAGCTCCAGGTCGAGTACCCCGGCCCTGTTCGCCGTCGGCGTCCCAAATGCCAGGGCGGCGTCGTAGTCGCGCCAGCAGTCAAGGCCACGACTGGACCAGTAATGCGTGCTTGCCCATACCCTGTTCGGGTCTACCCGTTTTGCCAGCTCCAGCAGGGCGGCCTCGGCGGCCTGGTGGGTTACCAAAAGTACGTGTCTGTCCTCGGGGCGTAGATTCGCCATGGCCTTGCGGAAAACGGCTTCCAGCTTCTCCTGGTCATCCAGCAGCCGGCCCATTTTCCATTTGCCCATGGCTTGGCGCAACCAGACGCGCCTGGCAGGGGGTAGTTCCACGGCGGTGTCCACCACCTTGAATGACCGCGAGAACAGTGCTTCCAACTCCCGATGGTCGCCGGTAGCGTCCAAGGCCACCAGACGCACGTTTTCGGGCAGGTCGGGCACTACGTTTCGCAGGGCGCGGAAAGTCACGGGGGTCATGGGGTGGGGCTGGCATCGAATATAGGCGCTGCCCTGGGCCGTCTCGTCCAGTCCCATCCACATCCAACGGAGCATGGCCAGGTCCACCTTTTCGTCCCACAAGCGGCGTTGCCATTTGCCGGGCTTTTCGTCTTGGTGCTGATCGAAGTAGGCGATCTGGTCGGAGAGGGCCTCGCGCTCGGCCTTGGTGATGTCGGCCGCTTCCCACAAGGACATGGTGGCTTCCCACTCGCCACTCGGCGGCGTGGTGGCGTAGAGGCGGCCATGGGCTCCGCCATTCTCGGACGCGACCTTGCCCAGCAATCGCTCGGCCGTGACTTCAATTTTCGCCAGGGCGGTTTCGGCGTGACCGACCAGCCGGGCTTTTAGTGCGGTGAAGCTGCCCTGGTAGACCGTCTCCTGGCGCATCAGGTCGCGCAGTGGGCTTTCGTCCACAATCCATTCCCGCAGCCACCGCTTGATTTTGGGCAGGACAAACGGCGCAGCGGTATGGGCCGCGATAACCAGCCCATGCTCTAGGCCTTCGAGTTGATGGAAGTGGGCGCAGTTCTCACGGCTCATGCACTTGGCACAGACCAACAGGGCCGGCGAAAAACCCATGGAAGCCACGTGGACGCAATAGTCAGCTTGCTGGCATGTTTCCTTGGTCCGGCCCCGGTACTGGCGCACGTCCACGTCTAGGCCATTATCTTCGGCCATGTGGCGGGCCTTGGCGGCCAGTTCCTCGGCCAGTGCCGTGGTGGGGACGGTCAGCAGCACCACGCCATCTTGGGACACCTCCAGGGCGTGCTCCAGGCCTGCATGGGACTTGCCGACGCCGGCAGGAATTTTCAGCAGCAAGGCCGGGTCATCGCCGGCCAGGGCTTTGCGGATCGTCTGGCGGGCTACCTCCAGGGGGATGGCTTCACGTGGTGGCTGGTGAAATTCATGCTCCACCACCTCGTCGTTGGGGGACAGCTCGGGTGCCCATTGGCGCAGGGCCAAGCCGCGACGGAACTCCTTGCCTTGAAGGTCAACGGCCATCTGGCCAGCCTCGCAGCCAGTCCGGTGACACTTCAACCACCCACCGCTCGTGACCCACGGGTTGCCCCAGGTTGCGCCGCAGCTCGGGCAGCGGGAAAGTCGGTGGACGACCTGTTCCCCAACGCTAATTTTCCGGGTGGTGATTCCGAAACCATGCAGGTGTTCCAGAACCGCCTTCATATCCACGGTACGGCGTTTTTCTCGTGGCGGGAAATTAACCCTAATGACGCAACGCCGCAGTTCCAGCTCGCGCTTGTAGTGCGCCAGGATGGGCCGCCAAGTCGGTGGGGTCCAGCTCCGGGGAATGACGCGGGCGATGTCGTGGACGGCTCGGGACGGGTCGGGACGGCCCTGGACTAGGCGTTCGTAATCGCCGGGGGTCAGGTCGAGAAGCTGGCCGGGATGATCCAGGAAATGGATGTGCCGGTCACCCTTGTCGCCTTGTGCGGATGGGCCGCGATAGGCCCAAAGTAGCAGGGGTGATGCGTTGCCGGTCAGGGGAGCGGTGTCGATACCGGGCCATTCGGAAGCATCGCGGATCATCGCCATGAAGGCCTGAGCCAGTTCGGGTTCGACCGCGAAGGGCCAGCAGAACCGAAACCCGGAACCGGTCAGGGCGACCACTAGCCCGTCATCCAGACCGTGTTCGGCAAGGCGCAGGAACAGCTTCGCGGCAACGCGGATATTGTCCGCCACACGGCCGTGGGCTTCGCCTGGGGCCTCAATGTCCAGCCACGGAAGCACCACCCGGCCGGCTGGTGTCTCGGACCAGGCCGTCAGCCAGATGCCCACCCGCCCGTCGGCCAGCTCGGGCAGGGGCAGGCCCGCCACCATGTCGGTGACGTGGCCCGCCTCTATCGTTCGCCAGGATGGCTTTTTGCTGAACTTACTAGGCTTGAACGCCAGTTTGATGGTGTCCGGGCCACCGTAGTGACCCGGACCATATTCCGGCGGTTCAAGTTCGTTGACTCCGCTCACCCTAGAGGCTCCCGTCTACCGTAGCGGACGGAGGCTCTTGCGTCAGGGTGTAAAGCCCGACGTTGTGGAGCTTCCCGTTGCTGTTATAGCCGGGGACGCGCCACATCTCTATCACGAACCCTGCCTTACGAAGCTCTTTTACCCGGCCAGGCGGATGTAAGATGTCCAGGTCGTGACGGGCGTCGGTGGTAGTTATGGGGCCTTGGCGTAAGCGGTGCAGGAGTCGAGCCCGCTGGGCATCACTGGAGTTGCCCTGACACTCCGGCGGAGTCTGGCTAGACATGGCTAGACTCCGCTA
>NZ_CP026539.1 GCF_004135975.1 Solidesulfovibrio carbinolicus | reverse complement strand
TTAGCACCGCGAATCCATGATTCGCAAGGTTTTTTTTGGGGTATTTGTTGTCGCTGGTCGTGCCGTTTGGACGCACCCTCAAGCTATCCCAGGATGGCCGGCAAAAACGCCGGCACCCGGCGGTTCGGATTGAGCTGGCTGCGCCGGTGCGGGGCCAGCCTGTATTTGCCGGCCGGCACTGTGCGCCCGCTGGGATGATCGTGGGGCGGTCTTTACCGCCAACGGCTCGACAATTCCCCGGGTTCCACCAGGGTCTCGACGCCGTTGGCGTAGGTGACGAGCATTTCCGGCGGCGCGCTGAGCAGGTACCAGGGATCGGCGGCCAGCTCCCGGCCCAGGAAGGCGTGGACCGGGGCGCAACGGAAAAAGGTGACCGCCCCCAGGCCCGCCTTGATCCGGCGGGCCGTGCCGTCGGCCAGAAGCTGCGCCGCCGCCCGGGAATAATCGGGTTGCAAGGAAATGCTGCGCGGCAGGCAATAATGATAAAAATCGCCCTGGTGCACGGTTCCGTCCAGCCCCGTCACCGCGCCGGCAAAGGCCTTGTCGAACCGGTAGGGCGCGCCGTGGACCCGCTCGCTGTAGACGAATGCGGTGCAGGTGCGAAACTGCGCCCCCAAGAGCAGGGTCAGGGCGTTGGCCTCGTGGAGCCGGGCCAGGACCGAATCCGGGCCAAACGGGTGCCGCTCAGCCCGGTCGGGGTGCAGCAGCGCCTCGGCCCCGGCCCCCCTGCCCACGAAGGAAAACATGGGATGGACCGAACGTAGCGTGCCGGGCATGCGCCGCAGGCGCTCCGTCAACACCCCGACCACGCTGGGCTCTTGGCGCAGATCGCACTGGCCGGTTCGCGGAAAGTCGTAGCCAAAGGCGGGCATGACCAGGACGCCGTCCGGACCGATGCGCCGCTCCAAAGCCTCGATGACCGCCTCCGGCAGGTCGTTTGGCGCGACGCCGCGCCACGGCCCCAGGGCGGCCAGGGACGATTGCACGAACACCACGTCGCCTCGGCCAATGGGCAGTTCGTCCAGGAGGGCGGCAAAGGATTGCGGGGTGAAAAACGCCATGGTTGGCCCTCGTTTAGGCTTTCGAGCACATCCCGCGCGGCGTGTCGCATAACAGCCGGCGGGTGCGGCCGGCGGAGCGCGTCTGGCGCGACGTGCCGGCGATAGGGTGTTCCCGGGCCGGGGAGGCGACCTCAGGTCAGGTCCAGGGGACCGTGGCGACGCGTCATGGCCGCGTACAGCGCGGCTGTTTCTTCGGCAAAAGCCGGCGTGGCCCAGGGCTTGCGCGAAAACACCTGCCATTGGTAGGCGCGCAGAAACCGGCCGCGCCCCTCCGAGCCCGGCTCGCCGTCCAGAACGCCTGGGACAGCCCGGCGCAGGGCCGTAACGATACGCTCGAACATGGCAAAGGCGAAGATGATCTCCGAAAAGCACAAGGCAGGAGCCAAAGACCGCCGCAAGCCGTCCTGGACGGCCTGGCCCAGCTCGCGCGCCAGGGTGCAGGGATGGGCGTCCGGGCCGGCATGAAAGAGGTCCATAAGCGAGCAGTACTCAAAGCCCCGGATGGAGCCGTCGAGGTCGACCAGGGGAAAATACGGGTAGATCCGGCAGACCAGGGGCTTATAAAACAGACCGTCGCACCGGCCCTTGGCCGTGCAGTGCAGGAAATCGACGTTCCAGGGCCGCCCGTCGGGCAGGACATACGTCTGGCGCACGGCCCGCACCGATTCCGGCAGACCGCCAAGGGTCTGCTGATAGGCGAATTCCCCGGGCAGATAGGGCACGATGACCTTGTCCGCGTCTGGCAGGGATAATTCGCCGGCCAGGAAGTTCTTGCAGCAATAGCCGTCGCAGGTCGTCCAGCAGTCCTTGACCGCGACATGGCGCGCCTCGGCGATGGCCGCCCAGTTGACGCTCATCCCCCCTGCCCCGCCGTTGCCGCGAAGGCGTCCACCAGGGCCCCGAAGCGGGTCACTTCGGCGATGTCCCGGTCGGAAAAATCCACTTCCAGCTGAAACCGCTGCTCCACGGCCATGAGCAGGTTTAAAAATTCCAGCGAATCCAGGAGCTGCTCGCCCAGGATGTACAAATCGTCCGTCACCGTGACCACGCGCCCCTTGCGTGCGGCCGCTTCCTCCAAATGCCCGGCGATAAACCGGCGCAACGTGTCTTTGACGTCTTGCATGTCATATTCCCGTCAGAAGTTGTTTCACGGCCGCCCGGTCGATCTTGCCGTTGCTGTTAAGCGGCACGGTCTCCAGAAAGTCCACCCTGGCTGGGACCATGTAGCCCGGGAGCCGGTTTTTGCAGTGGTTGATGATTTCGTCTTGGCTCTTGTCGCCGCCGAAAACGGCCAGGATGAGCCCTTCGGGATTGCCCTGGTGCAGGGGCCAGGGCACGGCCACCACGTAGGGAGCCTGGCAAAACGACCGCACGGCGTGCTCCACTTCGGACAATTCGACCCGAAACCCCCGGATCTTGACCTGCTGATCGGTCCTGGCCAGATATTGCAGGATGCCGTCCTGGTCCTCGCGCACGATGTCGCCGGTGCGGTACCAGATCCGGCCGTCGTCGCCGCGGCGGACAAACTGGCCGGCGGTCCTGGCCTCGTCGTCCAGATACCCCCGGGTGACCTGGACTCCGGCCAGCAGCAGTTCTCCGGCTTGGCCTGGCTTCGCCGGCGCGCCGTCCGGGCCGACAACGACCATGTCGTGGTTGGCGAACACCCGGCCGATGGGTGTGAGGCCGTTTTGGCATTGTCCGGGCGAAACGGCCGGATCCCAGGCGTAGTGAGCGATGGCGATGGTGGTTTCGGTGGGACCGTAGAGATTTTCCAGGCGCGAATGGGGCGCGGCCCGGCTCCAGGCGGCGGCCGTGGCCGCGGGCAGGGGTTCGCCGCAAAAAAGGCTCAGCCGCAGCCCGGGAAAGGCGTCGGGTTTGAGCATCCCCAGCCGGGCCATGAACGCGGCCGTGGAAGGCGTCGAAAACCAGACCGTGAGTCCCTTGTCCCGGATGAACCGGCCCGGGGCCATCAGGGAGGCCGCCGGCGGCACGCACAGGCAGGCCCCGGCCCCGAAACACACGAACATGTCGTGGACCGACAAATCGAAGGTCAGGTCGAACAGTTGGGAGAAGCGGTCCTCGGGACACGGCGCGTAACGGCTGGCGACATAGTCCAGATAGGCCCCGACGTTGCCGTGGGAAACGGCCACGCCCTTGGGCGCGCCGGTGCTGCCCGAGGTGAAAAGCAGATAGGCCGTTTGGCCCTTCTCGACCTCGGCCACGGCCGTGGCCGGCGAGGAACCGGCCCGGACCAGGCGCGGGCCTCGGGCCAGCTTCGGGGAAAGCCCCGGGGCAAGAGACGCCGGGCCGCCCTCCTCCGGGGCCAGGATCACGGTGAGCTCGTCCAGGGCCGCCTCGGCCTCGGGGTGGTCCAAAAGGGCGGCCAGGGCCGGCAGGTGCTCGGCGCTGGTCACCACGGCCGCGCAACCCGACCGGATGAGCATGTGCCGGGTGCGCTGGGCGGGAAAACCGGGATTGAGGGGCACGTAGGCCCGGCCGGCGGCCAGGATGCCCAGGACGGCGGCGTAGGCGGAGCGGGAGCGCTGGTCGAACACGGCCACATGGGGTCGGCCGCTGTCATGGGCGGCCACGGCCCCGGCAATGGCCAGGACGTTGTCACGCAGCGCGCCGTAGCTGACGCGCTGGCCCTGGACGTCCAGGGCGTGGCGGTCGGGAAAATGTTCGGCCATGCGGAAAAAACCGGCCGCAATGTTGCCCATCATGCCGTTCCTTTGCGGGTCGTCGGCGTTTGGCCGCCCTGCCCCGTCTCGGCCTCGCGCACGTTTTTGCGCCAATAGGCTTTGATCCAGGCGTCCTTGGACCCGCCGGGGAATCCTTGCAGGATCGATTCCAATTCCTGGGGCGTAAGTTCGGCCCGGTACTGTTCGAACCGGAGATTTTCCAGGGTGTCCAGGGCTTCCTGGCGGCGGCGCAGGGCGTCCACGGCGGCTTCGGCTTCGGCCTGTTCCCGGGAGACATATTGCGGGTGGGCCCGCAGCACGCCCCAGCGGGCCAGGGCGGTGTAAATATAGGCTGCGGCGCTGCGCACCGGCTCGCCGGATTGCAGGTCCACAAGCTTGCCCTGGGTTTCCAACTCCCACTCGGCCCGGTCCAGGCTCAGGGCCAGCAAGTCCCGGTCCAGGGACTTGCCGAGCTTTTGCCGGGCGGCCGCGGCCTGGTCGAGCTGCTCCTGGCGCAATCCGGCGGCGAAGACCCGGGGCCACATGAGTTCGAGAAACGCCTCGTCCCAGCCTTCCATGGCCTCGATAGAAAGATATTCTTTCTTCTCTATCTTAAGAGGCGGTGTGTGGCTGGCTGACTGGCTGTGCGGCTCAGAGATCGGCTGGCTTGGTGACTGGTCTTTTTCTCGGCTTATTGAGGGGCTTTGTGTCTGGTTTGTTTTGTGGCTTGATGATGGGCCTGTTGTAAGGCTTGTAGATGGGCTTAGTGTTCGGTCTTGCTGGTATTGCTCGACGACCGGCTGGTTGAAGGTCACGCCGACGCCCTGGAGGTTGCCGTCCCGGGCCTTGCGAAAGCTCAGGAAGCCCAGGGCGTCCAGCCGCCGCATGACCGTGCGCACCGAGGCTTCGCGCATGGCCAGCGCCTGGGCGATGTCGCGGAATTTGACGATGTAGGGCTTGGTGGCCAAAAGCAGGTCCAAGACTCGGCGCTGGTTGTCGTTGAGTCTATCGCCAACTTTGGCCCGGCCCAGTGTCAGGCCTAAAGACCGGTCTTGTGAAGGGCTTTCTGTGGGGCTTGAAGTTTGGTTTATAGCTTGGCTTTTTGAGGGGCTTTGTGCCGGGCTTGGTGAAAGACTGGCTGACTGGCTGGCTTTTTGACGGGCCTTTGGTGTGGCTGACAGACTGGCTGGCTGGTTTTGCGGCTGGCTGACCGGCGGTGTTTCTGGTTGTTTGGCTGGCTGACTGGTCGACTGTGCGGCTGGCTGAGAGACTGGCTTGACTAGCTCGGCTTCTGGGCAGGCCTCCGCTGGAGCCTTGCCCGTCAAAAACGCAATGGCGTTCTCGGGAAAGGCCGCCAAGGAAGGAAAGGCGTCGAAGGACTCGCGCGGCGGAATCGTGGCAAAGGGGTCCTCGGACGGGCTAGGCTTGCTTTTCGACACGAGCGATCACCTCGCGGGCCAGGGCGTGGTAGTCCAAGGCGCCGGACTTGGTGGCGTCAAACTCGAAAATGGATTTGCGGTGGGAGTGCGCTCGGTCGATGTCGATGTTGACCCGGATCTCCGTGTCGAAAACGGGAATGCCCTTGGCGTCGAAAAAGGCCCGGATGCGGTCCTTGTTCTTCTTGTGGGTCACGGCCCGGCCGTCGAATTTGGTCAGCACCACGCCGAGTAAAAGCAGCTTCTTGTTTTGCTGCTTGGCCTGGGAAAGCACCTGGATAAACGTGGAAAACCCGTCCAGGGCGTACTGGTCTCCGACCGGACACGGCACCAGGACAAAGTCCGAGATGAGCAGGGAATTGCGCAGCATGGGGCCGATATTGGGCGGCGTGTCGATGATCATGTAATCGTAGCGGCTGATGTCCTTGTCGTTTTGCAGCAGCCTGGAAAAGCCCAGCACCGAATCTATGCCGGCATAGGAGCGCACTTCCCATTCCATGCAACGGATGGAATTGGGGACAATTTCCATGTGTTCTGTTTTGGTGGCGCAGGCGTTTGGGCTAAACGCGCCTTCGGGATCTTCGAGCGCCTTGACCAGACTGGAATTTTCGCGCAACCCAAAATCGGGCAAAAGCGTGGATGTGGTATTGGACTGCGGATCGCCGTCCACCACCAACACCGTAGCCCCTTCCTGAGCCAAGCCTGCGGAAAGATTGACGCAAGTCGTGGACTTTCCAACGCCCCCCTTGTTGTTGCCCACTGTGATGATAATGGGTTTGGCCATTTTATCCCCCCTAAATTTCCCTGTTGGGGCATATTTACACCGTGCGAAAACCTTGTCAACGGATGTCAAGAAAATTCCAGGCTTCCGGACGGACAGCTGACCATGGTAGGGGAAAAAGCTGGACAACCGCCAGCCAGAGTCTGTCCTTTTCGGCAAATTACCGTATTTTTGGCCCGCGCGGGGCCAGCCGGGCCGCTGTCCTGGCGGTCGCCTGCGGGCATTTCGATGCTGCGGCCCGGGCCAAGAGCCAAGAACATGCCCGGCTCAACAGGCCGAAACTGGCTTTTCCCGATCAGGTTGGCTATTGTCCGGGAAATGCGGACTTGGGCCCGGCGCTGCGTCTGGCTGCGGTCCGTGGGCGACAGGCTTTTGACAGGGGAGTGCCATGGACCAAGCGCCATCCGCGGCCGTCAGGCTGGCGGCCGTTTTAGCCAAGACGCCCAAGGCGCCTGACCACGTCGTGTTCGTGGGCCGAGCCGGAGGCCTTTTTATCGACAACGGCAAATACGCCTTTTTGCACGCCGTCCGACACGCCCCGCATCTGCGCTGCGCCTTCATGACCTTCGACGCCGGCCAGGCCAAGCTGTTGCGGGCCAAGGGCCTGGACGCCTTTTGCTTTGACGACCCCGACGGGCCGTCGCGGCTGGCCCGGGCGGCCATAGTGGTCTCCGACGACATGAGCTGGAAAACCAGGACCCTGGCCCCGCTGTTCACCCAGGGGGCCTTTCTGGTGCAGCTGTGGCACGGCATTCCGCTCAAGGCCATCGGCTTTCCCGAAATTCAGTCCGCCGTGAACATGAACCCGGAAAAGGCCCGGGATCTGACCGTTGGCTATTCCGGCTACGACGCCGTGCTGTCCACTTCCCCCTTTTTCCGGGAAAAAGCCTTTGCCCGGGCCTTTCGCGCCAAGGCCTTCTGGGACCTGGGCTATCCGCGCAACGACGCCTTGCAGCGCGCCCCGGACAAGCTCGACATGATCAACGTCGACCAGACCCTGTACGTCGAGCTGGTCAGGGCGAAAAAGCAAGGCCTGAAAATCGTGTTTTACATGCCGACCTTCCGGGATCTCGGCGGCGATCCCTGGGGCGACGGCGCGTTTGATTACCCGTTGTTCGCGGACTTTGCCCGAGCACGCGGCGTGTTGCTCGTCTGCAAGTTCCATCCCTACATCAGGCTCGATTTTACGGGACAGATCGAGCATTTGCGCTTTTGTCCCCCGGAAAGCGACGCCTACCCGCTGCTGCGCCTGGCCGACCTGCTGATGACGGATTATTCCTCCATCTATTTCGATTTCCTGTTGACCGACAAGCCCATGCTCTTTTTTCCCTACGACTTTGAGGCGTACGTCACGCGCAACCGCGAACTGCTCTTTGACTACGACGCCTTCACTCCAGGCCCCAAGGCGCGCGACACCAAAAGCTTGCTTGCCGCCATGGCCGATCTGCTTGACGGCAAGGACGACTTTATCCAGGCTCGGCAGAAGCTTAAGGAACTGTCTTTTGCCGAGCCCGATGCCCGGGCGGGGCAGCGCCTGCTTGGGGCCCTGACGGAGGTTTCGACGGCCCTGGGCCGATCCCCTGACGTGAACCCCAACAACGAGAGGTTCCCATGAAAGCGATCATTCTGGCGGCCGGCGTCGGTTCCCGGCTGGGCAAGCCGTTTCCCAAGGCCTTGTCCCAGCTGCCCAGCGGAGAAACCATCATGGGCCGGCAGATCCGCATTTTGCGGGAAAACGGCCTGAGCGAGATCATCGTGGTCGTCGGGTTCAAGATGGCGCTTTTAATGGAGCATTTTCCCAGCGTCCTGTACAAGTACAACCCGGAATTTTACCTGACCAACACCTCCAAAAGCCTGCTGTGCGCCCTGGAGCATGTCGAGCGTGAGGACGCGCTGTGGGTCAACGGCGACGTGGTGTTCGATCCCCAGATCATCGCCGACATGATCGCCCGGGGCGGCAACGTGGTGGCCGTGGACAAGAAGAAGTGCGCCGAGGAAGAGGTCAAGTACCGCACCGACCATCGGGGCGGCATTGTGGAGATCTCCAAGACCGTGAGCGAACCCGAAGGCGAGGCCCTGGGCATCAACACCATCGGCGCCCATCACCTGGAAGTCTTCCGGCAGGCGCTTCGGGAGTGCGGGGACAAGGATTATTTTGAGAAGGCCATGGAACTGGTCATCGAGCGCGGCGTGACCTTCGTGCCCATGGACGTGTCGGACTACCGCTGCATCGAGGTCGATTTCGAGGAAGATTTGCAAAACGCCCGCCAGCTGTTCGCGGTGTAGAGGCGCGTCCCTGACAAATGGCGAGGGCAGTTTGTAAGAGAACATGAGGGTTGCATCTGTTGCCCGCGACACGCTTGAGGCGTTTTGCGGGGAAATGACACGAGCGCGGCGCGCCACAAGCGGCCGGGCAGGGGGGCTTTGGCCGGATGACCCTGCCCGGCCGCGCTTTTTGGCTGGCTTGGCCGGACGTCCGGCCCGGCGTTCCCAGGCCGCCCCAGCCCCAGCCGTGGCCAATCGCCGTCTTGACGCGGTAGTTTCTGGTAGTTAAAAAGACTATAAGGAGGACGCCCTCATGCCGACGCAGACTCAGGCCACGCCGACGAGCATCAAGCTTCCCGTGGCCTTGCGGGAGCGGTTGCAACAGCTGGCGCGGATGCGCAAGCGCACGCCGCACGCGCTCATGCTCCAGGCGCTGGAAACGTATGTGGCCAGGGAAGAGCAGCGGGAAGCCTTGCGCCAGGAAGCCCTGGCCGCCCATGAGGCCTTTATGCTGACCGGTCTGCATGTGACGGCCGAGGAAGCCGACGCCTGGCTGGCCGAGTTGGAAGCGGGAAACGACGTGGAACCGCCGAAATGCCACATTTGAAGCTGGTGTGGTCGCCTGCCGCGCTCCTGGGCGTGCAGCGGGCCTACCGTTTCCTTGCCGAAAAGGACGCCGACGCCGCGCGGGCCGCGGTGTCGGCCATCAGAAAATACGCGGCTATCTTGAAAAAATTTCCCAACGCCGGCCGTCCGGCCGAGGATTTGGACCCGGAACACCGGGAATTGCTGATTCCCTTCGGCCTGTCCGGGTATGTGCTGGTCTACGAGTTGCATGCCGAAATGATCCTGGTGTTGGCCCTGCGCCACCAAAAAGAAGCCGGGTACTGACGGATGGGGCTTTCCGATCCCGACAACCCGCCGTTGACGGATGAATGCTTCAAAAAAGCCAAGGGTGTGCGCGTGCAGGACCGGGCTTGAACGTGGGCCGGACGACGCCATCCGCCAGTGCCAGGAGGACATCGCCATCTGCCGTGCCACCTCCGACATGCGCGTGCTCTCGCCCGCAGACCCGGCGGAGCTGGCCGCTGTGGTCCCCTGGACCCGCAATACGCCGAAACGACTGCAACAATGAGGAAGAACATGCCCGCCCTGTCACGTAAAGTCCTCCTGGTGAAACCGTCGGATAACTACTTCTTCCCCATCGGCTACGCTTACGTGGCCACAGCCTTGAAATCGGCCGGGATCGAGTTCGATTACATTGACCTCCATCTCCACCCCACGTTCGACCTGGAAGCCCATCTGCGTACCCACGACTACCTGGCCGTGTGCGTAGGGGGGTTGCTCTGGTCCCTTCCCCACTTCAAGGAAATCTTCGCCACGGCCAAGCGGGTCAATCCCCGCCTCGCCTGCATACTGGGCGGCAACATCGTCGTGGACTTCTCCTCCCAGATCCTCTTCGAGTACCTGGATATAGATTATCTGGTCATCGGCGAGGGAGAGATTACCGCCACCTTGCTGCTGCAGCACATCGACGTCCACGGCATCAGCCCCACCTCCCTGGAAGGCGTCGCCTACCGGACCCCCCAGGCGCCAGGATCGCACGTCCGCAACGCCCGACGGCCTTTCCTGGATCTGACCAGCCGCAACTGGATGCCGACCTGGGACTTCGTGGAGGTGGACCGGTACTCCTACTCCCAAAAACTGCAGAAGCGGTTCTTCCCGGTGCTGACTGGGCGGGGCTGTACGGGCCGCTGCGCCTTCTGCTCTCCCACCAACGGTCGTTACCGGGGCAGGCCCGTGGAACATGTCCTCGCCGAGCTGGAATACCTGATCTCCCACTACGATTTCGATTATTTCTACTTCATTAACGAAGTATTTTTTCAAACTGAAGAACAGATTATTGCGTTTTGCCGGGGGTATTCGCGCCTCAAGGGCCGCAAGCCGTGGATGTGCCCCCAGCGCATGGATACGCCGCTGTCAGTGCTCGCCTTCATGAAGGAAGCGGGGTGCTTCACCGTGACCGTGGGTCTGGAAAGCGGCAGCGACGCCATCCTCAAAAAGATGAAGAAAAACATTACCACCGACCAGGCCCGGGCCTATATCGCCGCCCTCAAGGAACAGGAGATCCAAGTCGAGGCATCGTTTATCTTTGGCAACTTCGAGGAGACCCCCGAGGACATGGCCAAAACCGTGGACTTGATGCTCGACCTCGACGCCTTCGGACCCATGGTCTTGTGCATCACCTATCCGGGCACCCTCAACTACCAGCGCGCGCGGAGGCTGGGCCTGGTTCGTGACGATCTGCAGTACATTCTGGACCCACACGACGCCTACAATCCCTCCTATCTGCGGCAAATGGAGGACCATTATTCCGGCAAACGACGCTACCTCAACATTACCGCCATGGATGACGACCTGCTGTTCGCCACCGTGGTCCGCGAAATGCGGCGGCTGTATTCCCAAGGATATTGCTACCGTCAAGTGACGGCCAGCACCCAGGACGGGATCGTCTACCAGCTGCGCGGGACATGCCCCATCTGCCGCGGCATCGTGGAAAAGAAGGCGAGCATCGACGACCCCTCGGCATTCCAGGAACACCTGTGTCCGGAATGCGGTGAACCCCACGTGCACTTTCCCGCCCGGATTATTCCGGTTCTGCGGCAGGCCCAGGAGGCGGCTCTGGTGGAACTGGAGTCGGCCGGAAGCATTGCCGTGGTGGGGACGGCCGACCAGGTGCGGGCGTTCCTCAAGCTCGGGGTGGAAGGGTTCCCGTATGACAAGGTGGCGGGCTTTCTGCGTTCCGCCGACAGCGATCCCCTGCACGAGGGGAGCTGGATCGGCAATCTTCGGCAACTTTCACCGGAGGAGGTGGCGCACAGCGCGGACACGCTGGTGGCCCTAGGCGCCGCAGCCGGGGATGCCCTGTCCAACCTCATCAGCCGGGGAGGGGCGGGCTTCCGAGCCCTGGGCGCCTTGCACGAGGCCGGCCGCCTTGGGGTACGTTCGGTCTTTCCTTACGGTCGTCTGGGCGTGGAATGTTGCCTGGAGTCCCTGGCCGGCGCCCACGTGCTGGTGGCCTGTTGCGCCAGGCAGGAGCCGGTGCGCGAACTGCTGCGATCGTTGCGGGCCAGGGGCTGCACAGTCTCGGTTTTGATCCTCCAGGATTCACCTTCCCTCATCGAAGTGGAAGACCTGGTGAATGGTTCAACCATTACCTGTCCTGGCTCGCTTTTCAACGCGCAAACCCTGCCGGAGGCGGCGCTCACCTCCGACGCGGACTGCGCGGTGGTGCCGTTTATCAAAGAGTTGACGGGATACGGCAACGTGTTGGCATGTTTGGCCGCCTGCGGCATTCCCGTGGCGTACGCCTGGCATGTCAACAACAGTCAGGTCCCCGACGAGGAACGGCGACGACTGGTCTCCATGCCCTATCCTCCGTCCATGCCGCTCGTTCCAAGGCCATCCTGACGGAGAGATATTGCCTGATGAGGCCCAGTCGGGGCGATGTCTTTTAATGGAGGTAACAGGGGCAACCTCAGAAAACGGGAAAAATCGTACGCTCAGTCGATTGTAGCGGTCGTAGCGGCCTGAATTTGCCGGTGCCGCTCCCGTCCACTTACCTCATGGGAGGAACGCGGCTTCGCAGGGCCGGTGTCCCATGGCGCGCATCCTGACGTGATGCGGCAGCTTGAAGGCCATGTGATCCTCCTGGGACACCGTGCTGTTGTTGGCGTGGTAGATGTAGATGTCGTCAATGCCGCAGGCGATGATACATTTCAGCACGTTCTCGTAGAACTCCAGGGACTGGGAGTAGGGGAACACGGCGTAGTCGTAGCCCTCCTGGCGGACGGCCTGGAGCAGGGCTTCGGACATGGCCTGGGCGTGGAACATCTTTCCGGGGAAGATGTGTTCCTGTCCGGTGAGGTGCTCCAGGTAGGCCCCCTGCTTGGGCTGCGGAACGAGGAGAGAGACCTCGCAGCCGGCGCGACGCAGGTCCTGCAGCAGGCTGCGCACCGCGGGCGGCTGGGCCGAAGCCACCGCCAGGACCTTGCCGGCCGGCAGGTCCGTCACGGGCACGTCGCGGCCGATGACGCCGAATGGAAACAGGGAGACGACATCCACGCCCTGGCGCCGCAAGGTCTCCATGGCCGCCTCGCCCAGGCTGTCCCGCAGGCCTGCGGGACCGGCGGCCACGGACACCGCCAGGTCCACGCCATGGTTCCGCAGCACCGCCAGATCCAGGACAGGCAGGTGGCCGAGGAACCGGGCCTGACACGGGTTGCCTTCCTTCAAGGGGACGACGCCGACCACCCGGGAGAAGTCGAACCCCGCCCACCCCCGACGCAGCACGGTCCGGATGGCCTGGTCCGGCCCCAGGAGCACGCAGCGACGCGCCTTATCAAGCCTGGGACGCCGTTCGGCGAAGGCGACGCGCACCTCCGGCACATCCAGGGGCGCGAAGAAGGACTTTTGCTGGTAGGCCAGACAGTGGGGGCAGGCGGCGTCCTCGAACGACTGGAAATCGTCCAGGTAGACCCGGGCCGACATGCCAGCCCCGCAGAACGGGCACGCCCCGCGCAGGTCGTAGGCCTCGGGCAGCGCGTCCCCGGCGGCCTGGGGAACGGGCGTCGCCTGCACGTCCCGAACGTGGTACCCGTACTCGTGCAGCCGCCGCAGTTCCCGCACCACGACCTCGAACAAGGTGTCGTCGTCCATGGCGGTGATGTTCAGGTACTGGATGTCTCCCGACTTGTGGGCCTCGATGTGCTGCAGCCAGTCGAAGGTGTAGGCGCGTCGCAGCGCCTTGGCGTACTGCAGCACGTCCGGCACCAGCCCGCGCTTCTGGGCCCGAATGAAGTTGAGGGTGCCTGGGTAGTTGACGCACATGGCCTTGGGTCCGCCCACGCCAAGTTCCAGCATCAGGTCCACCGTGCTGATGATGTCCGTCTCGGTCTCGTCGTAGTTGCCCACCATGAACGAGGCTTCCACCCCCATGTCGCAGGCCTTCATTCGGTCGACGAACGAGCGGATCTGCGCCACGGTGATGTCCTTTTTCATCTCCCGCAGCACGCGGTCGCTTCCGCTCTCGACGCCGACGTTGATGGTGAAGCACCCGGCGTCCTTCATGGCGGCCAGCACCCGGGGCGAGGTATCCATCCGCTGCAGGCAAGCCCAGGGCTTGGGGCGGGCAAGGGTCTTGTAGCGGCGGCAGAACTCCAGCACCTCCGCCTCTTGCTGAAAGAAGATTTCGGTGAGGAAGTGCAGGTAGTCGAAGTCGTACGTCTTGATGATGCCCTCGATCTCCTGGAACACGTGATCCAGGGGGCGGCCTCTGTAGGCCCCGTTCGTGGGAGAACAGAAGGAGCAGCGCCCCTTGCAGCCCCGACCCGTCAGCACGGGGAACAGTCGCAGGGTGCAGTGGGGCCGTTGGGCGTAGCGGTCCACCTCCAGAAATTTCCAGGTCGGCTGCCAGTTGTGGGCCGCGAGGTCCAGGGGCGGCCGGTGTCTGTTGCGGATAAAGCCCTCTGGCGTGGCGGTGGAGCGGTAGGCCACGCCCAGGAGGTCCGTGGGGGCCGCGCCGTGCTGCTGGATGTGCGACAGCAGCAAGGTGCCGGTGATCTCGCCCTCGCCGAAGACAAGGTAATCCGCCTCGGTTTGAGAAAAGAGCAGGGCGGTGGGAAAGTCGGTGGTCACGTTGCCGCCAAGCACGCATGGCAGGTCGGGCTTTGTCTTTTTGACACGGGCGAACAAGGTCTGGAAGAAGGTCAGGGACCCAAGGAGCCCGCCGGTGCACACGGCCAGGTACTCGTTGCGACGCAGCAGGTCTTCGATATCCGTGTCGGGATACAGGAACATGTCAACATAGTCGTAACGGATGCCGACCTCATCCCAGGCGCCCAGGAGGTAGGAAAAGCCCACGGGATAGAATCCGTTGTCGTCTGGCTTGACCACCAGCACCTTGCCCGAGACGGCGATGCGGTCCCATTGGGCGTCTTTCTTGGAGAGGGTGTTCATGCTGGGCTCCTTGCAGGCCGTGCGGGGGGATCAGGCGCGAGGACATTTGTCCTCACCGGGGAGGAATCGGCATTCCAGTACATGCATGGGGACGAGGCGCTTGCGGTCCGCCAGCTCCAGCAGGTTGCCGTACTCCCGTGCAAAGCCCCGGCTGGTCACTTGGGCGTGGGGGCAAGCGTGGGCGTAGAGCAGGAAATGCTCGAAATACACGTACTCGATGGTCTTGCTGGCCGAGGCCAGTTCCTCCTGCATGGTCAGGGTGGCGAAGTGCGGCCGAAACGCCCCGACGGCTTGCCGTACGGCTTTGAAGCAGTCGGCCTTTTCCTCGGGCAGGCACCACAGCACCACCACCTCCCCAGCGGCGGCGGCCTGATACACCCGGCACAGAGCCGCGCCTTCTTCCAGCCTGGCCGCCCAGGTGCGGCAGGCCAGGGCGGTGGTCTGAACGGCGAGGGCCTCTTCCTGGGGAAACAGTTCCTTGCGGACCTGCTCGAAGTTCTCGGGGGTCACCCGCTCCTGGCACTGCCGGATGCGCTGCTGGTAGAAGGTGTCTTTCAGGGGGGGGAATTCCCTGGAGTCGATGACGAGGCTGCGCAACTGGTGGACGTAGAAGGCGTAGTCGCAATCGAACTTGACCCGGAAGGCGTAGTCTCGCACGGCAGGCATCTTGCGCTGGATCGAGGCCTGTTCGATGGCCTGCACGTAAGGATGCTGCCGGGCCTCAGTAACCTCGCCGTCAAGCAGGCGCAGGGTGAGGTAGGCGGCCTGCTTGGACACGTTGTTGGCGGTGGCTTCGAGCTCCCGGGCATACTGGGCGTGGCGGACGGCTTCCCGCCGGGAATGGGCCGCGTCCGCCCTGGCGAGGAAGGCGGGTCTGTCGATGGGGGGGAAGGTCGCCAGCAGGTCCCGGCCGCCGGGCCTGAAAACCTCGGGCGACAGAATGCCGCGCTCCTCCAGCAGATGGCAGCGGATGCCAACCTGGGCCATCTCCCGCGCCACCTGTTCCAGCTCCGCGCTGATGGCGAAATAGTGGAAATAGGTGAAGACCATGTTGCCGTTACGGTCGCGCAGAGGGAACCGGGCGTAGAGGTCGGGCAGGCCCACGGGGGTGGGGCCCGAGGCCGGGGCCTGCATGTGCGCCCCCTCGGGCACGTCGATCGGGGCCCATTGTTCCAGGTCCCGGACCATGGCCGGCCCGTCGTGGGGTCGGAAGGCCGTGTCGTTCCCCTTGAAGGGCGCAGACGGGATCGTGTTCCAGTACGTGGAGAGGGAGTCGGGGTCTTCCCAGGAGTGATCGCCGCCGGCCAGGAAGACGACGCCGGCCCCCAGCAGCTCGGCCAATCCCAGGGTGGAAATGGCGCAGCTCAGCCAGGATTCCCGCAGGCGGTAGGGATTGGGCAGGATGGACGTGTCGAAGCTGTCCATTAGGAAGAGGCCCCGATAGCGCCGCACGGGCCGGGCCAGGGCCCCGGGGCTCAAGGCCACCAGGTAGGTCTCGGGCAGGGGCCGGGATGGACGGACCAGGTGCTGCATGCGCGCTGCCGTGTCAAGGCTTACGACGAAATCCGGCTCGACCCCGGCCTGAAGGCAAAAGGCGACGGTGCGCGGCACGCACACGATCAGGCATTTTTCCCGCAGTTCCGGCAGCAAGGGCGCGACCTTGTTGAGGGATGGCCCGGGCAGCAGGACGGCCGTGGCCAGACCCCGGCCCAGGCCCCGCAGCCGGTTGCACAAGGGTGATTGCAAATACAGGGCGACGTTCTCGGCCCGTTGGATTTCCCGCTGCAGCAGTAAATAGCCCTCTTCCTGCCGGGCTCCGGCCACATCCGGGATGGTGCCCGACTGGCGGGGGAACAGCACGTGCTTGCAGTAGACCATGGCCAGCTGCTTTTGCACGGCATCGATCCAGACCTTGTCCCTGGCGTAGGCGGCGGCGTCGATGACCACGGTCACGCCGTCAAGCAGGGCCTGGACCGGAAGCGCCGTCACGCCCTGCAGGACCGCCTCGTTGACCGCCGGGAAGGCCAGCTTGCGCTTGATGCCGGCGGCGGCCGGCGCGCCGAGGAAGATGAAAAGGGAGCCGTCGTCGCCAAGGGGCGTATCGGCCAAAACCGTTCTGAACATGGCGCACCGTTTTCCTGTCGGGTTGGCAAATGGACCGGCCGAGGTCAGGCCAAAAACGTGATGTCCGGCCGCGTTTGGCCCACGCGGGAGACGATCCTGGCCGCCACCGGCGGCGGAAAGGGGACGCAGACGGCGCAACCCGCCGGGGCCTGGTCCAGGCTCAGGACCGGCCGGTCCATATGGGTCCGGCCGACCCGGGAGGTGTCCTCGTCCACGAAAAACGAGGCCGCGCCGGGGCCGAGCTGGTTGGCCAGCCAGGTGGCGGAAATGGCCGTGCCCAGGATGCCCAGGGGGCGCACGGCGCTGGCCGCCGCCTTGTCCCGGATGGCGGCCATGACCCCCAGATTGGCCCGCACCACGGCTTCGACCTCGGCCAGGGGAACCGGCGGCATGGGGCCGGGGGCGGGCTGGTCCGCCGCCACGGCCACCAGCCCGATTTCCTTGTCCACCCAGTCGTCAAAGGCCCGGGTCACGGCAAAGCCGGTCCGGCCAAGCAGGCAGGCGAGCATTTCCAAGGTGAAGTGGTGGCAGTGGTCGGCCACGGCCAGATCAAAGGGGCCGGTGCGCAGATCGGCCGTCTTGACGAAAACGAAGCCGCCGGGAGCGAGCTTTTGGCGGATGGCCCGCAAGACAGCGGCTGGGTCAAAAAGGTGTTCGATGACGTAGACCAGGGAAATGGCGTCAAACCGGCGGTCGATGGCCTCGATGTCGCCCTGGTAGAAGCCGCCTGCCGCCGGCAGGCCCAGGATGTCTTGCCGCCGGTCCGCCTGCTGTTCGCAGCCAAAAAGCCGCCAGCCGGGAAAACGCTTCGAAAACGCCCGCAAAAAACCGCCGTTGCCGCAGCCGATGTCCAAAATGTCGCCGGTCTCCGCAATGGGATGAACCCCGGCCAACCGGTCGGCCAGATGGCCGTTGCGGGACACGAAGCCGTCGCCGACGCGGATCATCTGTTCGGACAGGGCGCTTAAGGGATAGAGTTCGTAGCCGGCGTAAATTTCGGCCACGTCCCGCAGCCACTGGGGCGTGAGGGCTTTTTGCACATGGCCGCAGCGCCGGCACAGGCGCAGCTCCCCGGCCCGGGGCCAGGGCTTGCAGTCCGAGGTGACCCCGACCAGGCCGGGTGGGGAGACGTCCAGAAAGGCGTCATGGGCGCACAGAAGGCAACGGCTGTGGGGCATAGGGATGCGGACTCCGCCGGTCAACGGCTTTGGCCGGCCTGGCGGCCGCGGGATTGGAGATAGTCGGCCAGGGCTTCGCGCCAGCCGCGCAAGGCGGGGAGTTTGACCGAGCGCATGGCCGTGCGCAAGGGCTTGGGCACGCGGGAAGGAAAATCCGCGTCCTTGGCCCGATGCAGGGTCGCCTGCAACCCGGTCATCTCGCGCACGGCGTCGATGAAGTCGTAATAGCTCACGCAGCCGTCGTTGGCGGCGTGGTAGAGGCCGTAAGGGGCCTTGTCCGAAAGCAGGCCGATGGCCGTTTCGGCCACGTCCAGGCTGTAGGTCGGCGAATCGATCTTGTCGTCGGCCACGCGCAGTTCGCGCCCCTGTTCCATGAAGGCGAGCATCTTGTCGACAAAGCCCAGGGAGTCGTTACGCCGGGGGCCGAACATGGCCGGCACGCGCAGGACGTAGTGGCTGGGGCACAGGGCGGCGTAGACCTCGCAGGCGTATTTCGACACGGCGTAGACGCTTTGGGGCCGGGGCACGTCGTCCTCGGTGTAAAAGCCTTCTTTCTGGCCGTCGAACACGGCATGGGAGCTGAACTGCACCATGGTCATGCCCCGGGCGGCCGCTTGGCGCGAGACGTAGAGCGCGCCCAGGGCGTTGACGGCGGTGCAGTGCTCGGGATCGTCCTCGCAGGGATTGATGCTGACGATGCCCGTGCAGTTGACGACCACGTCGGCGGGATGGGCGGCGAAGGCCGCCGCCACGGAGTCGGCCGATTCGATGCGCAAGTCCCGGTGCCCCAGGGGGGTGAAGGGAAGGCCTTTTTCGGCAAATTTAAAAGCAAAGGCCGTGCCGAGCATTCCCGTTGCGCCAAGAAGCAGGACGTGCATGGCTCCTCCCCTAGATGAAGTTGATGTGGTCGGGCTTGTCGGCCAGCATCTGCAGGAAGTTGTTGATGTAGTGCTGCCGGCAGTTGCTTTCGCAGTCCCTGTTGACGTTGACGTTCTTGATGGCCCGCTGGGCGTCGGCGTAGCGCTGGGACGCGACGATGTCGGAAAAACGCTGTTCGATGATGTTGCCCATCAGGTATTTGTCGTCGGCGTACTTGAACCAGTGGCCGCAGGGATAGACGTTGCCGTTGCCGCTGATGGCCAGCAGGAACTCCGTGCCGTAGCAGGTCCGGTAGGCTTTGACGCCCTTGTTGCCGATTTTCTGGCGCTTGACGATGACGTTGTAGCCCTCGCCCGAGAAGCCTTCGGCTTCGACGAAATCGGTTTCCAGCTGCTCGTAGGCGTCAAGGGGCGCGCCCAGGGCGCTGTCGTAGGTGTCGGAGCAGGGTTTGACGACCAGATAGTCCACGCCAAGCTCCCGGCCCAGCCGGGCCAGGGGGACCACTTCCTGGAGATTGCCTTGCAACAGCACGGCCTGCAGGCCGATGGCGACGCCAAGCCCCAGCGCGCGCTTGCGCTCCACGCAGGCCCGGATGTTGGCCAGCACCCGGGCGTGGTCGGCCGGGCCGACGCCGTGGATGGCGGCGTAGCCTTCGGGCGAGGCGGCGCTGATGTTGAACCGGATCCAGCGCAGCACGGACAGCGCCTCGTCCAGGCCGGCAAGGGGCAGCTCCAGGCCGTTGGTGGCCAGGCTCAGATCGAGGTCGATGCGGCCGGCGTGGGCGATGGCCGGATAGAGGGCGGGGTTGAGGGTGTTTTCCCCCTCGCCGATAAGCGCGATGGAGCGCACGCCCACGGCCTTGGCGTCGGTGAAAAAGCGCAGGATGGCGTCCTGGGGCATATGGAAGGCGTTTTTCTTGCCTTTTCGGCCCTGCAACATGCCGTAGCAATAGCGGCAGGCGAAGTTGCAGCCCGTGGTGATGCCGAAATCGATATGCAGCGGGGCGATAGGTTCACCGCGCTGCCAGGCCAGGACGCGGTCGAGGTGCCAGTAAAGCTTGTGGCCGTCCATGCGGTAGGCGTCGTTTGGGGTCGTGTGCTTAGACATAGACGTTCTCTTCCCAGGCGGTCAGGACCATGGCCCGGCCGGCGGCCAGGGCCGCCGCCTTTTGGCGCATGAGTTCCTTGTGGCTTGGATTCATGGTGCAGACGATGACGGCGAAATCGCCATGGGCAAGGCCCTGGTCCGGGGAGACGATGGGGATGCCGCGAAAGGCCTTGCCGATCTTGGAGGGCGTGTCGTCGAGAATGACCGGGCCGGCGGCCTCGAAGACGCCCGGGGGCAGGTGTTTTCGCAGTTCGGCCAGGACGCAGAAAAACACGTTGCCAAAGCCATAGAAGGCCGGCCGGCGTCCGGCCTCCACGGCCTGGCGGATGCGCTCGACGCAGTAGGCGATCTTGGCGGCGTAGCCGTCGATGTGGCGGCGCTCGATGGCCATGGCCTCGGGCAGGTCGTGGCGCGTGCGGCAGGCGGCGTCCTCCGGGGCCTGGGTCTTGCGGGCCAGCAGGCGCAAGCCCTCGGGCCGGGAGTCATCGATGTGGACAAGCTCCAGGCCCGAGCAGGACAGCAGGGTTTTAAGCGAATGCAGGGAAAAGTGGTGGATGTGTTCCGGGATGAAGTTCTCGATGCCGCGCGGCAGGTCGTAGTGGAGGTTGGGCACTTCGAGAAACAGCAGCCCGTCGTCGCGAAGGCAGCGCGCCGCCTGGGCCATGAAGGGGTGGGGCCTGGCCAGGTGCTCCACCACGTGCCGGGCGATGACGACGTCAAAGGGGGCGTCGAACCGGCAATCCTCGAAACATTGGTTGATGGTCGGCACGCCGTGGAAGGGCAGGGCCGAGGGCTCCACGCCCTGGACCCGGATGCGGGGCAGGGCCTCCTTGAGCAGGAAGAGGAAATCGCCCCGGTTGGAGCCCACGTCCAGGACGGACAAGGGCTTGTCTCCGGGGGCGGCTGCCTGGACGAAGAAATCCACGGCCGCCAAATAGTGGCGGTCGCGCTGGGGAAAGGGGCGCACGGCCTGCTCGAGCAGGGCGTAGCGTTGGTAGAGCCGGCGGGCCAGGGCCTCGTAGCGGGGATTGTCGTAGGCGGAGCGCAGGAAGATGTGGCAGCAGGTCGGGCAGAAGGCGAATTCCACGTCGATGCCGGGGATGTCCTCGTCGGCCAGGAAGATGCTGAGGAAATGGTCGGGCCGGTGCAGGAAGGGCGCGGCGTCCCGGGCGCTGCAGACAGGGCATGGAGTGGGGGAGGGCATGAATGGCTCGTCCTTTGGCGGTGGTGGAGTGTTCACGGCGCGTTGGCTCAAAGGAGCAGGCTTCGCACCTGGCGCGCCAGCCGCCGGGCTTCGGGCGCGAGTCCCGGGCCGTCCGCCTGGCGCAGGATGACCGTGTGGGCGCCGAGCAGCTTGTTGACGGGATCGATGGCGTGCCGCAGCCAGTTGGCGCAGGCCGCCATGGGGCATGGGCCGGGAATCTGCCGTTCGCCGGTGTCGGCGTGTTCGCTGGTGAGCTCCAGCAGCAGGAAGTCCGCCGTGTCCGTGACGTAGCGGAAATTGCCCAGGCCCCCGTCCGTGACGCTGTAGCCGAGATCCGCGTCCAGGGTGGCGGCGATGGACACGGCGGCAGGCTGCGGGGCGATGAAGATGGGGGTGGGGGCGAAGAAATGCTGGTAAATATTCCCGTCGGCGTCGGCGGCGAAGTAGGAATTGGGATGCAGCTCGGCATGGTCGCCGCGGATTTTGCGCTGATAGATGGGGTGAATGGCCTTGGCGGCGTGGGCAAAAAGGGTCTTGGCCGGGGCGATGATGGCGTCGTCGCGCGACAGCTGGGGAACGGCTTCCCGCAGCAGGCGCTCCTTGGCGTAGCGCATGCCGGCGAAAAAGATCGTGTCGTAGCCCGCCTCCAGCCACTCCAGGCCGCGCTGCAGGAAATGCGACGAGAACAGGAGATCGGCCAGGGGAAAAAAGGTGAACCGGTTTTCCCGGCCTGACGTCGCCAGGGCATGGTCCTGGCATCGGGACATGCGGTCGTAGCGGTTGCCGCCGGGGCCGTCGCTCTGGGCCAGGACGTCGTCGATGCGTTCCAGGCGGACGTCGGCCAGTTCGTTCAGGCGTCGCCACTCCGGATAAGCCCGGATGCGGTCGACGTCGGCGGGGTCGGTGTAGATGGTAAAGCGCACGGGGTGGCGCCCGACGGCGTAGGGGAGGTTGCCCGGCGCGAACAGCGAACGCAGCGTCACCCGCATGAAGAGATCGACAAAGGCCTCGCCCCAGACCGGCACGGCGCAGTGCAGGGCGACCTGGCGCGGCTGCAAGGGCGGGCGCAGGGGGCGGGCGCGCCATTTTCCGGCCACGGCCTCCCGGGGCTGGGCGGCCAGGAGCTCGTAGTCCCGGCGCAGCCGGGAACCCGAGGACACCAAGGGCGTGGCCCGGGCCGCGCACTGCCGGGCCTGTTCCCGGTCCCCGGCCAGCAGGTGCAGCTCGGCGAGCTTGGCCAGGGTCCGATGGCAATGGGGATAGCGCCGCACGGCCGGGGCCAGGGCGGCCACGGCCTGGCCGGGACGGTCAAGGCGCACCAGCAGGCAGGCGGCGGCGTCGCGGGCGATGGTGAAAAAAGGATGGCGGTCGGCCAGTTCCAGCAGCCGCCGGACTTTGCCCTGGTCGTCGTCGGCCTCGTCGCGCAGGATCGCTGAAAGGGTCCGGTCCAGGGTCTGGCCGAGATCGTCGCTCCCCTCCCCCTCGGGCGCGGCCGCCTCCCGCCACTGCCGGGAAGCGGCCGCCAGGTAACTGTGGCGCACGGCCGCGGCCAGGCTCGCGGCGGCGGGAGCGGGCTGGGGGGAGAGGGCCTCGAAATAGAGATCGTAGGCGTCGTGGGCCGTTTCGACGTACTCGTGGGGGTCGTGCCACAGGATCATGTCCGCGTCCGGGGCGGCCTGTTCGATGCAGGCCGTGGAGGCCAGGACGCCGCGCGGCGGGGCGCAGTTGACGACGACCCGGGGCGGCGGCGAAGCCAGCTCGGAGACGGGCAGGACGGCAAAGGCGTCGCTGGCCGCCGCGCCGCGCAGATCGTAGGCGGCGACGTCCCAGTGGGGGCGGTTTTCGGCCAGGTCGCGGCGGATGCGCCGGCCGGCCGGGCTCATGCCGTAGACGGCGACGCGCCGGGACGCCTGGCCAGCCGGCTCCGGCAAGCCGTCGAGCAGGCCGTCGAGCCGGTGGCGCAAGGCGGCCAGATCCTGGTCGGCGGGTTCGGCCAGCCGGTCAAAAGGAATGTTGAGGGCGTGTATCCGCATGGCGTGTCAAGGCCGGGTCCGGTGGCCGGCGGCGGCTGGTGCGTTTTTCCTGGTGCGGCGAAAACATAGCAAAAATCATTCCTGAGCCTGTCCGTCAACCGCCTCCGGGAGCAGGACCGGGGCGTGGCGGCGCAGAAAATCGGCCCCGATGCGGGCGACGAAGCAGCTGTTGTAGACCGAGGGCGTAAAAAGCCCCCAAAAGCGCTTTTGCAAGGCCGCGTCGCCGGGCTCTTCGACCCAGGTGCCCTCCAGCCGGCGGTGCATTTCCACGGCCGCCTCCCGGATCTCCTCGGGCGTGTTGCGCAGCGCCCGATAGCGCGTGCTTTCGGCGAACCGCTCCACCCCCCAGTCTCCCAGGCCCAGGGCCAGCACTTCATCGACGCGCAGGATACGTCCCAGTTCGTTGTCGCGGATCAGCTGCGGCAGCAGGATGTTTTGCGGCGAGCAGGCCTGGAGCAGTTCGAACTGGAAGCCGTTGATGAGCAGGCAGGGGACGCGGAAAATCACCGGCACTTCCTGCAGCCCGCTGCCCGAGCCGACAAAGAAGCGGCAGGTGGCCGAAAGATAGATGTCCATGAAATCCGAGCGGGCCGGATGCTTAGCGTAGTCGATGGCCCGGGGGTTGTCCGTGGCCAGGGCGGCCATGACCTTGGAGCCCATGCGCAGCACCGTGCAGCCGGCTCCGGCCAGGGCGTCGACGGTGGGGAGATAGTCGTTGATGTCGATGTTGCGCGGTTCCTGGAGCCGGCTGTCGTTGCCCAGGGGCTTGAGCCACTCCAGGTAGGCCGGGTCCCGGCCCAACAGGCAGACGTAGGGCCGGTCCCGGGGAATGCCGAGGGCGGCCATCTCCCGCGCGGCCCGGTCGTGCTCCCCGGGGCTGAAGGCGATATGGGGGGCGGTGGCCGGTATGAGGCACTCCGGGTCCCGGGCGGTCCCCAGGCGGCGGGTGACCAAGTGCAATTCGTGGCCCTCCAGGCCGTAGCGGCGGACAGCCTCGTGGATGTGGCGGGCCAGGGGGGTGATGCGCATGTGGCGGGCGAACAGGGCGAAAAGGGTCTGGTTGGCCGCCTGGCCGTCCTTGAGATGGAACAGGTCGAAACAGCCTTTGTGGTAGCCAAGCTCCCGTTCACACAGATAGATTTCGCAGTCGTAGGCCAGATGGCCGATCCGGGTGGAGAAGATTTCGCCGGCCCGGACCGTGGTCAGCGGAGCCAGAAGCCGGAGAGCCGCCGCGATGCCGAGGTGGAGCAGGGCGGTCAGCAGATGCCGCCACAGGGGCAGGCGCGGCAGGCGCGGCGGGTCGCAGAATTCCCGCTGGACGAACAGGGAGACCCGGGCCCGGCGTCCCATGGCGGCCAGCAGGGTTTCCACGGCCCCGACGACGTTGTCGTGGTCGTAGTACAGGCCGCAGACGATGCAGACATGGTCCGGCTTGGCCGCCGCCAGGGCCCGGGCCAGGGGCAGGGACAGGGGGTGCAGGGGCTTGGCGAAATAGTGGAGTCGGCCCACCCTGGGGTCCGGCTCGAAATGCCCCCGCTCCCGCTCCAGCAGGAGCAGGGACAGGCGCGAGCGGGGCTCGGCGGCGGCCACGGCCTTCAGGGCGTCCCGGATGTGTCCGTGTTTGGCGGTGGCGATAAGCAGCGTGCGTGTGGCCATGGCGAGGGGCGGCGTTTAGACGAGCAGTCCGGCGACGGCGCAGGACAGGTCGAGCTCGGCCTGGCCAAAGGCCGGGCGGTCTTCGGTGGCGGTGAAAAGGGTGGAAAAGGCGGCCAGATGCCGGTTCAGGGGGTCCATGTGGCGGTAGGCCCAATAGGCGTAGGCCTTGTGGTCGGGGGTGCCGGGAAAGTGGGTGGCGGCCTCTTCGTGTTCCTGGGTCAGTTCGAAAAACAGCATGTCGCGATTGTCCCGAACGATGTGGTGGTTGTCCAGGCCGGCGTCGGCGGAGTTGTAGCCGAGATCGACGTCCAGGGTCCGGTGGATTTCGACGTTCTCGTCGCAGGGGCCGACGAACATGGCGTTTTGGGCAAAGGTGTGCTGGATGACGTCGCCAGGAGCGGTGCGGGCGTAGAGGGAATTGGGGGTGCGCATCACCTGGCCGGGCAGGAAATGCTTGCGGTAGGCCGGGTGCAGGTGGCGCTCCCCCAGGCGAAACAGCTCCCGGGATGGCACGGCCAGGCGTCCATGCCGGGTGAACCCCGTGGCCAGGTCCTGGCGCATCTGGTCCTCGCAGGTGCGCAGGCTTTGGAAAAACAGCGTGTTTGCCCCCTGGTCCAACCGGGCCAGGACGCTGGTCAGGAATCGGTCGGACAGCACGAAGTCGGCCAGCAGCAGGAAGCTGTGGGCGCCCTCGCCAAGGGCGCGTTGCAGGCCGTCGGTCTGGAGCAGGGACATCAGGCCGTACTTGTGGTTGTGGCTCCACTGGGGCTGGGCCAGCACGTCCTCGATGCGCAGCAGGTCCACGGGCACGCAGTCGGTGAGGGCCTTGTAGTTGGGGTGGCGCTCCAGGGCGGCCACGTCGGCTTGGCGCGTGTACAGGGTGTAGCCGATGTCGTGGCCGGCCGCCGCCTGGGGCAGGTTGCCCTCGGCCAACAGCGAGGCCACGGTGACCTCCATGAAGGTCTCGATGTAGGCTTCCCCCCACACCGGCGTGATGATGCGCAGGCGCGTCTGGCGCGTGGCCGGCATCGGCCGTGCGCGGCGGGCCATCCAGCGGTTCAGGACGCGCTGGCGCGCCCGGCCCGCGTCCCGGGGCGAAGCCGTGTCCCGCATAAGGGCCGCGATGCGCCGGGAGCCGGGCATGGCGGCGGCGGCGCGGGCGAGCAAGGCCGCCGCCTGACCGGCGTCGTCGGCCAAAAGGGCCAGTTCGGCCGCCTTGGTCAGGGTGTGGTGGCAAAAGGGATAGCGCGTGAGCGCCGGGGCGAACAGGGCCGCCGCGTCCTTGGGCCGGCCGTCCTGCACGAGCTGCGTAGCCGCCGCGTCCCGGGGCAGGACGAAAAAGGGGAAGGCTTCGGCCAGGCGCTCCAGGGCGGCGATGCGTTGGTGCGGGGGCTGGGCCAGGGCCTGGCCCAGTTCTGCTTCCAGGTGGTCGCCGAAGCTGCGGCGCATTTGGGCCAGAATCGGGCGCAGGCGGTCCACGGCGACCGGGCCGGCCGCCTCGTGCCAGCCGTGCATGGCCGCCAGGGCGGCCTCAAGCAGCGTCTGGCCGAGCCGGGCGGCTTCGGGCGTGGTCTGGCGCGGGGTCAGGCAGGCGCACCAATATTCATAGTAGAGCCGCTCGGTGTGCATGTGGGCCAGGGGATCGTAGAGGCTTAGCATGTCGCAGCCGGGCAGGGCCCGGCCCACGGCCGCCGCCACGTCGAGCTGATGGATGGGCGGCGTGGTGTCGATGAGCAGTTCCAGGCCGCCAAAGGCGGACAGCCGGTCCGGGGCGTGGACGCCTTTCCCGGCCAGGGCCGGGCCGCGCGCGTCGAAACAGGCGGCCACGACGAACCGGGGATCACCCTCAAGGAGCCGGCGCACGATCTGGCCGGCCTGTCCCATGCCGTAGACGCCGACCGTGCGCCGGTTCGGCCCGGCCCAGGCGTCAAGGGCCGCCAGCAGGTCCGGGATGCGGGCTTCGGGGAGCCGGTCGGCGGAGTCGTAGTCGAGACGGACGTTTAAAAGCGTGGTCATGTCCGGGTTTCCCAGGGCCGGCGCGGTCAGGCCGCCAGCCGTTCGCAGATGAACAGGTCCGCCGCCTGCCGCCAGTCGCCGCAGGCGGGCCAGGTGACGGAGCGCAGCCCCTGGTCGGCCGGCGGGGCCAGGCCCGGGGCGTGGAAATCCGCGCCCCGGGCCGGCACGGGGCCGGGGCGCAGGCCCAGCCCGGCAAAGACGTAGGCCGCCAGATCGTACAGGGACACGAGGTCCCGGCTGGCGACGTGGACAACGCCGTTTGGCGCGTCGTCCCGGCAACATTGGGCCAGCATCCGGGCCGCCCAGGCGGCGTGGACCACCGAGGTGCGCTGGTCGGCCGCCGCCCGGACCGGCTCGCCGCGCGCCGCCAGTTCCAGCAGCCGGGGGATGAGCTGGCCGTGGGGGGCGCGGGGATTGAGGCCCAGGGCCATGCTGACGCGCACGATGCGGTAGCGCCCGGCCCGAAGTTCGCGGGCCACCAGCCGTTCGCCCAGATATTTGCTCAGGCCGTAGTCGTCGACCGGGCACGGCGGATCGTCCTCGGCAAAAGGGCCGACGCCCTGGCCGAAGACGCGGGCGGTGCTGATGAAGACCAGCCCCGCGCCATGGGCGGCGCAGGCCCGGGCCAGCTCCCCGGCGGCCAGGGCGTTGGCCCGCAGCTGGCTTTCCAGCCCGCCCCTGGCCGTGCCGGCGCAGTTGATGACCCAGTCCACATCGCCCCGGGCCAGCCGTCTTTCCACGGCGGCCGCGTCCGTGACGTCGAGCTCTTCCCGCGACGGATACCGGCCCGCCTCCCCGAGTTCGGCGCGCAAATAGCGGCCGAACAGGCCCTGGCCGCCGGTGACGAGAATGATTTTGTCCATGGCGCGTCCCGCTAGGCCCCGGCTCCGGGTTCGTGGACGGCCAAGACGCCGCCCGAGGCCGGGAACAGTTCGATAAAGGCCGTGCCGTTTTCGGTAAGGCCGGCGAAACGGCCCATGATGGCCGTTTCCACGGCCTTGCCGTTCATGGGAAAGAGCAGGCAGTAATCCGCTGGCTGGCGGCGCAGGGTTTCGCTTGGCAGGATGGGCAGCCGGCTGCCGGGCAGAAACCGGCCGGCCTTGTGGGGGCTGTCGTCCACCACGTAGTCGAGCAGGCCGCCCAGGCCGGCCAGGTTGATGACCATGGCCCCGCGTTCCCCGGCCCCGAAGCCGGCCAGGCGCTTGCCCTTGGCGCGCAGGCCGGCGGCCAGCTCGCCGATGGCCGCCGCGCTGTAAAGGACGTTGGCGGCCAGGGCCGTCCGGGAGACCGGGAGGGCCGGCGGCGGGGCGTCGCCGGCGGCGATCCGGCACAGCAGGGACCCGCCGCCAAAGGCGATCCGGCGGGCGTCGGCCACGGCCAGCCCATGCCGCCCGAGCAGGCGGCCCAAGGTGGGGAGGTCGAAATAGTTGACGTGCTGTTCCCAGATGACGCTGCAGTCGCCGCGTTCGGCCGTGGCCTCAAGGTCCGGGGTTTCCAGGATGAGGGCGGCGCCCCGGGCCAGGAGCGCGGCCAGCCCGGCCACGAAGTCGTCCAGGTCCTGGACGTGCTCGATGACGTGGCGGCACACGACCAGATCGGGATGGCCCCGGGCGGCGATGAAATCCCGGGCCCAGGCGTTGGTGAAGTAGCCGCCGGCCACGTCGAGGCCGAGTTCCCGGGCCGCCAGCCGCATGTCGGAGGGCTCGACGCCGTGCAGCGCGCCAAAGCCGGCCTGGCGCAGGCTGGCCAGCAGCCGGCCGTTGTTGGCCCCGATGTCGAGGATGCGGGCCGTGGTCGGCCAGGCGGCGGCGATCTCTCGTACCAGCTCGTCGAGGTGGGGCGGCGGCGAGGTCAGGGTGGGCTGCTGCACGCTGGTGTAGAAGGCGTCGGCCGGCATGGGGTCGGCGATGAAGACGAAGCCGCAGGCGGCGCAGGCCCACAGGACCAGGGGATGGGTCTGGAAGGGCTCGTCGGCGCGCGCCAGCAGGCGCATGGAATTGGGCTGTGGCCCGAAGTCGAGCAGGGGGGCGGCCCGGTCGGATCGGCACAGTCGGCAGGCGACGGTCATGGCGGCTACACGAAGGGCAGGTGCCGGGGGTCGGCGTCCAGGTATTCGTGGACCAGCCGGTTTTTGCCGTTGGCCACGCAGTGGTGGTTGCAGTCCCGGGCCGGGTTGATGGCGAAGAACTTGTCCTTGCCGTCGCGCCAGAAGTCGGCGAAACGCCGGTCGCGGATGGAGCCGAGCAGGCCGCAATCGAGGTTGTAGGCCTTGTCCTGGCAGGAATAGACCCGCTGGTCGGCCGCGATGACCGGCAGGATCTGCAGGTAGGGGCACCAGGAGTAGGATTTGGTGAATTTTTCGTCCAGCCGGTGGTAGGAGTCGAAGATTTCAAACCCCGCGTCGGCCAGCTCCGCGGCGGCGCGGGCGGTCTGCTCCTTGACCTTGTCGAAGATGGGAAGGTGGTAGGCGTTGTTTTCCCGGCCGTCGTTGCTCACCACGCAGGGCGAGTACTTGAGGCTGGCCACGCCGACGTCCTTGAGGCGGCGTCCCATCTCGAACACGTGGTCGGCGTTTTCCTGGCCGACGATGAAGCTCACTCCGAGAAAGCAGGAGCCGCCGCGCCTCTGGAAGGCCTCGATGTTGTCCATCACCCGGGCGAACTCGGTTTCGGGCACGTTGCGGTAGCGGGCGTAGCTCGGGCCGTCCCAGCCGTCCATGGACAGGCGCACCCAGACTCCGCGATGGGCGAACACGTCCGCCGCCGCGCCTTGCAGCAGCGCGCCGTTGGTCAGGGTGGCGATGCCCACGCCGCCGTCGGCCAGGGCGTTGGCGGTCTTGACGATGTGCGGGTAGCACAGCGGCTCCCCGCCGCCGCTGAAGGTCACGGCCTTGACGCCCAGGGCCACGCAGTCCTCGACGATCTCGGCCATCTTGGCTTCAGGGATGCGGTCGCGGATGTTCATGTGTTGGCCGAGCTGAAGATTGTCGGCCCGGTAGGCGCAGTAGGAACAGTTGTGGTTGCAGGCGTTGGTCGGCTTGATGCGGATGTGGATGGGCGGCAGGATCGCGGGCTGGTCTTGCGGCAGGGAATCCAGCTTGTTCTGGTAGTGGAAAATCTTGAGCCCCGTATACAGTCGCATGTCTTCTCCCGCTACTCGAAGTAGATGAATTCGTAATCGCCGGTGTAGCCGAAATGCTCGTAGAGCCAGACCCATTCCGCGTCGTCGAAAAAGGATTCGCAGGTCAAAGCCCAGCACTGGAGGTTGAACAATTCCTGCTCGTCGCGGTAGCTCTCCACCAGGACATAGGCGTTATCGGCCAGGCGCTGGATTTCCCCTAGGGCCGTGGACAGTTCGAAAACGCGCAGGTTGTGCAGGCAGCCCATGGACACCACGAGATCAAAGGCCTTGTCGCCAAAGGGCAGGGGGTCCTGGGCGCGGTGGTGGAAGAGGTCACCCCGGACCGATTCCGGGGCCTCCCGCAAGGCATGGCGCGAGATGTCGCAGCCGGCCAGCCGGATGCCGGGCAGCAGGGCGCGCAGCTCGTGGAGCAGGAAGGCCTTGCCGCAGCCCACGTCCAGCACGGCGCTGTCGTTGGTGAGGCCGTAGTGGTCGATGACGCGCCGGGCCAGGGGCTGCCAGCGGCCGTCGTAGCGGTAGCCGCCGTAGCCGTAGCGCCGGTCGCCGTCCCAGTAGTCGGCTTCGTATTCCTTGGCCTTGCGCATGCAATGGACTTTGTCGTCGATCATGCGCGGCAGGTATTCCCGTTTGGTGCGGGTATGCAGCGGCGTGAAAAAATCCAGGCGTTTGCCCATGGTCGGTTCTCCCTTGGCCTGGGGCGTGGTCAGGGCCGGTTCGGGGCGCGCCCCAGCAGGCCGAGCACGGCTGCGGCGATGCCTTCCCCGCTGATGCCGACACGGTCGAAATGGTCCTGCTGCGAGCCGTAATGCTTGGAAAAACGGTCTTCCAGGCCGATCCGTTTGAAGCGCAAGGGCCTCTCCAGGCAGGCTTCGGCCAAGAGTTCGGCCACCGCGCCGCCAAGGCCGCCAAGAACGGTGTTTTCCTCCACCGTCACCACGCAGGCCGCCCGGGCCGCCCGGGACAGCACCGCCTCGGCGTCCAGGGGCTTGATGGTGGGCAGGTGCAGCACGCCGGCCTCGACGCCCTGGGCGGCCAGCCGCTTGGCCGCCTCCTGCATGGGGCCAAGGACCACGCCGCAGCCGACGATCAGGGCGTCGCCGCCTTCGCGGTAGCTGTAGGCCCGGCCGATCTCGAAGGTCTCCTCCCGGGTCACGACGGGATCGTAGCCCTTGGCCAGCCGGATAAACAGCGGCCCCCGGTGGTCCAGGGTGGCCGGCATGAGCCGGGCCATTTCCTCGGCGTCGGCCGGGACCAGGACGGTCATGTTGGGGATGACGCGCAGGATGGAGAGGTCCTCCGTGGCCCAGTGGGTCGGTCCCAGGGGGGCGTAGACCATGCCGCCGCCGTTGCCGATGAAGCGGACGTTTAGGTTGTGCAGGCAGGCGTCCAGCACGATCTGCTCGTAACAGCGCCGGGTGAGGAAGCTTTGGATGGTGTTGAGGTAGACGATCTTGCCCTCGTGGGCCAGGCCGCTGGCCATGCCCACCACATGCCCCTCGGCGATGCCTTCCATGAAGAAGCGTTCGGGCATTTCCCGCCGGAACTGGTCCAGCACCCCGGCCCCGAGGTCGGAGCCGATAAACACCACCCGCTCGTCCCGGCAGGCCAGCTTGTAGACGTGATCGAGACAGGTTTTACGCATGGCGTCCCTCGATGCAGCAGACCATGTCGGCCAGTTCCTCGTCGGTCACCTTGGTCTTGTGGTGCCACTTGGGATTGTGTTCGGCAAAGGGCAGGCCCTTGCCCTTGACGGTGTGGCAGATGAGCAGGGACGGCTTGCCCCGGGTGAAGGGCAGCTCGGCCAGGTTCGCTTCCAGCTCGGCCACGTCGTGGCCGTCGGTTTCCCGCACGGCAAAGCCGAAGCTGGCCCATTTGGCCGCGAAGGGCTCCAGCCCCGACACGGCCTCGGTGTCCCCGTAGGACTGGAGCTTGTTGTAGTCCACCAGCGCCGTCAGGTTGTCCAGGCCGTGCTTGGCGGCCCCCATGGCCGCCTCCCAGATGGTGCCCTCGCCGCATTCGCCGTCGCCCAGGAGCACGAAGACCCGGTGGGCCGCCCGGTTGATCCGGGCGGCCAGGGCCATGCCCACGGCCAGGGACAGGCCGTGCCCCAGGCTGCCGGTGGCCATCTCCACGCCGGGGATATCGCCGGTGGGATGGCCGCCCAGGCAGCCGTCGTAGCGGCAAAAGCCGAACAGGGCGTCCTTGGAGACAAAGCCTTTGTCTTTTAAAAGCACATACTGGGCCAGACAGCCGTGCCCCTTGCTCAGGATGAACCGGTCCCGGTTGGGGTCGTCGGGCCGGGCCGGGTCGTAGCGCAGCACGGAATCGTAGAGCACGCGCAGGATCTCAACCAGGGACAGGGACGGGCCGACATGGCCGCGCCCCGCCGCGTGCAACACCTCGATGATCGTCTTTCGCAGCTCCCGTGATCGTTGGTCCAAGGTCGCATCCTCGCGCTGACGGCTGTCCCTGGTTCCCGTTTCGGAGCCTGGGCGGGAGGCCGCCGGCTGTGTCGCGGCGGGGTTCGGCCGGGCTGTCCGGCCGTCCCGCCGGGACGGTTGGGGGTCAGGCCGCGTCCTGGCGCAGCAGGGCGACGGCCTTTCGCAGCTGATCGCGGCGTATGGCCGCCGCGTCGGGCCGGTCGTCCCCGGCAAAGCGGCGGCGCTGGAGGTCGGCCGCGATGAATTCATTGAGCATGATGGTGCACCATTTAAGCCGGTACAGCGGAAAAAGGCAATCAAATCGGGCTGGCAGGCCGGGATCGTCGGCGTAGAGCCGGCCCGCGCCCCGGCGGAAGCGCCCGGCCAGCTCGGGCGGCAGGCACATGGCAGGATGGGGGTGGAGCAGGACGTCGGCCATGGTCTTGGCCGGGTCGTCCCAGCCGAAATACTCGAAATCCACGAACAGCAGCCGGCCCTCCGGGGCGCGCAGGGCGTTGTGGAAGCCGAAGTCCGAGGGGCTCAAGGCGCGGCGGGCTTGGGGCAGGGGCGCGTCGGGCAGCACGCGCCGGGCCGCCTCCACGGCCTGGTCGCGGCGCGCGGCAAATTCGCCGCCAAGCCAGTCCTGCATGTCGCGGGTGACGGCGTCGCCGGCCGGCAGGGCGGCCAGGCGGCGCACCCGCCCGTCGAGGCCGGCCACCACCTCGTCCAAGGTGAAGCAGGCATCGGCCGCCCGGTCCAGTTCCCGGGCCTCGGGGGTTTCTCCGGCCCGGCGCAGCCGCTTCAGGAAGCCGACCAGGGCGTCGATGTCTGTAGTACCCGGGGCCAGGGGCGCGACGCCGTCCAGGAAGCCCAGCACCGAGGCGTTGGCCTCGGGAAAGGTGGCCAGGGGTTCGGGCACGTTGTCGATGCCCTGGCCGCGCAGAAACGTCAGGGCGCGCCATTCGTTGGCGCGCCGGCATTTCCCCTCGGCCGTGGGCTGGCAATAGCACTTGACCACGTAGCGCCGCCCCGAGGCGCAGGCCACGGCGAAAAGCCGGCTGTTGCGGCCGGCCACGATGCGCCGGCAGTGGACCGGGGTTTCCCGGAAATGGGCGGCCACCAGGGCCTGGGCCTGATCGGGTTCCATGGGGCGTCCGGTCAGACGGCGGCCTCGCCCAGCACCGCCCGGGCGATGGCGGCGAAGGTGGGCAGCAGGCGCGCGTCCGCGGCCCGGGTCGTGGGGGCCGGAGAAAAAAGGATTTTGAGGACGCCCGGCGGAAAGCCGGGGTCCAGGAACACTTCCTCCAGGTCGTCGATGAACACCGTATGGCCCAGGCGGGCGATGGCGGCCGTTTTGTCGGCCCGGGTGTCGCAGAAATGGACGTCCCGGCGGTCCATGCCCAGGCCGTCGGCCCGGAAAAAGCCCTTGGCCTCCAGGAATTCCATGGCCTTTTGGCGCAGGTCCACGGTCTGGTCCCCGGCGGCCGGCCGGCGGGTCTTGTGGCTGACGATCTGGAAGGGCAGGCCGCGCCGGCGCAGTTCGGCCAGGAAATCCCAGACGCCGTCGTGGAGTTCGGCCTCGGCCACGGCCTCGCCGTAGAGGCGGGCCTGGAGTTCGCGCCAGGCCGTTTCCCCGTGGCGCTGGCGGACATGGTCCCGGATGGCCTGCTTGTTTTCGGGCATGGAGGGCGGAACGCGGCCCTGGGCCAGGGCCAGGCGGCGCAGCAGCCCGTCGTAGCGGATGATGGTGTTGTCCAGGTCGATTCCCACGTTCACGGCGGCCTCGTCGGTTGCGGCAAAAAGGGGGTCAGCGGGCCGGGGCGTCGGCCAGGGCCTGGCGGAGGTTTTCGGCGACGGCCCGGACGTCGGCTTCGGCCATGGCCGGATGCAGGGGCAGGCTGAGCAGCCGTTCGTAGGCGGCCTCGGCCGTGGGGCAAAGGCCCGGCCCGGTCTGGAAGGTGCGGCGGTAAAACGGGTGGAGGTGGACCGGAATGTAGTGGACGTTGACCCCGAAGCCCCGGCGGCGCATGTCCTCGAAAACGGCCTTGCGCCGGGCGGCGGGCAGGCGCGTCACATAGAGATGGTAGGCGTGGTCGATGCCGGGGCGGCGGGCCAGGGGTTCAATGCCGGGGCAGTCGGCGAAAAGGGCGTCGTAGAGCGCGGCGAAGCGGCGGCGAAGGGCCAAAAAGCCGTCGAGCTTGCGCAGCTGGCTGTGGCCCAGGGCGCATTGCAGGTCGGTGATGCGATAGTTGTAGCCCAGCTCCTCCATGGCGTACTCCCAGGTCCCGAAGGGGCCGTGGGCGCTGCGGGCGGCGGCGTCCTGGCTGATGCCGTGGCTGCGGAAGGCGCGGGCCCGGTCGGCCAGCGCCGGGTCGTTGGTGAGCACCATGCCGCCTTCGCCGGTGGTGATGTGCTTGACCGGGTGGAAGCTGAGCACCGAAACGTCGGCAATGGCCCCGGCCCGGACGCCGGCTTCGTCCCGGGCCCCCAGGGCGTGGCAGCAGTCGGCGACCAGGGCGATGCCGCGCGGGGCGCAAATGGCGCGCAGGGCGGCGTAGTCGCAGGTCTGGCCGGCGTAGTCCACGGCGATGACGGCCTTGGTCCTGGGCGTGATCCGGGCGGCGACCTGGCGCGGCGACAGCAGCAGGGTCTCGGGATCGACGTCGGCGAAGACGGGGGCGGCCCCGACGTAGACCGCGCAATTGGCGGTGGCGGCGAAGGTGATGGGCGGCACGACGACTTCGTCGCCCGGGCCGATCCCCAGGGCGTGCATGGCCGCGTGCAGGGCGGCCGTGCCGCTGGACACGGCCACGGCCTGGGACACGCCGACGTAGGCGGCCACGGCCCCCTCGAAGGCGGCCACGGCCGGTCCGGTGGTCAAAAAGTCCGAGCGCAGGGCCGAGACCACGGCGGCGACGTCGTCGTCGTCGAGGCATTGCCGGCCGTAGGGAATCATGATCCCTCGACCAGGCGCAGGAGCTCCTCCCGCGTCAGCCATGCCGTGTTGGTCTCGGAACTGTATTCGAAATTCTCAGGCACTTTCGTGCCGGCGAAAAATTCCGACGTGCGCTCGAAGAAACGGTAGGCGGGCTTGATGACGTAGTAGTTGTCGAACTCGTAGGCGTTGCGCGCCTCGTTTAAGGGAATCATGACCTCGTGGATTTTCTCCCCGGGCCGCACGCCGGTAATGACGCGCCGGCAGCCGGGGCACAGGGCGTCGGCCATGTCGCCGACGGTCATGCTGGGCAGCTTGGGGATGAAGATCTCGCCGCCGTGCATGACCTCGATGCACTGCAGGACGAAATCCACCGCCCGATCCAGGGTGATCCAGAACCGGGTCATGCTCGGGTCGGTGATGTGGACCACGCCTTCCTCCCGGGCCTTGATGAACCGGGGCACCACGCTGCCCCGGCTGCCCAGGACGTTGCCGTAGCGCACCACGGAAAATTTGGACCCTCCGGGGCCGGAATAGCTGTTGCCGTTGATAAAGAGCTTGTCGGAGCACAGCTTGGTGGCGCCGTAGAGGTTGATGGGGTTGGCCGCCTTGTCCGTGCTGAGGGCAAGCACGTGGGACACCCCTTCGTCGATGGCGGTTTCCACAATGTTCTGGCCGCCCAGGATGTTGGTCTTGATGGCCTCGTAGGGGTTGTACTCGCAGGCGGGCACCTGCTTGAGGGCGGCGGCGTGGACCACGACGTCGATCTTGCGAAAGGCGCGCTGGAGTCGGCCAGGGTCCCGGATGTCGCCGATGAAGTAGCGCAGGCAGGGATGCTTTTCCGGTGAAAGCGTTTGCTGCATCTCGTGCTGCTTGAGTTCGTCCCGACTAAGGATGACCAGCCGTTTGGGGCGATAGCGCGACAGCACGATTTCGACGAAACGCCGTCCGAAGGAGCCTGTGCCGCCGGTGATGAGGATGGATTTGTCGTTGAGCATGGATCACTGCCCTGTTGTGGTGTGCGGCGTCATGGAAAACCCCGTGGAAAAGGCAAAGCCGGCGGCCGGGCAGGTTGCGTATTCCCGGGTCTCGTCCAGCTCGTGGGAGGAAAAGGCGATGCGGACAAAGGGCGCGGGGGTGGCCTGGCGGCAGGTCGCCAGGGCCACGAAGGCATGTTCCGCGCAAAGCGGTTCTATGGCCACAACCCGTTCTTGGCCGTCCGCCAGGCGTCTCCCGCCAAGCAAGACTCGGGAATCCGTCATACCCACGGCCTGCTGGCAGGATACCAGGAACGAAACGTGATCGCCATGGTCAAAATCCTTGCCGGCCAGGGAAAAATATTCCCGCTGCCCGCCGTTGGCGGCGGCGTAAAATAAACTTTCCGGGTCCAGGGGGGCGGTGAGCAGGGTGACGTGGCCCAGGCGCAGATAGCCCGGGGGCGGCGCGGCCAGGCGCAGGCCGTAGAGGACGTCAAGGCGCTGGGCGTTTTTGTGCAGCCGCACGGCCTTGTCCAGCCGGCCCCCGGCTAGGGCCAAGGAACAGCAGACCTCGATATAGCTTTCCGTTTCCCTCAGCAAAGGCGTGATCGCCGCGAGATCGGTGGCCTTGGGCGCGCCCGGGCCTTCCATGACGAGATGGCCCGAGAAAAAATCGGCTCCGAGATGGATGTCGCGGAAAAAGCCGTGCTCAAGGGTGCCGAAGGCCGGATCGAAGTCGTGGTCGGCAAAGGCGGCTTCGTGGACGGCCAGGCCCTTGGCCAGGTTGAGCACGGCCCGCACGCCTGGGGCACGCACGGTCAGGAGCCGCCCTTGGACGGCGACCGGCTCGCCGGCGCAGACCACGGCGGGCTGGCGCACGACGGCGCCCGCCCGCCCGGCCAGGGCGTCGAGGCGCCGGGCGGCCTCGTCGAAGCGTTCCGGGGTGATGTGGGTGCGCAGGTCGCTGGACCAGCAAAAGCACAGTTCGCGCCACAAGGCGTCGTTTGCGACCGTCGGCTCGCCGGCGCATTCCTCCAGCCGGGCGGCCACGGCCCGGCACAGGGAGTTGAGGCGAAAGTCGTCGCGCCCGGTGACGGCCCAGCGCGTCACGTTGTACTTGCGCTGCTTCTTGACCGGGATCGGCTGTTCGGCCGACCCCAGGGACAGTAGCCGCCCCGGGTCCCCGGCGGTGAGATCGTCCAGGGCCCGGCCGGGCAGGCGAAAGACGTGGCCGCGCTCCCGCAGGGCACTAAAGGCCCGGGCCACGGCCGCCCATTCGCCGTCCGGGCGCAGCGGGGCTTCGGCCTCGAAGCGGCCCGGCCGGAAGTCGAAGATTTCCGAGTCGTTGCCGTACACCGGCAGCCAGCCCGGGCCTTGCTGCTCCAGGTAGTCGAGATACGCCTCGGCTTCCAGTTCGCCGTGGGCCAGGCGCTGGAGCTTTTGGAACACCATGGAGCGGCCCCAGATGACCGGAATGTTGTCCCCGGCCGCGCCCAGGGCCCGCTGGGGCCGGCGGGCCGTGGCCTCGGGCCAGGGCGGGGAGGCGTAGCGGGCCGGGTTGTCGTAGTCCATGAACACGCCCGCGTAGCCTGCTTCGCGGTAATGGGCGACAAGTCCGGCCGCCCAGGCCTGTTCGTTGACCAGGGCCAGACGCGGCCGGACCCCGAGGATGCGCTCGTAGGCCTCGTGGCCCAGGCGCAGATTGGCCCGGTTGACCGAGGCCGGGACCAGGGGGCCGATGAGCTGGCTGTAGCCGCTGCCGACGAGTTCGCAGGCCCCGCGCCCGATCAGGCCGCGCAGATCGGCGATCCAGTCCGGGGCGATCTCGGCCAGGAACTCCAGGGTCAGGCCCGTGGCCTCGATGCCCAGGGGAAAGCCATGCTCGCCGACCAGGGCCAGCAACGGCCGGTAGCAGCGCCGCACGACCTCTGGCCGCAGCCGCTCCGGGATGGAGGAAAACATCAGGTTGCAATGAAAGATGGCGAACAGCTTCATGGGTGAGGCTCGCTGACGAAGACGACGCGCGAAACGGCCTCCTCGGCGGCGGCCACGGCCTCGTCTCGGCTGTCGGCCACGGCCATGACGACCCCGGCCCGGGCCGGATGGCTGGTGACCCCTTCGATTCTCGCGCCGGGCCGAACCCGCAGCTCCACCAGGCGCACGCCGGCCACGGCCCGGGCCTGCTCCACGCCTTCGATGCGCGCAATGGTCCCCGTGGGCGCGAACAGGTAGCGCTGGGCCACGCCCCGGTCGTGGACCGGGGTCAGGTCGGCGGCCTGGGGCACTTCGCCCACGGCCAGGCGGATGGCCTGCTCCACGAAGCGCACGCCGGTATTCCAGGGGATTTCGTGGGTGCAGAAATAGCCGCCGGACAGCCGGGCCGCGATCTCGATGACGTAGGGCTTCCCCTGGTGCACCACCATGTCGCCCTTGTAGACCCCGTGGTCGATGCCCAGGGCCAGGGCGGCCCGGCCGGTGAGATCCTTGACCGCCTGCCGGACGTCGGGAGCCAGGACGGAAGGCAGCTCGCCGCCGTTTTCGATGACGCTCGGGGCGAAGCGGTCCAGGAATTCGTAGTTGCGGTCGGAAAAACCGGGCGTGTAGGGCGTGCCTTCCACGCACAGCCCTTCGGTGCTGACCTGGGGGCCGTCCAGATACGCTTCCACCATGACCCGGCCCGTGGGCGACTCCTTGGCGGCCGCGTCGTAGGCCTCCCGGGGCGAGGGCGTGCGGGGCGAGCCCGGAACCAGGCGCAGCACCCCGCGCGCCCCCCGGCTGTCCACGGGCTTGACGATGAGCGTGCCCGGGCGGGCGGCAATGATCTCGGCCAGCTCCTGCGGCCCCGAAACAGCCTGATACCAGGGCACGGGGATGCCCCGGGCGGCCAGCCGGGCCTTCATGGCCAGCTTGTCCGTGGCCAGGGCGGCGGTTTCCCGGCTCGCGGCGCGCAAGCCGAAGTATTCGGCCACGGCGGCCACGGTATGGGGGGCGTCCACCGCCGCGCACATGACGCCGTCGGGCCGGCCGCCCCGCCGGGCCCAGGCGGCCAGGGCGTCCACGCTTATTTGCGGGGTGTAGACGCAGCCGGCCACGGCTTCGTCGGCATGGGCGTAGCCCGGGGCGTTGGGGTCGGCGTCCACGGCGACCACGCGAAGCCCCAGCGCCTTGGCCTTGATGATGGCCGGAACCGTTTCCAGGCCCGCGCCGATCATGATGAGGGTTTTGGTCATGGCTTGCGGCTTTCGACTGCTTCCGGGGCCGGCCGGCGGCACAGGAGCATCGTGTTTTGCCCAAAGGGATCGCCGGGAAAGACGATGCGGCCCTGCTTCACGCCGATGACGGCCTCGACGGCAAAATGCGGCCGCACCAGGGCCAGCAGTTCGTCCAGGGAATATTCCCGCCGGTGCTGGGCGTTGACCGGGATATGGCCCAGCCGGTTTTGCGGGGTGCTCAGCGCCAGCAGCCCCCCCGGGCGCAGCGTGCGTCGAAGCTCCCGGAAATACGGGTCGGGCTCGACATGCTCCAGGGTCTCGAAGCTCGTGACCATGTCCAGGCAGGCGTCGGCCAGGGGCAGGGCGGTCACGTCGGCGGCCAGAAAGCCCAGGTTCGGGGGATCGCCCGGCCGGCGGGCCCAGGCGGCCACGGCCGCATCGAGGTCGGCCCCGAAGACGCGCCCGGCCCGGCCGGCCAGCATCCGGGAGCCGTAGCCCGGGCCGCAGGCCACGTCGAGGACGACGTCGCTTGCGGACACGTGCTCCAGGGCCAGCTCGTAGTGGAAGGTCAGTTGGTCGCCGGCGGCGATGCGGCTCCCGGCCTGACCGCCCTCGGCCACGCGCATGCGGCCTTCGGTGTAGACGTCGCGGGCGATATCCCGGCAGCGCCGCAGCCAGTCGTCGGGAACGGGCGGGGCGTCGGCCAGGCGCAGGCAGGCAAAGGCCTCGGGATGGGCCAGCATGAAGAATTTGGGGTGCACGTGGTAAAGCGCCGCCTGCCCATGCCCCTCAAGCAGGGCCAGGGCCCGGCGCAGCGCGCCGTGGCGGTAGACGTCGGCGGTGAGCTGGACCGGGTAGTCGTCGGGCATTTTCACGCAGTCCAGGCCCAGCTCCCGGGCGCGGGCGAGCATCAAGGCGGCGTGGTCGGGCCGCCAGCCGAAATGCAGCCCGTCGATGCGCAGGCACAAGGCGTCCTCGGGCCGGCCGGAAAGGACGGCCAGCATGCGCCGCAAGGGGCTGGCGTCATGGCCGTAGACCACGCCCAGGTCGGCCCCGGGAAACAGGGCCGGCAGGTCGTCGAGCCGGCCGCCGGCGTCGAAGGCCGGGGCGGCGACGCGCACCGCCGCCCCGGGGAAATGCTCCAGGACCCGGGCCACGGTCAGGGCCACCACCGGCCGGCCGTCCACCTCGTTGAGGCACCAGTCCGGCGCGCCGCTCCAGGCCCGGGAGGCGGCCTGCACCACAACGACCAAGCCCTCCATCTCAGCCCTTGCGCCGCAGGACCGCGCGCACGGCGGCCATGATGTGGTCGGTGGTCAGGCCGTACTTGGCGGCCAGGTCGTCCGGGTCGCCGGATTCGCCGTAGACGTCCTGGATGGCCACCCGCCGCAGGGGCACGGGATGGCCCTCGCCGACGATTTCCGCCACCGCTCCGCCCAGGCCGCCGTATTTGTTGTGGTCCTCGCAGGTGACCAGCGCCCCGGTCTCCCGGGCGGCGGCCAGCACGGCGGCCTCGTCCATGGGCTTAAGCCAGGACATGTTGAGCACCCGGCAGCCGACGCCTTCGTCTTGAAGGCGCCTGGCGGCCGCAACGGCCCGGTGAACCATGACGCCCACGGCCAGGATGGCGGTGTCGCGGCCTTCGTGGAGCACCTGGGCCCGGCCGTGGTCAAAGGCCGTGTCCGGGGCGAAAACGTCGGGCAGGGGGCTGCGGCCGGTGCGCAGGTAGACCGGGGAATCGCCGTCGAGCAGGCGAGGCAGGACCGAAGCCAGCTCGTGGGGGTCGGCCGGGGACACGACCTGGATGCCGGGCACGGCCCGGTAGATGGCGATGTCCTCCAGGGCCTGGTGGGTGGCCCCGTCGGGGCCGACGTCGAGCCCCAGGTGGCTGGCGGCGATGATGACCTTGAAGCCGGGATAGGCGATGGAGTTGCGGGCCTGTTCCAGGGCGCGCATGGAGGCGAACACGCCATAGCAGGTCACGATGGGGATGACGCCGGTGGAGGCCAGGCCGGCGGCCATGGAAAACATGTTCTGCTCGGCGATGGCGCACTGGATGAACCGGTCGGGATAGGCGGCGCGGAAATGGTGGGTTCCGGTGCCGCCGGCCACGTCGGCGTCGAGCACCACGAAATCGTCGCGTTGGCCGGCCAGCCGGGTCAGGGCCTTGCCGAAGGCGTCGCGCATGTTTTCCATCACAACGCCTCCGTCAGGCCGCATTCGCGCAGGGCGCAGGCCCGCTCCTCGCCGCTGGGACACAGGCTGCCGTGCCATTTGGGCACGCCTTCCATGAACGACACCCCCTTGCCCTTGACCGTGTGGGCGATGATGACCGTGGGCCGCCCCGCCATGGCCCGGGCCCGGGCAAAGGCGTTGGCGATCTCCCGAAAGTCGTGGCCGTCGATTTCCAGCACATGCCAGCCAAAGGCGGCGAACTTGGCGGCCAGGGGCTCCAGGGCGGTGATCCGGGTGCACAGGTCGTCGCTTTGGAATTTGTTGTAGTCCACCACGGCCACGAGGTTGTCCAGGGCGTGGTGGGCGGCGAACATGCAGGCTTCCCAGACTTGCCCCTCGCCCAGTTCGCCGTCGCCGAGCAAGGCGTAGGCGCGGCTGCGCCGGCCGGCCCGCTTGGCCCCCAGGGCGCAGCCCAGGGCAAAGGAAAAGCCCTGGCCCAGGGAGCCGGAATTGAATTCCACGCCCGGGGTCTTGAGCCGGTCGGGGTGGCCCTGGAGCATGCCGTCCACGTGGCGCAGGCTGCGGAAGGCGTCCTTGGAAAAAAAGCCTTTTTCGGCCAGGGCCGCGTAGAGCGCCAGGCAGGAGTGGCCCTTGGACAGGATGAAGCGGTCCCGGTCCGGATCGGCCATGTTTTCGGGAGAAAAGCGCATTTCCTGGTCGAACAGCCAGGAAACGATCTCCACGCAGGACAGCGAGCCGCCGGGATGGCCGGAGCCGGCGTGGCAGTTCATGACGATGATGGAGGCGCGCAGCTCGGCGGCAAACCGCCGCAGGCGCGCAAGCAGGTCGGGATTCATGGGCGCGTTGTCCTGTTGCGGCGGGCCTAGAAGTAGAGGCCGCCGTTGACGTTGATGGTCTGGGCCGTAATGTAGGCGGCCTCGTCCGAGGCCAGGAACACCACGGCGTCGGCCACTTCCTGCGGGGTTCCCAGGCGCTTGGCCAGCACGTTTTCCACGGCCTTTTGCACCACCGGGCTTTGCAGGCCCGCCTCGCCCATGTCCGAGGCGATGACGCCGGCGGCCACGGTGTTGCAGCGGATGCCCCACTGGGCCCCGAACCGGGCCGTCACCTGGCCCAGGGAGATCAGTCCGGCCTTGCTGGCCGCGTAATGGGCCGTACGGGGGCCGCCGTACTGGCCGCTGACCGAGCCGATGTTCACCACGCTGGCCCCGGCGCTTTGGCGCAAAAGGCCCAGGCAGCGCTGGGTGCACAAAAACGGCCCCCTGAGGTTGACGGCCATGACGGCGTCCCATTCCTCGGGGGTGATGCGGTCGAAATCGTTGGGATGGTTGATGCCGGCGTTGTTGACCAGGATGTCCAGCCGGCCTTCCCGGGCGGCGATGTCGGCGGCGGCGGCGTCGATGGAGGCGGGATCGACGACGTCAAGGGGCAGGGTCCGGGCCTGGCCGCCCCGGGCGGCGATGTCGGCCGCCGTGGCCTCGGCCCGGGCCGGGTCGGCGACCCAGGAGAGGATCACCGCGGCGCCCTGGCCGGCCAGGGCCAGGCTGACGGCCCGGCCGATGCCGCGTCCGCCGCCGGTCACCAGGGCGATCTTTCCTTGCAGTCTGTTCATGGCGCGTCCTGTTGTTGTTTGCGGCCGACCACAAGGAGCGTGCGGCCCATTCCGGCCCTGGCGAAACCTTCGTGCAGGGCCTCAAGAAGGCGGCTGTTGCCGCTGCCAAGAAGCGCCAGCTCCAGGGCTTTGCGCATGGCGTGACATTCCCTGCCCAGGGCCGGATCGTCCAGATAATTTTTGCCCATGAGCAAAAAGAGTTCCATGGGAAAGGAAACAGCGGCGTGGCAGGGCGCAAATCCCGTGCGGCGAAACAGTCCCTCAAGGCTGTCGCGGTCGAAATAGTTCAGGTGGTGCGGCGGGGCCACCCACCAGGGGCGAACGCCCAGATCCTGGTGCAGGACGCGCTGGACGGCGGTGTAGTCGTTGGGGACGCTGACGGCCAGCAATCCACCGGGATTAAGGGCCGTGCCGCACAGGCGCAACATGCCGGCGGGGTCGGGCAGATGCTCCAGCACCTCGCCCAGATGGACCACGTCGAACCGGCCAAGCCGGGCCGCGCAGGCCGGGCCGAAGGTCTCGCAGTCCACCGCCAGCCCCAGGGATCTGGCGTGGGCGGCGGCCTTGTCCGAGGGCTCGACGCCCCGGGCGGCCCAGCCCAGCGCCTTGGCCCGGGCCAGGAAAAACCCGTTGCCCGCGCCCACGTCCAGCAGCGAGCCGACCCGGCCCAGCAGCCGTTCCAGCACGGCCAGCCGGGCGTCGCCCGTGGCCTCCAGCCATTCCCGGTCCTCCAGCTGGTGCTGGAGCATGAGCGGCTTGTCCTTGACGTGGTAGTCGTGCTTGTAAATGTCGCGCAGGGCGTCCTCGTCGGGAATGGGCACGACATGGCGGAAGCCGCAGGCGGCGCAGTCGATGACGTCGAAGCCGTCCCGGCTGTGCAGCACCGGGCCGTGGTGGCCGTTCCAGCGCCGGGGCGCGTCAGGGTCGTTTGTCACACCCGTTCTCCAGATGCCGCGTCAGGGCGGCGGCGATGTTGGCCGCGCCGTCGCCAAGCCCCAGCGCCGCCGCGTTTTCGCGCAGCCGCGCCCGCAGGTCGGGCCGGCCGAGCAGCGCTTCCAGGGCGGCGGCGATCTCCCGGTCCGTGACCGTGTCGTGGCGGCCCAGGGACACGGCCGCGCCGGCCCGGTCCAGGGCCGAGGCGGACAGGGCGTGGTCGTCGGTCAGACACAGCAATAGTTGCGGGACGCGGCAGGCCGCCAGTTCGTAGGCGGTCATGCCGAAGGCGGCCACGGCCAGGTCGCTGGCCCGCATGAGCCCGGCCATGTCGCGCACATCGCGGCGCACCACGACGTCTGGCCCGGCCAGGGCGGCCAGCTCCCCGGCCCGGGCGTCCAGGGCCCCGGCCACCACGGTGGTTTGCCGGGGCTGGGACAGCGGCCCAAGCACGCGCAGCACGCGCCCGGCCAGGCCGCAGGGATCGCTGCCGCCCATGGCCACGAGCAGCCTGGGCCGCCCCGGATCGGGTTCGGCCGTCGGCGCGGGGTCCTTGGGGCGGGCAAACTCACGGCGCAGGGGAACATATTCCCAGCCGCGCAGCACGATCCCGGAAAATCCTGCCCAGTCCAGGGCTTGGGTTTGGGGCACGGGCGGATAAAAAACCAGGTCGCAACGTAACCTGTTGGCCGTGGGATCGTCGAGGGCGGCCAAAAAGACGCCCCGGGCCCGCAGCCGGTCGAAAAAAGCCGGGTCCAGGTCGTGGCGCAGGTCCAAAACCGCCGCCGCCGGGGCGCGGTCCGGGTTCCAGCGGGAAAAATCGTCCGCCCGTTCCAGGCGCGTCACGGCAAATTCCCCCAGCCTGGGCAGGACGTCGTCGTCCCCCCGGAACACGAACCGGCAGGCCGCGCCATGGCCGTCGCGAAGGGCCCGGGCCACGGCCAGGCAGCGTTCCACGTGGCCAAGGCCCAGGGCCCGGGAGCCTTCGCAGAAAAAGGCGACCTCGGGGCCGGGGGGGGCCGCCGCGTCAGGGCTGGCGGAAAGCCTGGAAGAGCCGTTCGGCAATGGTCCAGTCCTCTTCGGTGTCGATGTCCACGGCCATGTGGCGGGGCACGACGTAGGGGAGGTTGCGGGGCTTTGTCCGGTCGGGCGGAATGTCCGCGAGTTCGTGCCAGTAGAATTGGGCCGCGTCATGGTAGAACGTCGGCAGATCCTGGGACCGGCTTTCCCGGTATTCGGGAAAGGCGTAGCCCACGCCGCCGGCTTCGTCCAAGGCCAGGGCGCGCAGGATCGGGTAGGCGAAAGTCGTGACGGCCAGGACCACGTTGGCCCGTTCCCGGCGCAGCAGCGCCTGGCCGCCGGCGAGGTTTTCCGCCGTGACAAAGGGGTTGGCGTAGAGCTGGCAGAACCGGTCCGGCCGGCCCCAGTGGCGGGTGGCCCAATCCAGGGCGTGGTCCACCACCGGGGCCGTGGCCACGTAATCCCCGGCCAGCTCGGCCGGCCGCAGAAAGGGCGTTTCGGCCCCGTGCTCGCGGGCCACGGCGGCGAACTCCTCGCTGTCGGTGCTGACGAGCACATGGTCGAAAAGCCCGCTTTGCAGACAGGCCTCTATGGCATAAGCGATCAGGGGCTTGCCCAAAAAGGGGCGTATGGACTTGCGCGGGATGCGTTTGCTGCCGCCGCGCGCGGGGATGATGGCGATTTGCATGGCAAAGGGCTCCCTGCCGGTGGTTGTGCGGGCCTGCCTGGCCTGCCTATGCAATATCCGATCCGCGTAAAAAAGTGGCATTCGTTATGCATGTTGCGTAGCGGCCGACACGCCGGGCAGCCTGGCGGGCCGGCCGGGGCGGTTTGCCCCGGGCCCCAACAATCCGGCCGGACCTGGAGAGGCGCCATGCCGACGCCGATGTTTATCGCGGAAGTATCCAGCAACCACGCGCGCGACTTCAAGCGCTGCGTGGCGTTTATCGAGACGGCCGCCGCCATCGGCTGCGACGCCGTCAAGTTTCAATTGTTTAAAATTGATGCCTTGTTCGCGCCGGAAATTCTGTCGCGCAGCCCCGAGCACCGCCGCCGTCGGGAGTGGGAGCTGCCGGAATCGTTTATTCCCGACATCGCGGCCTGCTGTCAAAACCATGGCGTCGCTTTTTGGTGCACGCCCTTTTACCTGGAGGCCGTGGACCTGCTGGCCGGCCATGTGCAGGCCCTCAAGGTCGCGTCCTACGAACTGCTCTGGACGGACCTGCTGCGGCGCTGCGCCGCGACAGGCAAACCGGTGGTGCTGTCCACGGGCATGGCCGACCTGGAAGAGGTCGGCCGGGCGGTCGCCGCCCTGCGCGACGCCGGTTGCGACGACCTGTCCCTGCTGCACTGCGTGTCGGGCTATCCCGCCCCGGCGCGGCAGGCCAATCTTGCCGCCATCGCGACCCTGCGCGAGGCCTTTGGCTGTCCGGCCGGCTGGTCCGACCATACCGTGGAGGAAGGCGTGGTGCACCGCGCCGTCCACCGCTTCGGCGCAAGCCTTGTGGAATTTCATCTCGACCTGGACGCCGCCGGGGCCGAATACGCCGCCGGGCACTGCTGGCTGCCCCGGCAGGCCGAGGCCATGATCCGGGCCGTGCGCCTGGGCTGTCTGGCCGACGGGGACGGCGTCAAGGCCCCGGTCGCGGCGGAAGCGGCGGACAGGCAATGGCGGGCCGATCCCGTTGACGGGCTGCGGCCGCTGCCGTGCGTGCGCCAGCTTTGGACCTGAAGGCCGCCCGCAGGACGCGGGCGGCGCAACAAGGAGATTGAGGATGTCCGCTGTCGAAAGAAAGATCAAAACCATCGCGGAGCTGGGAGAGATCGCGGCGTCCTTGCGCAAACAGGGCAAGCGGGTGGTGCTGTGCCACGGCGTGTTCGACCTGCTGCACATCGGCCACATCCGCTACCTCACCCAGGCCAAGGAGCACGGCGACGTGCTCATGGTCAGCCTCACCCCGGACCGGTTCGTGGACAAGGGGCCGGACCGGCCGGCCTTCACGGAATCCCTGCGCGCCGAGGCGCTGGCGTCGCTTGGCGAGACCGACTATGTCGCCGTCAACGAATGGCCCACGGCCGAACAGACCCTGCGGATCATCCGGCCGGCGGTCTACGCCAAGGGCGACGAATTCAAGGACGTGGCCTCGGACCCGGCCGGCAAGATCGGCCCCGAGGCCGAGGTGGTGCGCGAAATCGGCGCCGAGCTCGTCTTCACCTCGGACATCGTGTTCAGCTCCTCCAACCTCATCAACAAATACATCGCCAAATACGGCGAGGAGATGGACGAATACCTGCGGATGTTCCGCAAGCGCTACCCCCTGGCCGAGCTGCTGGGCAAGCTTGAGGCCATGCGCGATCTCAAGGTGCTGGTGGTCGGCGACACCATTTTGGACGAATACCAGATCACCGCCGCCCTGGGGAAATCGTCCAAGGACCCCATCCTGGCGCTCAAGTACCTGTCCCATGACCTGTACGCCGGCGGGGCCCTGGCCGTGGCCAACCATGTGGCCGGATTTGCCGGCGAGGTGGGGCTTTTGACCATGCTCGGCGAGACCCAGCGGCACGAGGGCTTCATCCGGGACCGCCTGCGCCCCAACGTGACGCCGCATTTTTTCACCCGCCCCCAGGCCCCCACGACCCTCAAGCGTCGATTTATTGACGAAGGTTCCCTCAACAAGGTGCTGGAAATCTACGTCATGAAGGACGACCCGCTGCCGGCCGAGCTCGACGCGGCCCTGTGCGACAGGCTGCGCCAGCTTCTGGCCGGCTACGACATGGTCATTGTCGCGGATTTCGGCCACGGCATGGTGTCCTCGGCCATGGTCGAGGCGCTGGCCGCCCAGGCCCCGTTTCTGGCCGTCAACACCCAGGCCAACGCCGGCAACCGGGGGTTCAACACCATCGGGCGCTATCCGCGGGCGGATTTTTTCGCCCTGGCCGAGCACGAGCTGCGCCTGGAAACCCGCGACCAGGTCAGCGAGGTGCGCCCGCTGCTGGTCGAGGTCGGCGGCCGGCTGGGCGTGCGGGCCGCCCTGGTCACCCAGGGGGCGCGGGGCTGTTCGCTGTGGACGCCCCAGCGGGAGTTCGTCCGGGTGCCGTCATTTTCCTCCACCGTGGTGGACCGGGTCGGGGCCGGGGACGCCTTGTTCTCCGTGGCCGCCATGGCCTGCTTCATGGACGTGCACGAGGAGCTTGTGGCCTTTTTCGGCAATGTCGCCGGCTCCCTGGCCGTGCGCATCCTGGGCAACGACAAGTTCGTGGACCGCAGGTCCATGAAAAAATACATCACCGCCACCATGAAATAGGTTGCCGCCATGCCCAGCAAGTACTCGCGATTTGACCGCGACGCCCTGCGTCTTTTGCCCCTTTCGGAGCGCCGCAGCCTGCTTGGGGTCGATGTCGTCGCCGCGCCCACGGCCAGCGAATGCGTGCATCCCGCCTTTGAACGTGTGGCCGAGGCGCTTGGCGAGGCCCGGCGGCGCGGCGCGGCCCGCATCCTCATGCTCGGGGCCCACGTGCTGCGCTCGGGCATGCAGCGTTACCTGTTCGATCTGATGGAGCAGGGCTACGTCGACTGCGTCGCGGTCAACGGGGCCTGCGCCATCCATGACTTCGAATTCGCCCTGGCCGGGCGCACCACCGAATGCGTGGCCACGTACATCGCCCAGGGCCAGTTCGGCCTGTGGCGCGAGACGGGACGCCTCAACGACATCGTGGCCCAGGGCGTGGCCGACGGCCTGGGCTTCGGCGAGGCCGTCGGGCGGCACATCCTGGAAAGCGGCCTGCCCCACGCCGACCTGAGCCTTTTCGCCCGGGCCTACGCCCTGGACATTCCGGTCACCGTCCATGTCGGCATCGGCTACGACATCGTCCACGAGCACCCCAACTGCGACGGGGCCGCCCTGGGCCGGGCCAGCTACGACGATTTCCTGATTTTCGCCCACGCCGTCCAACGCCTGGAGCACGGGGCGGTCATGAATTTCGGCAGCGCCGTCATGGCCCCGGAAGTGTACCTCAAGGCCCTGGCCATGGCGCGCAACGCCGACCAGGCCCGGGGCGACGGCCAGGGCATCCGCCGCTTCACCACCCTTGTGTGCGACATGCACGAGCTTCCGGAAGACTTCGGCGTGGAAGCCCCGCGCACCAGCGCCGCCTACTATTTCAGGCCGTGGAAGACCATGTTGGTCAGAACCGTAGCCGACGGCGGGAGGAGTTATTATGTACGAGGACTGCATGCCCAAACCATCCCCCAACTGTGGACTGCCCTCAACGGCGGCTGACGCGGCCATGTGGCGGCAGCATACCGACTCCCTCCAGGCCTGCCTGGGCGCTCTGGAGGTCACCGGCGCGGCGGCCAGGCCCCTGGCCGGCGACGCGGCCTTTGCCCACTGGCGCGACGTGACCGTGAACCTGCGCCGGGCCGGCCGGGTGATCTATCTGGTCGGCAACGGGGCCAGCGCCTCCATGGCCAGCCATTTCGCCGCCGACCTGGCCAAGAACGCCCAGGTCCATACCCAGGTGTTCACCGACCTGGCCCTGCTCACCGCCGTGGCCAACGACGTGTCCTTTGACCAGGTCTTCGTGGAGCCGCTGCGCTCGCGTCTGGTGGCCGGGGACATGCTGGTGGCCATCAGCAGCTCGGGCAACTCGCCCAACGTGGTCAACGCCTGCCGGTACGCCAACGAGATCGGGGCCGCCGTGGTCACCATCTCGGCCATGGGGCCGGACAACGCCATCCGCGCCCTGGGCGACCTCAATTTCTGGATTCCGGCCAACAACTACGGCATGGCGGAAACGGGCCACGCCTGCATTCTCCACTACTGGATGGATTCCGTTTCGACGAAAAGCACCTTCTAGCCAGGACAGGGCCCAATGGCGCGCGATGCATTCCGGATAGACTCCCACAAGCTCTTGCTGCACCCCCGCCGCGTCGCCGACTGGCTCGAAGGCGAGGCCATCTATCCCCTGTACATGGAACTGAGCCCGGCCGGGGCCTGCAACCACCGCTGCCGGTTTTGCGGGCTGGACTTCGCCGGCTACCGCCCGGACTTCATGGACGCCGATATCCTGGGCCAACGCCTGGCCGAGATGGGGCGTCTTGGCGTCAAAAGCATCATGTACGCCGGCGAGGGCGAGCCGTTCATGCACCGGCGCATGGCCGACATCGTCCGCCAGACCAAGCAAGCCGGCATCGACTGCGCCATCACCACCAACGCCGTGCTCATGAAGCCCGCCGTCAGCGAGGCCATCCTCGGGGACACGAGCTGGATCAAGGTCAGCCTCAACGCGGGCAGCCCCGAGACCTACGCCGCCGTCCACGGGACCAAGGCCCGGGATTTCGACACGGTCATGGGCAACCTGGAGGCCGCCGTGGCCATCCGGGCCCGCCAGGGCGCGGCCTGCACCCTGGGCGCGCAGATCCTGCTGCTGCCGGAAAACGCGGCGGAAATCCCGTCCCTGGCCGGCCGCTGCCGGGATCTGGGCCTGGACTACCTGGTGGTCAAGCCCTATTCCCAGCATCCCCAGGGCGAACAGGCCGCCTACAAGGACATCGTCTACGGCCAATACGCCGCCCTGGCCGAGGAAGTGAACGCCTACGCCACCGACGCCTTTTCCGTGGTCTTCCGCCTCGACGCCATGCGCGCCTGGGACGCCAAGCGCCGCCGCTACGACCGTTGCCGCGCCCTGCCGTTCTGGTCCTACATCGATTCCCGGGGCAACGTCTGGGGATGCAGCGTCTACCTGGGGGACGAGCGCTTCCGCTACGGCAACATTTTCGAGGAAACCTTCGAGGCCATCTGGACCGGTGAAAAACGCGCCGCCTCCCTGGGCTGGTGCGCCGAGAGCCTTGATCCGGCCGCCTGCCGGGTCAATTGCCGGATGGACAAGATCAACGATTACCTGTGGGAACTGCGCCATCCCAACGCCCACGTGAATTTCATCTGAACCCGCGCCCGAGGGTTTCGCCAGCATGACCGGAGACCGCATGAACCTTGCCCTGATAAACGTCGTCATGGATGGAGACTACCAATACGAACAGGAAGTGCCGCTGGGCATTTGCAGCCTCGCCGCCTTCCTGCGCCAGAAGGGACGCCAGGCGTCCATCCACCAATGCTTCGCCAGCCGGGGCCAGGAGCAGATCGACCGGGCCGCCGCCGTGGAGGCCGACGTCTACGGCTTCCAGCTGACCATGGTCAATTTCGCCGCCGTGCGGCAGGTGGCCGCCGCCGTCAAGGCCCGCCGGCCCGAGGCCCGCGTGCTGGCCGGCGGCCCATTTTTGTCCATGCTCTACGAGGACATCCTGGCCAGCGAGTCCGCCATCGACGCCATCGTCATCGGCGAGGGCGAATACACCACCCTGGAATTCCTGGAGGCCCTGGACCGGGGCGAGACGGATTTTGCCGGCATCCAGGGCCTGGCCTGGCGCGACGGGCACGGCGGCGTGCAGACCAATCCCTTCCGCAAGCCCTGCGAGGATCTCGACGCCCTGCCGTTTCCGGCCCGGGACTTCCTGGAGCAAGGGCAAAAAGATCCGGTGGACGGCGGACTGCGCGAAAGCGTGCGGGTCATCACTTCGCGCGGCTGCATCGGCAAATGCAGCTTTTGCTGCGTCAACCTGTATTCGCGCATGTACAAGGGCAAACGCTGGCGGGGCCGTTCCCCGGGCCATGTGGTGGACGAGCTGGAACTGCTGGCGCGCGACTACAAGGCCAGGCTGTTCAATTTTTCCGACAGTTCCTTCGAGGACCCGGGCGAAGCGGGCAAGCGGCGGGCCAGGGCGATTTGCCAGGAAATCATCAGGCGCAAGCTTAAGATCTCCGCCAAGGTCTACATGCGCTGCGAAACCATGAAGACCGAGCAGGACATGGCGCTTTTGCGCCTGTACAAGCAGGCGGGCATCGACGTGGTCATCATCGGCGCGGAAGCCGGCTCGGACCAGGAGCTGGCCATCTACGAAAAGCACGCCAGCGCCGAGGACAACTACCGAACCGCCCTCATGCTCAAGGACATGGGCCTGTTCTATGTCCTGGTGGGCTTTATCATGTTCGGCCCGTACTCCACCGGGGAGACCCTGCGCGCCAACATCGAGTTTCTCCGCAAATGCGGCCTGGCCTGCAGCGTGCGCTCCCTCACCAACGTGCTCATGCTGGTGCGGGCCTCCAAGCTCTACCATCGCCTCAAAAGCGAGGGAAAGGTGATCGAGGCGAAAAACTACTGGGAACAGCCCACCTACGTCATCGAAGACCCCGTCGGCCGCCGGGTCTCCCTGCTGTGGGAAAACATGTTCGCCCGCTATCCCCACGTCCTGGAAATGGATTCCCTGCAAATCAACATCGGCAACCTCGTCGCCCGCATGACCAATCCCATGAACCGGGCGGTGCTCGACGCCTTCCGGGAGGAGTTCCAGGCCTTCAAGGCCAGCTTCAACCAGTACGAGCACGATCTGGGCGAGCGCAATTACCGCCATTTCCTGGCCGTGCTCGACGGCGTGGCCCGGGGCGACTCCGACGAAGCCTTAAACGCCCTGTTCCACCAGTTGTTCGTGGTCGAATACGCCGAGATCAAGCAGCGCTATGCCCGGCTCTACGAGGCGTTTTTGGGCAGGATCAGCGACGCCGGATTTGGCCTGAGCGGCCTGGTGTTTAAGAATTTCACCTCAGCCCTCAGCATGGACGACACCAAAAAAGTCGCCGCCGCCGGCTAGTGTCGCGCCCCTTAGAAAGTCCGAGTTTTTTTCAAGAAATTTACAGGACTTAGGCTGTTGTCCGCGAATTGTCCCCTGAGCCGTTCGTGGAAGCGGCACGAGACGCCGCCGCGCCCCCGGCCCCGGCCGACAAGGATGTCTGCATGAAAATCCTCTTTGTCTTCTATGAGATCCCGGCCGCGCCGCCGAGCTATCCCCTCGGGCCGGGGTTGCTCTCCGCCTTGCTGCGCCGCGAGGGGCACGAGACCCGCGGCCTGCACGTTCATGAGGAACTGACCGAAGAGGCCCTGGCCGGGATTGCCGAGCAGGCCGCCGCCTTTGGCCCGGACCTGCTGGCCTATTCGTTTTCCTCGCCGTCCTTCCCCTATATCGGCCTCATCGCCGAACGTCTGCGGGCGGCCCTGGATGTGCCTTCGGTGTGCGGCGGGGCCCATCCCACCCTGTATCCCGACGAAACCCTGGCCAGCGGGCTGTTCGACTACGTCGCCGTGGGCGAGGGCGAGATCTCCATGCCCGCCTTTGTCGACGCCCTGGCCTCGGGCCGGGACCCGGCCGGCGTTCCGGGCATCTGGTCCAGGCGCGACGGCCGGGAGGTGCGCAACCGCCTAAACCCCCTGGTGCAGGACCTGGACGGGCTGGCGCACACCGACTACGAACTTTTCGGACCCGAGTTTCTCGAAAAGACCACCAAGGACGGCTGGCTGCGGGCCATTTCCTCCCGGGGCTGCCCCTATTCGTGCAGCTACTGCCACACCCCCCTTTTCCGGGAACGCTATTCCCGCCACATCGGCCTGCCCCAGTCCAAGCTGGGCTACCTGCGGATGCGCGGCGTGGACGACATGATCGACGAGATCAACGCCCTGGCCGAGCGCTACGGGGTGACGGTGATCAATTTCATGGACGATCTGTTTTGCCTCAACCGGGAGCGCACCCTGCGTTTTTGCGACGCCTTCGAGACACGGGTTCCGGGGCACGTGGGCTACTCCATCCAGACCCATCTGCTGCACATGGATGAGGAGGTGGCCCTGCGGCTGCGGCAGTCCCGCTGTCTGCGCGTGGTCGTCGGGCTGGAAAGCGGCAGCGACAGGATTCTCAAGCTGCTGCGCCGCAAGGCCAACGTGGCCCAGTCCCGGGCCAAGCTCGAACTGCTGGCGGCCACGGGCTACCGCCTGGGCGTGTGGACCCTCAACATGCTCGGCATGCCCACGGAAACCCTGGACGAAATGCTCCAGACCCTGGCCCTGAACGCCCAGGTGCTGGCCGACCGGGTCAAGGCCAACGTCTTCACCCCCTACCCGGGCAGCGCCATGTACGCCTTTTGCGAGGAACACGACCTGTTTGACGGCAGCGGGTCGGTTGAATTCCAGGACCGCTGGGTCACCAAGCTGCGTTTTCCCCCGGCCGAATATGCCTTTTTGGAAAAATTCTACGACATCGGCCACTGGTACATGAACCGGCTCGCCCCCCTCGGCCTGGAACAGGAATTTTCGGCCCTGATCCATGAGGCGGAGCAGATCGGCCCCGGCCAATGGGACGGCGCGCGCCACGACCTGCTGCGGCGCGGCGACGCGGTCTGCGACCGGCTGGCCCGCCACGACAAGCAGCATTACCGCTTCGTGCTCCAGGGCAAGGTCACGGCCGGCACCATCGGCCTTTACGGCTGCCCCGAGCAGTGAGCCGGGCGGAGTCTCCATGCTGTTGCACCATTTCCATTTTCCTTACGACAGGGCCGTGCGCGTCACGGCAGAGCAGCTCGACGCCGTGGTGGACCACTGCCGTGCCCAGGGCTATCGCCGGATCGGCGTCTACGGCCTGGGCGAGGCGGGCCTGGCCCTGATCGCCCGGCTGGACCGGGAGGCGGACCTGGACGCGGCCGCCTGCTTCGACCAGCGCCACGACGTCGTGGCGGGCCAGACGCCGGGACGGACCGTGCTGCCGCCCGAGGCTCTGGCCACGGCCGGCCCCCTGGACTGCCTGGTCAACACGGTTCCGCCGACCTACCTCGTGGACGTGGCCGAAACCGTGGCCGCCCTCGCGCCCGGCCTGCCGTTGCTGAGCCTCTACGATCCGTGGCGCTACCTGGACGAAGCCCCCGACTATCCCTACAAACTCTATCTGCAGCTCTCCCGGCCCGTGGCCGGACCGCCGGAAGTCGCCGCCCTGGCCCGGGCCATGCGGGACAGGCTGCGCCGGGCCATCGCCCGGGCCCACGAGGCCAAATCGCCGCCGCCCGGACCGTTGGCCGCCGCCTGGGACGCTGTTGTCGCCGCCGAAGGCCGCTCCCTCGGGCAGCATCTGGAATCTCGTCTGCGCCAGTGCCTGGAAGCGCCGGACGGCCAGCGCGCGCCGGCCCTGCTGGCCCTGGCCGAGGCTTTTCCGTTTTTTGTCGTGGCCAGGGACGCGGCGGCCTGCCTGCTCGTCCAGGCCGGGGACCACGCCGGTGCGGCGGCGGCCTTCCTGCCGGCCCTGGACGAATATCCCTGTTGCCCCCGCACCCGGGCAAAGGCGGCCGAGCTGCTGCTGTTGGCCGGCGACGCCGACGGCGCGGCCCGGACGTCCCGCCAGGCCCTGGCCCTTGGCGCAAGTGCCGACGGCCCCCTTGCCCCGGACGACCGGCCGGCCGTGTTGGCCAAATGGCGGCGCCGGCGCGTCTCGCCGCCGCTGGAAAAGCGCGACGCCGTCAAGCTGCGCATCACCGCGCCGGTGTGGGGAGCGCCCTATCTCGACCTGTTCATGGGGGCCACCGTGCCCTCCTTGCTGGCCTCGGGCAACATCCCCCAGGCCGCCGCCCGCCACGACGTGTGCTTTACGCTCTACACCCGCCGCGCCGACCGAGGCCGCGTCGAGGCCTACCCCGCCTGGCGGGAGCTGGCCTCCCTGGTCCCGGCGGAAATCGTCGCCGTCGAGGAGGTGGCCGCCGCTCCGGGATTCGAGGCCGGCAAGTACGGCTCCATGTCGCTGTACCAGGCCGACGCCCTGCGGCGCTCCAGGGAGGAAGGCCGCTTCACCTTCCTGACCCTGGGCGATTTCCTGTTTTCCGACCGTTTCTTGGAACGCGCCCTGGACTATGTCCTGGACGGCTGCGACACGGTGTTTTTCCACTCCACCCGGTTCCGGCACGACGAGCTCATGGCCCGCGTCGCCGCCCGCCACATCCGGGGCAACCGCATCGAGATCTCCGCCGCCGAGCTCATGGCCCAGGCCCTGCCGCTGTTGCACCAAAGCCAGGTGAACTACCTGCGCCGGACCGACCTGCCCCATGTGCCCAACACCTATTACGCCGAGGGCGCCGGCGGGGCGCTTATCGCCCACGTGTTTTCCCGCACCCCCCTGCTGTTAGCCCCCCTGGCCGAGAACCTCCGGAGCCTTGTCGGCCTGGACGTGGATCTGCCCTATGCCGCAACCGACGGCGGCCTTGGCCGTTACGCCCTGGTCGGCGACACCGGCGAGCTGGCCTTTGTCGAACTTACGCCGTCCGAGGCCGAAACCGCGACCCACGCCCCAGGCGAACCCGACGACCGGGCCTGCGCCCGCTGGCTGCGCGACAACACCGATCCCTTGAGCCGCTATTTCGGGGCCCATGCCTTCGTGTACGCCCCCCAGCCCGGCCCGGCCGCCTTTAGCGCCGCCCTGGCCGCCCGCATCAACCGCCTGCTCGCCTAGGGCGGCATCCAAAGGACCGTCCAATCCATGGCCGACACGATAACGCCGCCCACGCTGCCCCCAAACGCGTCCATGATCCAAATGATCGAGGCCCTGTGGCGGTTGCCCCGCGACCTGGTGTCCGAGGGCTACGACGACGCCCTGCGCGCCCTGGCCGGCCAGCTGCCCATGACCATCCACGAGTATCCCACCGGCACGCCCTGCTTCACCTGGACCGTGCCCGAGAAATGGCATTGCCGCGAGGCCCGGCTGGAGACCCTGGACGGCCGGGTGCTGCTGACCAGCCGGGACAATCCCCTGCACGTCGCGTCCTATTCCACGCCCTTTCGCGGGGAAATCACGCGCGAGGAACTCCTGCCCCGGCTCCATGTCCATCCCCGGTTGCCCGACGCGGTGCCGTTCCGGTTTTTCTACTATACCCGGGACTGGGGCCTGTGCTGCACCCAGGCGCTCAAGGACTCCCTGGCCGAGGCGCGCTACCGCGTGGTCATCGACGCCGCCTTCTCGCCGGGAACCCTCAAGGTGGGCGAGGCCGTGCTGCCCGGCCAAAGCGACGACTGCTTCGTTTTCTGCGCCCACCTGTGCCATCCGGCCATGGTCAACGACGACCTCTCGGGGGTGGCGGTCGGCATCGACGTCATGCGCCGCCTGGCCCGGCTGCCGCGCCGCCGCTACACCTACCGGCTGGTGATCCTGCCGGAAACCATCGGCTCGGCGGCCTATCTCAGCCACAACGAGGCCTTGATTCCGACCATGCGGGGGGGATTGTTTCTGGAGATGCTCGGCACGGGGCACGGCCACGTCCTGCAGAAGTCCGCCCCCGGCGACTCGATCATGGACCGATGCGCCGCCCTGGCCCTGCGCGACGACGGCCGGGAGCACGCCGTCGGGGATTTCCTCACGGTCATTCTCAACGACGAGCGCATGTTCAACGCTCCCGGGATACGCGTGCCCATGGCGTCCTTGAGCCGGACCCTGCCCCAGGGGCACCCGGAGTATCCCTTCAACGAGTACCACACCAGCCTCGATTGCCCGGAACGTCTGGTCCCGGGCAGCCTGGAGGCCTCGCGGGATCTGGTCCTGGCCATCGTGGACATGCTCGAATACGACCATGTTCCGACGCCGCTTTTCAAGGGGGAGCTGTGCTTTTCCCGCTACGGCTTTGATTACGCCCGGCTCAAGATGAGCCTCATGCAGGTGCTGTTCAGCCTCGACGGCCAGACGTCGGCCGTGGACATCGCCCGCAAGACCGGGTCGCCCTTTGCCGTGGTCAGGGAATGTCTGGAAGGCATGGCGGCCCACGGCCTCATCGACAAGGCCTGGCCGACGCCGGTCTGACGGGAGTTTCGACGGCTACGTGCGGGGCAAGGCCTCGGCGCACAGGTCCTGCATCAGGCGCAGGAAACGGCCCTTGGCCAACACCGTGCCGCCCAGCCGCCGAAACGGCTCCAGCTGGGCCATGATGGCCCGCTGGTGGGCTTCGGAGGCCACGACCAGCACGTCGACCTCCTCGGCCAGGGTCGCGGCGTCCGGCAGCTGCCGCACCGTGATTCCCTCAAGGGTGGTTCCGGCCTTGGCCGGATCGTTGTCGTAGATCCGGCCAAGCCAGGTCTTGAGAACAGGCTGGCGCGCCAGCATGGCCGCCACCTCGCCGCCGGCGGGCAGGCAGGCCGCCCGGCCGGACAGGATGGCGCGCAGGACGTCGCCGTCCACCCAGGGCACGATGTCGGCCCGCCCCAGTCCCATGAGGACCGGATCGTCACGGTCGGCGATCACCAGGGTGGAGCAGGCGGCCTGGAGTTCGGCCAGGGTGCGCGGCGCGGGCCGGGTCGGAATCGGTCCCGCTTCCGGTCCGGCCGGGGCGCGGGTGGTCCACAGGCAACGCGTGCGCGCGGCGAGATGCGGAAAATCGGCCAGCAGGGCGCGGGCTTGGGGCCCGTCGGGGCCGATGGCCAGGCCGGCCCGAAGGCCGGGTTCCACGCCGATGAAGACATGGTCGCTTGGCGGGGCGAAGGGGACGTCGGCGTCCTTGCGCAAGGCGACGTGGATGGAGGCCTGGGAACAGGCGTGGGAGGCGGCGACGCGGTCGATATCCGGCTGGGAGGCGTTGTCGCGGATGATGGCGTCCAGGCGCTGGACAACGTCTTCGTCGGCCACCTGGAAATCGGTCACGGCATAGCCGTTGTGTTCGGCCAGGCGAAAAAAGAGCTTGGGCTGATAGTTGAAAAAGCCATGGTGCAGATAGCCGCTAAACGGCAGGATGTGCAGCATGACGCCGCCGACAGCGCACAGCTCGTGGACGGATTTAAAGAAATTATACTGATTAAGGATGTGTTCGGACGTGCCTAGATTGAAAATGAGATCGTATCGCCCCTGCTGATCCTCGGCCACGCTATCGCGGTTGAAGTCGAAAAACGTAAATGGCTGCTCGCCGCAAACCTCGTAGCAGACATAGTCGATGCCGAAACGCCGGCAAACGTCCCCAAGATAGCAATGCTCCAGAAACGGCGCGAGGTCGTCGGCCGCACGCCCCGTGTCCGGGGCCAGGGCGTCCAGGAATCCGGCCAGGGCCGCCGCGTCGCCATGGCAACGCAATTCGGAAAGCCCGATGTCGAGCAGACGCGCGCCCGGCCGCAATCCGAGGGCCGCCTGCTTCCCGGCGAGATAGCGAAGCGTGGCGTTGGTCAGTCCCATGGGCGTCTCCTTTGGCGGCGCTCGGCAACGGTTCGGGGCGTCGTCAGCCAGGGGCCGGCCTGCCGGGCGACGTGAAGCTCACTCCCCAAACGCCCCCCGACACGTGCCCTCCCGCAAAAAGGCATCCACGACAGGGAACCAGAGCTCGCCATGGCGCGTCAACCCTTCTGCGCCGAAATCGGCCACACCGACCCAGTCAGGATTGTCGCGGATGACGTCCGTATCCGGGCCGGCGCAGGCCAGGCCCTGGGCGGCCAGGGCCGCTTGGGCCTGACGCACTGGCTGCTGCGCGTAAGGTGTTTCGTTTTTTAAGGAATTATGGGCGACAAACCAGGGGATGCCCGGCGCAATTTTGCGGCTGGCGGTAATCAGGCTCTTGATGTTTTCAAAGCTCTTTTCCTGGGAAAAGTTCCACATCACATCGGATTCGCCCTGATGCCATAAAACAGCCCGATACGTTCCCCGGGCCAGGGTCTGTTCGAAAAGCGGCCAGCATTCCCCTGACGCCGGATTCCAGCAGTCGGAGTTGGTGGCGTCCCGGGCCACGTTCACGAATGCCACGGGAACCTGATATTTCGCAGCGAGCAGGTCGCCAAGGCGCATCCAGCAGACATTGGCGGTGATGGCGGCATCGGGTCCGGTAAAGACCAGGCGGTCGACGACGGGCTTGCCTTCCTCGGCTTTTACCTTGTCCAAATCCCCGTGGTAGTCGTTGACGGCCACCATGCCCGTCTGGCTGGCGTGGCGCTTGTGGCTCAGATCGGTGCTGACGGCGTTGGATTGGCCCGCCACCAAAAAGACTTCGCCGACGCCGACGCGCCGGCAATCCTTGGCGGCATCCGCCTTGTCCAGGGGCCGCGCGCACAGGTCGTAAAGCCCCCCGGAAACCTTGGGAAAAGTCCCCGTGGTCTTTCCCTTGCCCAGGGTTTGCCGCAATAGCGGCGGCTTTTGCCCGGGACGCGACAGCGTCACCTCGGTCTTGGGCCCACCTGGCGCAAGGGCGAAGCGCAAATCGGCGACGCCGTCGCCGTTTCGCTGCAAAATGGTGTTGGCTGGCGGGGTAGTCCACCCAGCGCCTGCGGCCGACGCACCCTGGGCCGCGAAAGAGAGAACAGCGACGAACAGCGCAAGGCCGGCGACGTATTTGTGAGCATGCTGCATGGGTTGCCTTCTCATTCGCCGTAGGAGTCCGGCGTCACGGATAGATCGAACAATCCGACGGTTTCCAGATTGCCGCCCCAATACTTAGGCTGGTTTTGCGGAGCGATCATTTTAATGGTCATGACATTTTAAAAAAATACTATATTATCCTTATGCCAAAGCTGCGCTCCCTGTCCCTGCAGCTCGATTTCCACGGTCACCTCGAACTCTTCGTCCGACCAGCCGTTTTCGACGCAGCGCAAACACAGGGACTGCTGTTCGCCGATCGCCGTCCAGCCTGCGTCGGTCCGGGACATCCGGAACAATTCCCGACGCATGTCGCCCATGGCCTCATTGACGGCGATCACCGCCCCGGGGCCGCGCAAACGCGGATAGAAAACGGCCCCCTCCGTGCTCTTGCGCAGCCGCACCCGCACGACCGCCTTGTCGCCGCGCGGTGAAAGCACCGACCAGCCGTTCTCCGAAGCCGGCGTGTCCACGGCGTCGAAGGCCTCGAAGTCCTGCTCAATGTTGGAGCAGGCCAAGAGCCTGGTCTTGGCCGTCGGCGCGCTCCGGCCGGGAAGGACCAGCAGACACCACGCCTCGTGCCATCCCGGTCCCGAGGCGGTCAGAAAGACCAGACCCACGACGAGCAACCCCAGCAGGAAAAAAGCTTGTCGCGTCGCCCTCACGTCCTGTCCCTCATTTCCCGGCAAAGCCGAATGCCACGTCGTTGCGGTACAATGCGCCGTGAGCGGTGTCGGCCACGTGCGTCAGGGCGTTGGCCTTGGCGGCCAGGGCATGGGCCTTGGCGTCCAGCAGCACGAAGCCAGCCCTAAGGGGCGCGTCCAGGCTGGACGGGACATAAACCTGAACGCCGTAGCAATCCGGGGCGGCCAGGGAAGGCAGGGTCTCATCTCCCGAGACAACAGCCAGGGTGCGCAGCCAGGGCGAGGGCGCGTCCTTGGACAGTAGCAGCGCCGGGGCCATATCCCGGCGAAGGGCGTCGATCCGGCGAGCGTAGCCAGCGTAGTCGTCATAGGCGGGACGCACGAAGATAACGAAGGATTTTAGTGACATGGGCAACATGCCCAGGCAGGCGGCCAAAATCGGCCCGGCCGCCCAGCGCGCCGCTCCGGCCGGCGCGCCAAGCAGGAACATGGCGAAAGACAGCAGGAAATGGGCGGAGAGCAGCCGCGTCAATTGATAGCCCGTGCCGTTGTAGGCGACGACATAGAGGGCCAGGGGTCCGAAAACGTTGCAGACATGAAAGGCCGCCAGGCCGAACCGGCGGGGCTTCCCCAGGCAGGAGACGGCGGCCAAAAGCCCCGTGCCTCCGGCGATGATGAGGAGATTGAGGGTGTTGACGGCATTGTCCTGGAAATTGAGCAGGCTGGCCAGATTGCCGCCGGCCTGGTGCAAGAGCGGTCCGAAATCCAGGCGGGCCAAGGCCTGGAGCATGCCCGGGCCGCTGGCGACGTGCCAGGGCGAGGCGAACAGGGAAAAGGCCCCGTACGTCGCCGCCAGCAACCCGCCGCCGCCGGCCAGGGACCAGGCCAACCCGCGCCAGCCCGGTTTGGCCCGGGCCCACAGCAGGGCCGGAAACAGCACCGCCCAGGTCGGGCGCGACAGGCCGGCGAGAAAGACTAGGCCCAGGGCCCAGGCCATGTCCCGGCCGCTGGCCGCGCCGGCGGCGGCCTTGAGCAGATAGCCGCTAAGGCCAAGGGCCAGCAGCAAGGCCACGGCGTATTGGAACGCCTCCTGATAGGACAGGGGCAGGTACAGCAGCGTCTGGGGGAACAGGCAGAAAAACGCCGTCAGACAGGCGAAGCGGCCCAGGGACAGCTTGCGGCCCAGGCCGAGCAAGGCCAGGGTGACAAAAGCCAAGTTCAGGACCGGAACCAGCCAGTCCCGCCAGCCGCCCAAAAGCTTGGCCAGGCCGCCGTAGACCAGCGCATGGACCGCGCCATGAGGGCCAAAGCGCAGCAACTTGGCGGTCTGGCCGCCGCTGCCGTAATAGCCGCCGGAAAACCCGGCCGCTGCAAACGTCCGCGCCTCGACGACGTACATGTATTGGTCCACGTCGTAGGCCGGACAAAAGGCCGTCAGATCGGCCTGGAAATAGTGCGCCACGAGCCCCATGGCGACAAGGGCCGGTACAAAGGCCAGCAGTACGGCGGCGAGACGGGCAAGCAGGCGTTTTTGCATGGCGTACGCGCCGTCAGGCGGGATCGACGAAGCGGCTTTGTCCTTCCTGATGGGTCTTGCGATGGTACCCCTTGATGCCCAGAAGGGTCAGGGCGCCTTTGGCGAACAGGGCCAGCTCGCCGAACCGGCGCACCCGCAGGAGCTTTCGCAGGATGGACAGGGGACGGAAATAAAAGCGCCGGTAGCACTGCTTGAGCAGTTGCGACAGTTCGGCCCTGGAGAGATGTTCCTCCCAGATGGGTTCGACGAAGTTGGGCACCGGCGCGGCGGCGTGCCCGCGCCAGATGTCGGGCGAGAAAAGGCCCTTGGCCACGCCTTCCTGGAAGATCGCCGTGCCGTCATAGGCGATCATGATGTTGAACTGGGCGAAATCGGAATCAATGGACACGGCCGTGTCGATCAGGTGCAGGACGTCTTCCCGGGTTTTGTGGTGCGGAAAGCCGATGATCCAGTTGGTGCTGGTGAGGATGCCGCATTTGCGGCACAGGCGCACGGCCCGGCGCACCTGCTCCACGGTGATCTTCTTGTTGATCCGCTTGAGACCCTCGTCGGTGGCGTCTTCCACGCCGAAAAGCGCCTGGCGGCAGCCCGACCGTCTGGCCAGGCGCAGCATGTCCTCGTTGATGGCGTCCACCCGGCCGCGAAATGACCAGACAATGGAAAATCTCCGGTCGATAATGCCCTGGGCAATGGCCGACACCCGTTTGGCCGAGGCGTTGAACAGGTCGTCGAAGAAAAAGAATTCCCGAATGCCTTGGGCGTAATAGGCCGCGATCTCGTCAAGAATGTTGTCCACCGAACGCGAACGGTAGGTGGAGTAGGGCTTGCAGCAAAAGGTGCAGTGGAAGGGGCAGCCCCGGGAGGAACAGATGGTGCCCACGGGCATTCCGGTGCCGATGGCGCTGAAATAGCGCTTGAAGGGCAGCAGATCGAAGGCCGGGAAGGGGATGGCGTCGATGTCGCGGACGTAGCCGGGTTCGCCGGAGCGGCGCACGGTCGCGCCCTCGCGCCAGACGATGCCCGGGATGTGGTCGAAGGGTTGGCCGTGCTCCAGGGCGTCAAGAAAGGCCGGAAAGGATTCCTCGGCCTCGCCCAGCACCAGGTAGTCAACCTCGGGCTGGGCCATGGACTCGTCGGGATACAGCGAAACATGGGGGCCGCCCCAGACGATGCGGGCCCGGGGCAGGCGCTCGCGCAGCCGCCGGGTCAGGATGAGGGCGTCGTACAGGGTCGGGGTATAGACGGTCAGGCCCACCACGTCGGGGTCATGGGCCGCCGCCCGGGAGACCGCCTCCTCGGGATCGAGGCGGTCGAGGATGCAGTCGATGAGCGCGACCTCGTGTTTTCCCCCGGCCTGCAAGGCTCCGGCGATGTAGAGGATGCCCATGGGCGGGAACACGCCGATGTCGGTGGCCTCGAGATCCCAATCGTCCGTGGTTTTGCCGACGTGGGCGTCGGGAACATTGAGCAGGAGTATTTTCATGGTGTTACCCGGGGCTTTCGCTGAGGTGAACGCGTTCGCGGCCGGCGCGCACGCGGGAAACGGTCCGCCCTGCCGACGACGGCGCTCGTGGCGGCTGGAAGGTCAACAACCCCGTCGACGGCCGGCTGGCGCTCGCGGCCGCTGGAAGCTGGAGGTGAGTCGAAGGCGCGGCCTCCGACCGGCGGCCGGCCGCTCGCCAGACGCCGCCCGGCTCGGCTGGGGGCCGTTTTGGCCGCCGACGACCTTTTCGATGATAAAGAGGGGGCGCGTCCTGGTTTGTTCCAGGTTGTTCCATAGATAGCCGCCAAGGATGCCGAATCCGAGGAACAGGGCGGCCACGATGACGAGTTCCAGCACGATGACCGAAGCCCAGCCCTGAATGGTGATGACGCCGGCCAGGGTGGCCACCACGGCATAGACGATGCCGCAGGCGCTGAGTAGCGACATCACCAGCCCCAGCAACACGAACACGCGCAGCGGAAACGACGAAAACGCCACCACGGAATGGAAGGCGTAGGACAGCTTCTTGGCAAAGGTCCACATGGACCGGCCATGGACCCGTTCGGCCCGGTCGTATTCCAGCACGGCCCGGTCAAAGCCGGCCCAGACGATCAGCCCGATGAGGCTCGTCTTCTTCTCCGACGACTGGAGAATGACCCGGGTCACGCAACGGTCGATGAGGCAGAAGTCAAAGCCCCCGGGCGGCATCTCGGGCATGACGGCCTTGCGGTACAGCCAATGGAAGGCCTGGGCCAGGAATTTGGTCATCCCTGGGTCCTGGCGGGTGCGCCGGGAGCACAGCACGACCTTCTTGCCGGCCCGCCACTGGGCGGCCATGGCCGGGATCATTTCCGGCGGGTCTTGCAGATCGGCCGAAAGGATCACGGCGGCGTCGCAATCGGCGGTCTGGGCCAGGCCGGCGGTGATGGCCGTGAACGAACCGTGGTTTCGCGAGAGCAGCAGGACGCAGACCCGGGGATCGGCGGCGGCCAGGGCTTCCAGCACCGTCTGGGAATTGTCCGGGGAACGGTCGTTGACGAACTGGAGCACGAACTCGAAGCCCAGGCCGTCCACAGCGGCCACGATGCGCCGGTAGAGTTCCGGCAGGCTGCCCTCGTTGCCATAGACCGGCACCACCACGGCCAGACGCGGCCGGCCGCCCCGGCGGCGCGGCGCGCTCACGCCGACTCCAGGGCGCGGCAAACCATGGCGGCCGAGGGCGCCCGGCCCGTCCAATCGCCAAGCAGGCAGCGGAAACCGTCGCCCGTGGGCTCCAGGCGGCCGCCGCAGCGGCACACCAGCCCGGCCGGCCGGGCCGGATTGCCCATCACCAGGGTAAAAGGCGGCACGTCGCGGGTCACCACCGCCCCGGCCCCGACCATGGCCCACTCCCCGACGACGACGCCCGGCGTCAGCACCGCGCCGGCCCCGATGGAGCAGCCGCGCCCCAGGGTGGTGGCCAGGGCCGGCACGTACCGCCTGCTGCGGGGGTGGCGGTCGTTGGCGAACACGGCGGACGGCCCGATGAACACGTCGTCGGCCACGCGCACGCCGTCCCACAGGGCCACGTGGCACTTGACCGTGACCCGGTCCCCCAGGACGACCCCGCCCTCGATGAAGACGAAATCGCAGATGTTGGCGTCGCGGCCGATGACGGCCCCGGGCAGGACATGGGCAAAGGCCCAGATGCGCGAACCTTCCCCCACGGCGTCGGACTGGCAAATCCCCTGGGGATGGACGAAGACACCGGGCGTCACCAGTAATGCTCCTGGTTGGCGCGGTAAAATTCCAGGGTCTCGGCCACGCCCTCGGCCAGGGGCGTGGTGGGCCGCCAACCCGTCACCCGGGTGATCTTGGCGATGTTGGAATAGAAATCCCCGGGCTCCTGGGCCTTGCGTTCCGGGGAAAAGGGCGTGAAGGCGATGTCGCCGGTCCCGGCCGCCTCGATGATGCACTGGGCCAGGGTCAGGAAGTCGGACGGGGCGTCGTGGCCGATGTTGAAAACCTCGCCTTCGGCCTCGGGGGTGACGGCCAGGGCCAGCAGGGCGTCGACGCAATCGTCGATGTAGAGGAAATCGCGCTTGATGCGGCCGTCGCCGAAAATGGGGATAGTCTGGCCGTCCAGGGCCAGGCGCATGAACCAGTTGGCCACGCCGAAGCGGTTGTGGCGCATTTGGGCCCGGGGGCCGTAGATGTTGGTCAGCCGGGAGAGCACGCAACGGATGCCGTGGTTGCGGCTGTAGCTGGAAATGATGTGTTCGGCGGCCAATAGCGAAATCTCGTAGATGCCCTTGGGATCGGGGCGCTCGTCCTCGTCGGCCGGAAGTTTGAGCACCGAACCGTATTGGCCCCGCGAGCCGAGCTTGATGAGCTTGCAACCCGGATTGAAGCGCCGCAGGGCTTCCATGACCACGGCCGTCCCGCGAATGTTGATGTCGATGTCCGGGAAAGGATCGGACAGGCTTTTGAGGTGGCAGACCTGGGCGGCGCTGTGAAAGACGTAGTCCTGGTCCCGGACCAGCCATTCGATGGCGGCGCGGTCGCGGATGTCGCAATAGTTGATGACGACGTCGTCCCGGATGGGCGCGATGTTGCGCGGGTTGCCGCCGTATTCCTCGATCATGGCGTCGGCCAGGGTGATCCTGGCCCCGCAGGCCGCCAGGCGCAAGGCCAGGCTCGAACCAATAAAGCCCAGGCCGCCAAGGATCAACACGCGGCGGCCGGCGAAGGCCTCGCAAAAAAGTTGTTGTGGGGGGATTGCTTGCATAGTGCGGTGCAAGGCACATAGCACCGAGGGTATAGCGAGGCAACACCTATGCCCCCTTTCCCCCGGCAAACGGTCCGACGTCGCTGCCGGACGCGACCGGGACCGCCGTCCCGAAACCTGCAACCCGCCAACGGCCGCGCCGCCGTTATGATCCCACCATGACAGAAAGCCTTCGCGACTACATGGGCCAGGCCGACGCCTCGGCCCTTTCCGCCTATCTGCGGACCCGGGCGGCCACGCCCGGGCGCTACGTCCTGGAACAACTTCCCCAATGGCTCCTGGGCTGGATCCCGGGCCTGCCCGGCATCGCCCTGCGCCATGTGGCCTACCGGCCGCTTCTGGCCCCGGGTTCGGCCCGGCCGGTCATCGAGGACGGGGTGGAGCTGTTCCATGCCGCCACCATCCGCCTGGGGGCCTCGGTCTACATCGACCGGGGCGCGCGGCTGCACGCCTCCCGGGCGGCCATCGAGATCGGGGATTGCTGCCGCGTCATGCGCGGGGCGTATGTGTGTTCTTACGTGTCCCGGGCCGTGCCCGGCGAGGGCATCCGGCTGGGGCCGCGCTGCTGGGTCGGGGTGGGCAGCGTGCTGGCCTCGGGCCAGGGCGGACTGTTTTTAGGCGAAGGGGTGCTGATCGGGCCGGGGGCGACCCTGGTCACCGGGGACCATGATTTCAGCCGGCACGACCTATCCTCCATCGATCAGGACTATGTCGGCTCGCCCATCGTCATCGGCGACAATGTGTGGATCGGGGCCGGGGCCACGGTGGTGGGCGGGGTGACCATCGGCGACCGGGCGGTCATCGCCGCCGGCGCGGTGGTGACCCGGGACGTAGCCGGCGGCGAAGTGGTCGGCGGCGTGCCGGCCCGGCCGCTGGCCAGGTAGCCGGGGTACGCCGGCCCGAAAACAGGTGGAGCCGCTTGGACCGCCGCCTGTTGCCGAGCGGGCGGCATTGGTCGACGCGGCGGGCTCAGCCGCCCGTTTTGAGATACTGATACAAGGTTTCGCGGCTGACGCCGAACTCGCGGGCGAGCTGGGCTTTCTTCTCGCCGGCGGCGGCCCGGCGGCGCAGTTCGGCCCCCTGCTCGGACGAGAGCTTCTTCTTGCGGCCCCGGTAAGCGCCGCGCAGCTTGGCCAGGGCGATCCCCTCGCGCTGGCGTTCCCGGATCAGGGCTCGTTCGAATTCGGCGAACGCGCCCATCACCGACAGCAACAGCTGGGCCATGGGCGAATCCTCGCCGGTGAAATGCAGGCCTTCCTTCACGAACTCGACGCGCACGCCGCGCCGGACCAGCCCCTGGACCAAACGGCGCAGATCGTCGAGGTTGCGGGCCAGGCGGTCCATGCTGTGCACCGCCACCACGTCGCCCTCGCGCACGAAATCGAGCAACGCTTCAAGCTGCGGCCGCCGTGTGTCCTTGCCCGAGGCCATGTCGACGAACACCTTATCCGCCCGGACCAGCTCAAGCTGCCGTCCCGGGTTCTGGTCCAGACTGCTGACACGGACGTAGCCGATGCGTTGGCCCTGCACGATGCCTCCCGACGCCAAAGCGTCAGGAAAGACTCTATGACTTCGTTGGTTTTATGTCAATAAATGGAAACGGAAACTCTAATCGGACAATGTATGAGGCGTATTTCTGACGTCAGGATAAGGTACAGTCCAAATGGACATATTAAACAAAATAGTTCGTTGAGGTCACTTGCGAACGAATCGCCCCACACGCGTTGAGCCACAGGCGAATAAGCAGCGTCCCGCAGGACAGGACGGAAGGTACTTGTACCTTACCTGTCCTGCCTTCGCGCACTCTGTCATCATTTCGACCTTATTTGCCAGCGACACTATCGGCAAGTATGGGCTTGAATAAGATCGGTTATGCTCACTTCTAATCGGATAAACTGCTACCAGTTGTCATTGACTACTAACGGATCATAAAATATGATAAAAGAATAACCAGGAGAGAACCATGGCTAAATCAGGTCGCATTGCCCGATGTATGGGCCGTGTAGAATTTAGATCTTGCCAGATCGAGATTCTGGATATGCACAATAAAGGGTACGCCAATAAGCACATCTACGATAAATTGGCAGATCAGGGGAAGTTGACATTGGCATACTCAACGTTTAATGCCCATCTTCGCAAACTGTTGCAGGCAAAAGATTCAAAATCAATAGAAATACAATCAATTGATCGGAAGAAAATATTTGAAGTGCCCCACAACACTGAATTGATCTAGTCATTCCTAAATTGATCGTTTGACGCTCTGCAGAGGCAGTGTCCGTGCATCCTGACGAAGTTTTGGAGGCTTATCAGCGAGGACGAGAGGTAAAACGACATTTCGAGGGTTGGATGTGAGTCCAGGGATGTCGTTTGCAGGGAAATGTTCTGCTTGTGGCTGGCGCAAGACGCAACTCTCCCGTCAGCTATCGCGTGCAATCGGATCAGCGATCAGGACCAAGCAAATTTCGGAGCGCTGAGACAAAGCTTCCACAGTTCTTTGAAATGAAGGGTCTCCATGACCACATCTGTGAGCTTGAGGATGGTCCTGCCGGCATGTGTGACGATCTTGGCGGCGACATCGACGAGCTTTCTGCGCAGGGTGACTGGCATGGCCGTTACCGGGACGACTGGAGTCGTGACGTCCTCTTTGAAAGCTTCGAAGAGGAAAAAGGCCACCAGCATGCAATAATAGAAGGCCGCGTTCGGGGCAAAGCGCAAAAAGGGCAACTCCTCGAAGCCAAAGTCCTTAAAGGAGCGATGGACGAGTTCATCCGCACCCCGGCCATGATAGGTGGCGATAACACCTTCCGCCTGGACCATGCCGGAGAGTCCAGCCTTTTCGAGCTGTTCGTCCACGGCGAAGCCCATACCGAGGTTGGTGTACGCGAGTGTGCCTGGCCGGCTTCCCGGGAGAAGGAACTGTTTTTCTTCAAGGAACGGTCGCCAGAAGATCACCCGCCGGAAGCGGTTCCAGGTTCCCCGCCGATCGCCGAACTCAAAGAATTCCCAGATGTCCTCGTCGGAGCGGCCAAAGTGGCGCTGAAAATTTTCTTGCGGCGTGGATTCAATAAGCCCTTTTATTTCGGCAAGAAAGCGCCCGCCACAGACATAGCCAACGTCGAGCGCTTCTATGGTTTTCATGAGCTTTTGGTCGCAGAAGCCTGAATCCATCCGGATGATGATGGGGACGTCCGTAGCGTAGCGGGTTCTGATGAGGTGCACGGCATGCTGGATCATTTTTGCCGCCGTGTCTCCGTGGTTGGAATGCTTGTCTCCACCCCGGAATACGGCATCAATGATGTACCTTCCCCAGGTCATCTGAAGAGGCTGGAAACCGAGAACTTTTTTGTAGGTCGGCTTGACGCCATGGCGCTTGGGGGCATCATCGTTGTCCATGACCATAGTGTCGAGACCCAAAATGACGACAGGCGGTTTGATCATCTTGAGCCGCCAGAGAAAAAGTTGAAGAAGTAGGCGGCGAAACAGAAATATGCGAGGCCAAGAAAACGCTTGAAAAAACCGCTTAACAGAATGGGATGACACCATTTCCTGCGGAGCGAACTCGATAGTGGCAGCGTATCCTGCGTCCTTGGCCAAGCTGTCGAAGTGGGTCAGGTGTCGGCTGGTCCCGTCGAAGAAGAAACAGAATACCTGGATGAAGAGGTCGATGATCGGATGTCCTTTGGAATGCTTCCGCATGGAGCCAAAGAGCCGGTCAAGATGCGGGTAAAGCTCAATCCCGCGCATAACGAGCAAAGAGATGGAGTCCGGCCCGCCCAGTCAGGCAATCGGATGTGACTTCAACGGCATCGATGCGACGGGAACTTTTGAATTTGGACCGGGACATGGACAGCTCCACCTGTTGGGTGACGACAATTGCGCCATGGCGACGGAACTATTTGTAATATATTTCGGCGTATTGGGAAAGATTTTCTGTGCCGACAGAAGTCTGAATCGCTCAGGTTAGGTAAAAGACACCTTTCAGCGAGGGGTTGAATTTGCGCTCGCGGTATTGAAAAAGTTCAGATGGTAATCCCCTCGAAAAAAGGTTGTTCTGAAAAGTAGAATTTTTCGTGATGGAAAGGCCAAAGACAAGCCAGAGCTGAAGGGCAAGCTGAGAGGCTTCCTGCGCAGTCTGCAGCGTTGTCCGCACATAGTGAAGAAGTATTTTGAAGGGAAATACGTCGCCTATGCCAAAGCCGCTTAGTTAAATATTTTACGCTCTGAGTAATAAGTCGCCAGCGAAAAAACTGAAGAAGCAGGGTAGCCGTCAAAAGACCCCCTTCTTACGCCTCCTGAATTTTCTGGCATGGAGTGTCCCCAGGAGGGACGACCATGGTAGTCTCAGCAACGGAGCATAGATCCGAAAAGGCGGCGTATTGGGCTGGACATATTGAGACATGGCGAAGCAGGTGGCGAACATAGAAAATCAATACCGCGACATGTATATCGAGACCAATGCACAGTAAGTTTCAATAAAGTCTTGTAAAAATACATAGTTAGCGTATATTTTTTCCATCGAATTCGATGGAGGCGAGCATGAGCGAACGCACTTCTTCCAAGCCCGGCATTGCTGACTACGTTGTTGCCCGTCGCAAGCGCAAAGAGTGCTTTCTCGACGAGATTGATCGCCTCATCGACTGGAACCCGCTGGAAAAGCTTTTGCGCAAAACGCTCAAACGGGTGGCCAACGCCGTTGGCAATCCGGCCTATCCGCCGCTTCCCATGTTCAAAATCCTGCTCCTCCAGCGTTGGTACACCCTCAGCGACACGGCGGTGGAAGAGGCCCTGTACGACCGCTTCTCCTTCGTCCGGTTCGTTGGCCTCTCCCTGGATCACGACGAAGTTCCCGACGCCACTACGATCTGCCGCTTCCGCCAGAGCCTCGTTGAGCGCAATGTGCAAAAACGCCTGCTGGACAAGCTGAACCACCAGTTGCAGCGACGTGGCCTCCTCGTCCGGGAAGGAGCCATCGTCGATGTCAGCGTCGTTTCGTCCGCGCGCCGGCCGTTCAAGGTGCTCGACGTGCTCCCGCAGGATCGCCAGGAAGACAACGAGGGCGGGACGGATGTGACGATCAGCTACTCCGATGACGCCGAGGCAGCCTGGCTACGCAAGGGTAATCGCGCGTATTACAGGTACAAAATCCACGCCGCCACGGATACTCGGGACGGCTTTGTCCTCGGCGGCCATGCCACGCCGGCAAACCGGTCCGACACAGAAGAATTTGTCGCCGTCCTGGATGAGGTCGATGCGAAAGCCGGCGAGAGTATTTTCGCGGACAAGGGATACAGCAGCCAACTCAATCGCTATGTGCTTCAGGTTCGAGGCCTTGCTGACGGCATCATGCACAAGGCCGCTCGTAACCGGGAGCTGACTCTTTCGGAAAAAATCGCCAACCGTCAAATCAGCAGCGTCCGCGCGAAAGTCGAGCGAGTTTTCGGCACCCTCAAGCGCGGCTATGGATTTCACCGCGCGAGGTATCTCGGACGGGCCAAGGTCGAGCTGGAGTTTCTCCTCAACGCCATGGCTTTCAACCTAAAAAAAGCCGTTCTAAAGGCTGCATGCTGAGGATAAGTGCTTCCTTTGGCGGCGAAAGCAGCCAAAGGAGGTGATAAATCGCCTGAGATCGGCGGAAAATCACGCTTAACTGCCGATCTTCCCCTCGAAAAAGACCAGAAAGACGGAATTCAGGGACCTCAAAGAATTGTGCAGTGGTCTCATATCTGACGCCAGGAGTCTTAAAGATGCGCTCTGCCAAAAAACTATCATTTATAATATTTTTCGTCGTCGCCGTTCTGATTATTATTTTTAGCTGGCGATACTTATTGCCGCCACAAGAAAAGATATTACGAGATTCATTTACTCAGGTAGATCGTAACATGTGGTCTGTAGCCATTCCATTTTATAGACTATACTCTGATAACCTTCCTCTTTCATGGAATAGCATTTGGCAGGTGAACTTATATGAAGAGAACATGCTTCTTGGGCCACCTCATTCTATACATTTAAATATAATTCAAGATGGGAAAGGTCGGTATTCGCACTGGGGGGATGAACTTTTATTTTCTACCAGTGACAATAGTGACCCAAATACGAATGGTCGTAAATATAGCATCGTTTTGGCGTACACTCCATCACATACTATCTTTAGTATGATAGCAATTGCGACCATTTTTTTATTGATTGCTGGCCTAGTTGTCGTCCCAGCTGTTCAAGCTGCGTCCATCCCTGTCAAAACAAAAATCAGATTTGCAAAGTTCATGCCTTTCTTTGGTGTTTTTGTTCTGTTGTTATATCGTTCCAATGTTGTCAATGTGTCCGCATGGTGGGGGATAGTTTTTTATACCGCTATGCTATTCCTATTTACGCTTTGGACTGGTTTTGGCATGTATTTATCATATCTATGTTATTCATGTGCAAAAACAAACAAATTTTTGTATGTGTTGCTAAATGTTTGGTTTATGCTTTCAGTTTCAACAGTAATGATAGAAACCACAGCTCGCATTTTTCCTGTTTACACGTCTTGGGCTAACAATCCAGGCGAAAAATTTTTTTGGCCTGATCGAGTATATTTCCCCTTAAACAACTTCGGCCATCGTGACCGCGATTTTATTATTCCAAAGCCTGACAATACGTATCGTATCGTTTTAATTGGTGATTCATATACTGAAGGAGCTGGATTATCGCGCCAACAGACCATGGGGTATTTATTGGAGAGGCAGATCACTAAACTCCTACGAGATACAGCAAACGTAGAGGTTTACAACCTAGGGCACTGCGGAATGAACACCAAAGAAGAGGTTGATGTCCTTTTGCATGATGGTGATAAATTGCAACCAGACCTAGTTTTTCTTAACTATGTGATGAATGACGCCGAAACTCACCCATTAACAATAACACCAGCCGATGAACCAATGTGGTACAAAGAGTTAAATCGCATTCTAATAACAAGTGCTGGTTCTTATGCATACTACAGATTCATCAAGAGCTTTAGACTAATAGAAGAACATTTCGCCACAACATCGGACTATCTTGCTGCGCAACATGACAAGAACAAGGCAGGATGGCAGGACGTGAGTGCGGCACTTAGAAGAATGGAATTATGGTTAAATGAACATCGATGTGAAGGCATTGCGCTTATTTGGCCAATATTCCAAAATGATTGGACTTCTTCTGCGGCCAAAATAAATAAGCAGGTTGAGGAAGAACTGAAATCTCATCAATTAACGGTCTTTGATTTAAATGATTTGTTTCAACAAACAAACGAACCGCTTGTAAATTTTGCACTTAGCAGGGTTGACCATCATCCAAATGCCAACGCCAATCGTTTGGTGTCAAAGTTAATGGAGCTTATAGTTGTTGATACAAAATCGTTTCAAAGCTTTATAAAAAGCAAAGATATCGGTCGCATGTCAATGATAACTAATCGTCATTGAAAGGTCGCGGTAGGGACCACCCTTTCGGATGGCCCCCGCACAGATCCCAGCGAGCGGAACTACCGCACTAGGCTCCTGCCTCGGGTGTTTGGCGTAAAAGCACTGGTTTGGATGAGGATGCATGACTTTGAGCGTGGGGATCCACAGGCTGACGATTGGACTGAAGGCTTGCCAGTTGATGCGCCGCTTCTGGCCTCGGCGACGAAGTCGCCTTATACCAGTTACTGTGTAACCGGTCAATCAGGCCCTTCTTACGCCGCTTGAGTTTTCTGTCATGGTTTATCCCACAGGAGGACGACCATGGCCACATCAGCAGCAGAGGGATGTTCCAAGAAGGCGGCTTACTGGTCTGAACATATTGCGGCTTGGCACAAGAGCGGCCTGAGCCAAGGAGCATACTGCCGGCGGCATGGTCTGTCTCAGAGTTCCTTGAGCTATTGGCGGAAGCGTTTAGGGGCAACGGACGACTGTGGAGTCGCGTCTTTCGTCACCATCGTCCCCGTGCCGCTGCTCGCGTCGGCTCAAGCAGACATGGCAACCGCGCCTGAACCGATGTTGTTGTCCGGACGCAGTCGGCCGTCTTCCAGGTAGACGACCAACCGCTCCCACTGTTTGATGGCATAGCCGATGGCCTTGCCGAGCAGACTCTTGGGCGGGGTGGTGGCAGCGCGGGCATCGAGCAGCGCCTTGAGCTTGTCCAGGATCGGCCTGGATTTTTCGGCTCGCAGGACCTTGATCTGCTCCGGATTGAGCTGCTGCTTTTCGGCTTGGCGCTCCACGTCGTAGAGCTTGCCGATCAGGTCCAGGGTGGCATGGGCCGTACCGCCCTTGCCCTTCTTGCCGGCAGTCTTCTCGACCTCGACGAATTTGCGCCGGACATGGGCCATGCAGCCGAGGTGGCGCAGACCTTCCCGTTCGCCCAGAGCCTCGTAGCCGCTGTAGCCGTCGGTCTGTGTCAGATAGCCTTTGAAGTCGCCCAGAATTTCCGCAGCCACGTTGCCGGCCCGGCTCGGATGATAGCGAAAGAGCACGACCGGTTTTCCCGGTGTTCCGCCTCGGCAAAACGCGTCAGCGGCCGCTCATGGGTGGTGCCGTGGACACGGTTGCCGGCCGTGCCCATGATCCACTCTAGCAACTGGCGGTTGGCGTCGGCGATGTCTCGGAAGTCACGCAAGGGCAGGAAGTTGTTCTTGATGTACTTGACCCCGGACTCGACGATTCCCTTTTTCTGGGGGTCCCGTGGCGGACAAGGGGAGATGAGGAAGCCGTAGCCCTCGGCTATCTCGGCATAGGCCCGCTGTACCTCTGGATCATGGTAGCAGGCCTTGGTGATGGCGCACTTGGGGTTGTCGATGACAATCCGCGCCGGGACGCCGCCGAAGAACTCAAAGGCCCGGCGGTGGCAGCCAAGCCAGGTCTCGACCTTCTGGTCCCAGACCACCTCGGCGTACTCCCCATTCCTCAAAGTCCAGATTGCTGGTGATGATCGTCGGGTGCTGTTCGTAGCGCTCGGCCACCACGTCGTGAAAATCCTCATCCTGGTTCAAGGACAGCGGCTTGAGGCCGAAATCGTCAATGACGAGCAGGTCCACCCTGGTCAGGTACTGGAACTTTCGGTCATAAACCGTGCTTGCGAATCAGGGCTTGGTGGATCGTGCAGCCGGCAACGCCCTGCTTGACCCAGTCCCGGACGTCGTCTTGGAAGGGGATGATACTGGAAGTGGATGGCTGCTTCGATGCCCGGCCAGGAAAAAACGAAGCAAGGTCCGCGTCAGCGGGCACGGACGCCGCTGGATTGAGCCATCCTTGCGATTCGGCTGTCTCACGGACGTGGGCGAGTTTTCTGCGCCCCATCAGGCCGGTCTTTGCGATCTGCCTGTCGGACTCGCCAAGGCGCATCCGAACAAGGGCTTGACGATACTCGTACATCTCGAACCTCCGATTAGACATCCCGCGCTCCTCCCGTTTGTGAATCGGGAAAAAGTACGCGGCGTCTCGAAGGTCCGAAACCCGGTCGCTTACGGCTGCCCTGGCTCCATTAGATGAGCACGGAATGGCTCCATTTGGATTGGCCTAGGGTTTTCTTGGACACCAACTTGGCGGTATGAATCTGCCGCTCGGGAGGTGTCGTATGCAGAGAGAGGAAGGAGCGCCCAAGCGATTTTGGGCGCGTCATAAGACCCAGGCCGTGCTCCGGCTGCTTCGAGGCGAGGACATTGACTTGGTGAGCCGGGAGTTGGGGGTGACCGCCGCGACGTTGTCCCAGTGGCGCGACACCTTCCTGGAGGCCGGGGAATCGGGTCTCAAGCCGCAGCCAGCACGGGAATCCATTGAAGTCGGCCGACTCCGGGAGAAGATCGGCGAGCAGGCCATGGAAAACGAGCTGCTTCGCGAAAAGATCGCCCGGCTGGAGCAAAACCGCCCTTTAGCCCGAGGGAGGTCGAGGAAATGAGCCAAGCCGCCTCGGCCTCCACAGGGAAGAACTACGGGCTGGCGCTGGTCTGCCGTGTCTGGGCGCTCTCTCGTTCCACGGTATATTGGCGACGTCGGCGCGCGGTCGAGGCTACTGCGTCCAAACGACGTGGCCCTCAAGGCGGGCACAGCGATGCGGTCCTGGTTGAGCGCATCAAGGCCGAGATTCGGGAAAGCCCTTTTCACGGCGAGGGGTATCGAAAGGTCTGGGCTGGCCTTCGGGACAAAGGAATCAGGACTTCCCCGGCGCGGACGTTGCGCCTCATGCGCGAAAACGCGCTCTCGGCCTACAAGCGACCTGGCCGGCCCCATGGTCCCAAGGCCCATGACGGGACGATCAAGACCCAGCGGGTGGACGAGATGTGGGGCACGGACATGACCGCAACGCTTACCGTCGTGGAAGGCAACGCCGCCATATTCTTCGCCATCGATCATTGCTCGCTTGAATTGGTCGGCATCCATGCCGCCAAGCGCGGCACGCGGTTCGAGGCCTTGGAGCCGATCCGGCAGGGCGTGCGTCACAGTTTTGGGGCTTTCGGCCAGGATGTGGCTCGGGGGCTGACCTCGCGGCACGACCACGGCAGCCAGTTTATCGCCGATGATTTCCAGCAGGAGATCGCCTTTCTCGGCATCAAGGACTCGGCGTCCTACGTGCGCGAGCCTCAGGGCAACGGCATCGCCGAACGCTTTGTCCGTATCCTCAAGGAAAATCTTCTCTGGATTCGCAGCTTCCAGACCGTCGAGGAACTCCGGCTGGCGCTTTTGGCCTTCAAGGAAACCTACAACCGCAAGTGGCGGATTGGTCGGCACGGCTACAGATCGCCGGCTCAGGTCAGGGAAAAGCAGAAAGCCGAGGTCGCCAGGGCGGCATAACTTTCAGGGCGAAACTGTCCAAGAAACCCTAGACCGCTACACATTATGGGAGCACGCCGTGGCTCCATTAGCTGAGCACCCAGTGGATCCATAGGGGCGGTCGCCGACATGTTCCCCTGCGCCTGCACGTGGGCGAACGATTCCAGGTGGATATCGCCGAAGATTTTGTCGCGCCAGTACTGCGAAGGTTGCTTGATGTCCTGGCCGGGATGGAGCGCTCGGCGTGAACATCCTTGGTCCAAGCGCGAAAGTCTTTCTGGTGCTGGGGACGACCGACATGCGTAAGGCCATCAATGGGTTGTCGCTGCTGGTGGCTGAGCATCTGGAGATGGACGTCTTTTCCGGACATTTGTTCGCCTTTTGCAACCGAGACCGCAACATCATCAAGATTTTGTATTGGGATAACAACGGATTGTGTCTCTGGCAAAAGCGACTGGAGAGGCACCGCTTCACCTGGCCGGAGTCCGTCCAGGAGGTTCTGGAGCTGACGTCCCGCGAACTAGGGTGGCTGCTCGAAGGGCTGGATCCGCTTCAAATTCGAGGCCACCCCGGCCTGCGATATTCGACGCTTTATTGATAAAAGTCTTTACATTTCAAACAATTGACTGCATATTTTGCAGGCCATGGACATCGCTTCCCTGCCCAACGATCCCGCCGCGCTCAAGGAACTCCTCGTCGACAAGGCCAGCTACATCGCCCAACTGGAGGAGCAGGTCCGCCTGCTCAAGGCGATTCTCCATTTGGCCAAGTCGGAACGCCAGGCCAAGAGGCCTTCCAGAACAAACTGCTCGGCGCGGCGACCATCGATCGGCTCCGCCATGGTGCCTACCGGCTTGTCCTCAACGGGAAGAGCTACCGATCGCCAAGGCTCGCGGAAAGCGCTTGCGAAAGCGTGGCATAACTATCAAACAACGAGGGAAAGTCCGAGCCGACTGGCAACGAAACGACTGGCTCCATTAGCCCGCCCCATGACACCTGTTGCTCTCCGCCATCCTCGCCCCTCCTTGCTTGGGGCAAGAATGCCAGATACAATGGGAGCTCGGTAGAAGGGGCGGAATTTGCGCTTACCCAGTTTCATGGACGAAACCGAGCACGACGTGCTGGCCTACATGACCTTCCCGGCACAGCACCGGGTTAAGCTGCACAGTACCAATCCGCTGGAAAGGTTGAACAAAGAGGTGAAGCGGCGAGCGGACGTGGTCGGCATCTTCCCCAACGAGCAGTCCATCATCCGGCTCATCGGGGCCATCTTGCTGGAGCAAAACGACGAGTGGCAGTTGCAAAGCCGCTACATGCAGGTCGAGGCCATGGCCGAACTCAACACCCGACCCAACGAGGCGCAGCCAGCCTAAATCCCGCCCAGGGCAGCCTAACCGATTGCCACCTCAAGCACACCGGAATTTACACCACGTTGACGGACGTGACCCTCTAAAGGCTGTTTGCTGAGGAGAGGTGTCTCCCCTTGGCTTCTAAAATCGCAGTCCTCGGGGAAATCACGAAACATTGCCGGTTTTATGCTCGAAACAGCCCCAAAAGACGGTGACAAGAGAACTCAAAGGATTTATTACTCAGGGGATGAAATGCTTAGCACTCCACCGCTGAACAATGGTGTCCCGCCTTGATTCCTGGCGAACTGTGTACAAAGTGTTAAATATTATGTGCTCCCAGTAATATATTCCAGCCATGACAGCCTTCACCAAAGCCACCGAATGCCGTAGCGAGTGAAATTAACCCATTACAAAATTATGTGTATCGATGAAATTTTTTTATGACGACATGATATTAAAGAGTCTTTCTTGCTTGGAGAGCATTCTATTATTGCTCAAGAAGTATGTTGCTTGGGCGGCCAACTTATATATTTTTTTTAAAAAATATAGACCTAGTTTTGTTGCTGAAATAGTTGCGTCGGATGCTGCTTATCTTATAAGCGTCGTGCTGAGTCGGAAAATTTTGACCTTACCCTACTTAGAAACGGGTGACAGTCAAGCTATTAACGCGCCATCTCCTGCCAAATCCTTTACATTGACGAGGAAAAAATCTCACAGCTTATATTGCGGCAGCTTGGCATCGGGTGGAGCGGAAAGGCAGGTTACTGCTCTTGCCTGTGAATTGAAAGCACGAGGTCAGAATGTAAGTGTTTATTGCCAACAGCTGAAAAGCGCAGCGCACAAGCATTATTTGTCACACCTTCAGGAAGCAGACGTTCCAGTAAAATCACCAGGATTATACGCAATTGTTAGAGCCTTGTTGCATTTGTTGTGGACAAAGCGAGATATCTCGATTTTTCAATACATACCACCAGCAATCCGCATTAACGTTCTAAGACTTTATGGGGAATTGCTTTCTTCGCCGCCTGACATCTTGCATTGCTGGCTTGATCATACGAATTGCTCTGGGGGATGGGCCGGACTCCTGGCCGGTGTTCCATTGGTCCGCCTTTCCTTCCGAAATATGAATCCTACCCGCTTGCCCTACCTGTACGCGCCCTGGATGCATGCGACCTACCGCGTTCTCGCCATGCATCCCAATGTAACGTTTGAAGCCAATTCCACCTTAGGCGGGCACGATTACGCTGACTGGGTCGGCATCTCTCGCGACCGTGTCAGCATTATTCCCAATGGTGTGTATCAAGCCGCTTTCCACAAACCGCACCGACAAGAAATATCGGCGACTCGGCAGTCCCTCGGCATCGCTTCGGACACACCTTTGGTCTGTTGCGTCTTCCGTTTATCTCCGGAAAAACGCCCTCTAGACATGATTTCCATCCTGCTGCAACTGCGTAGGCTCCTCCCAAATGCGCACCTCATTCACGCCGGCGTCGGGCCAATGGAGGAGGACATCAAGGAAGCAATACAGCAAAATAATCTGGCGGACTGCTTCCACCTGCTGGGCAGACGCAAGGATATTCCGAGACTACTTTGCGCTTCCGATGTCTTGTTGCTACCTTCCGAATACGAAGGCATGCCGAATGTCATTCTGGAATCGTTGTTTTTCGCGCGCCCTGTGGTGGCTACCTATGCCGGAGGCGCTCCCGAAATCGTTATACCAGGCGAGAACGGATTTCTACATCGTCCAGGTGATATCTCCGGCCTTACGCAGAGCCTGCACAAGTTGTTGGTAGATCGTCAATTGAATCGACAGTTCGGCACCGCCGGTCAGCAACGGATTCTCTCTGATTTTACGAGTTGCCGTATGGCCGAGATGACTTTACGCTCCTATGACTATTCACTGGCAAAGATTTATGGCTGATACCTCCTCTCCCTTTATCAGAAAAGAACTGGGAAGGGTTGTTTCGGAGCGGACCCAGGGCTGCACAAAGAGCGGCCTTTCTGAAGCACCTAGCCTATTCAGGATTACGCTCCTAAATTGAGCTTCGCGCACAGAAAGCAACGGCTCGTGGCGATTTGTAACAGGTTAGCACATTTGGGACGAATCTTCTGTCGGAAATGTGTTGATACGATCCTAAGGCGGTGCGCGAACTGAGTTTCGGCCGCCTTTTATCGGTTTCGTTGGTCACAAGGGAGGACCTATGTGTGGCATAGTTGGTTTCTGGCAGCATAACGGCTCGGTCGGTGGCGAAGAGCTTGAGCGTGCGACTAGGCAAATGACAGACACTCTGCACCACAGAGGACCCGACAGCAGCGGCGTCTGGTGCGACGCCAAAGTTGGGGTCGGACTCGGACACCGTCGACTGGCCATTTTGGATCTGACACCCACCGGGCACCAACCTATGATTTCTAAGGACGGACGCTATGTGCTCGTTTACAACGGCGAGATATACAACGCCGAAGCTCTGCGGCGTGAACTGCTCCGGGACGGTGCCTCCTTTACCGGCCGGTCCGACACTGAAGTCCTGCTTGAAGGCTGCGCCGTATGGGGGGTCGAGCCCTGCCTACGGCGTGTCAACGGCATGTTTGCCTTCGCTTTATGGGATGCGAAAGAGCGAATCTTGTTCCTGGCTCGCGATCACCTAGGCATAAAGCCGCTGTACTGGGGCCGATTCGGACCATTGTTCCTTTTTGGTTCGGAACTTAAGGCCCTGCGCCGGCATGACGGCTGGACTCCATCTATTGATCGGGAGGCGTTAGCCGCCTATGTGCGCTACTGCTATATTCCAGCACCACGAAGCATTTATCAAGGAGTACACAAGTTACCGCCAGGCTGTTTCCTAGCCATGGGTGAGGGAGCGGAACCCGCCATCACCGCGTATTGGGACGCACGCACTGTAGCCCTGGACCGCATGCGTCACCGCCGGACCGAGTCCGACAATGACTTGGTCCTCGCTCTGGAACACCTTCTGCTCGACTCGGCTCAGGGCCAGATGACTGCAGACGTTCCCCTAGGGGCCTTTCTTTCTGGGGGTATCGATTCTTCCCTGGTCGTTTCCCTTATGCAGGCCCGATCCGTCCAACCGGTGCGCACCTTTTCCATCGGTTTCGAAGAGAGCGACTACAACGAGGCGCCGTTCGCCAAGGCTGTGGCGGAACACCTAGGCACAGTCCACACGGAATGCTACATGACGCCAAAGGACGCCTGGGGAACTATTCCGCTCCTCCCAAGCCTCTATGACGAGCCGTTCGCCGACTCATCGCAGCTTCCCACCTATCTCCTGTCGAAAATTACGCGACAACACGTCACTATTGCTCTATCCGGCGACGGTGGAGACGAACTCTTCGCTGGCTATAGTCGTTATTTCCATTTTCTCCAAAACTACCGTAATCCTCTTGGTACTCCAATCTCCAAATGGGTTCAGCCCGCACTGAGAAGGTTGCCTCCTGGTCTGTGCGAGCGAGTTGCGAGGTTTGTGCCGTTACGCTGGAAGGGATGGTCGCTTGACGAGTGCGTGCGCGAGTTCTTCAAGCAGACCGGCAGTGGGGCCATGGAATTCTATCAATCCTGCATGTCCCATTGGCAGACCCCAGAGGATCTGGTACTTGGCGGTCGAGAGCCCAAGACTGTGATACTCGACCGTTCGCTGGAACAACTTGTGCCTAACCATGTAGAGCGGATGCAGCTCCTCGACGCTCTAACTTATCTTCCGGACGATATCCTCACTAAAGTGGACAGGGCCAGCATGGCTGTCTCCCTGGAGGTCCGGGTACCGCTCCTTGACCATAGAGTCTTTGAATTCACTTGGGGACTGCCGGATCGGATGCGGGTCCGGGATGGCATGGGCAAATGGATCTTGCGACAAATTCTGTACAAGTACGTGCCCAAGGAACTCGTGGATCGCCCGAAAATGGGCTTTGGCGTGCCCATTGACGTTTGGCTGCGGGGCCCGCTACGGGACTGGGCGGAATCACTCCTCGACGAAGGTCGGCTGGCCAAGGAGGGCTATTTCAATCCCACTCTTGTCCGGGACTACTGGAAGCGGCATCTAGAAGGACAAAATCAACAATACCTGCTGTGGGACATCCTCATGTTCCAGGGCTGGCTAGAAACCATGGTCTAAGAGGAGACGGATGGAGACAAACCGTCACCCTTTCTCAGCCTGAAACGCCCGAAGGCTTGCACGCTCGACAGCGGGCAGGGTCAAACGACGTGGCATGCGTTTCCTTGTCCCTAAAAACGCAGGTTTCAGGGCTGTCATGGGGCGGGCTAATGGAGCCAGTCGTTTCGTTGCCAGTCGGCTCGGACTTTCCCTCGTAGTTTGATAGTTATGCCACGCTTTCGCAAGCGCTTTCCGCGAGCCTTGGCGAGCGGTAGCTCTTCCCGTTGAGGACAAGCCGGTAAGCACCGTGGCGGAGCCGATCGATGGTCGCCGCGCCGAGCAGTTTGTTCTGGTGTCGGCGGGCGCGCATATGGAGCCAAAGCCGGGGCGGGTTAATGAGGCCACCCCATGGGCGGGCTAATGGAGCCAGCCTCGGGGCGGGTTAATCGAGCCACCATCGTTTCCAGCCTTCGCTCGGACTTCCGCGACGGGCTATCCACTCCACGAGCAACATCGAGGAGGAAAGGATGGCCAACCGGAGGTTCGCAGTGCATGAAATTCGTCACGTTATCGCCAGGATGCGCCTGGGTGAGTCCGACCGCCAGATTGCCACGGCCGGCCTTATGGGCCGGGCCAAAGCGGGCAAGCTCCGTCTGTTGGCTCAGGATCAAGGCTGGCTGAACAAGGATTCGCCGCTGCCCGACAACGAGGTCATCGAGCGGCTGACCAGAAAGACGTCCCCAACAAAACGCGGACAATCCCAGGTCCTCCCCTTTGCGAACCAAGTCCTGGCCTGGGCGGGACAAGGCATTGCTTGGACGACGATCCACCAGACGCTGGTCAGGAAGTTCCCCTTCGCTGGCAGCTACGACGCGGTCAAACGCTTCTTGCGACACCACAAGCAGGAGCGGCCGGCCACGGTTATGCTCGACTGTCTACCAGCATGGAATATTGACCCCATTGAGGGCGAAATCAGCGTCGAAAATTGACCCCCTCGGCAGCCCCCTTAGATGTCTTGGATCACCAGAGGCACAAGGGGTACCACGAGGAGATGCTGATAGTGGAGACGATCAAAAAGGTCCGGCTGGCGGCGCGACGAGATGGAAAATCCATTAAACAGATCGCACGAGAACTGAGGTTATCCAAGAATACCGTTCGGAAGATCCTCCGAGAGGATGTTATTAAGCTGCACTACGAACGCCGTATCCAGCCAAGGCCCATGCTTGGCGCGTTTGTTCCTTCTTTGGAAAAACGCCTCGAGGAGGATAAAAATCTTCCACAAAGACAGCGTCGTTCTGCAAAGCGACTTTACGAGGAGATCAAGCAAGAAGGTTACGCTGGTTCCTACGACAATGTTCAACGCTACGTCAGAGCATGGCGACGTGAACAGCAACTCTTGACGAATCAAGCTTTTGTTCCCCTGGTTTTCTCGCCTGGAGAAGCGTTTCAATTCGATTGGAGCCATGAGGACGTCCTGCTTGGCGGATTGCCGGCGCGGGTGAAGGTGGCGCATGTCCGGCTCTGCTACAGCCGGATGTGTTTTGTCGTCGCCTACCCTCGAGAAACCCAAGAGATGGTTTTCGACGCTCACATGCGGGCTTTCGAGTTTTTTGGTGGCGTAACGAGGCGCGGCATTTACGACAACATGAAGACGGCCGTGAAGAAGATCCTTATCGGCAAAGATCGAGACTTCAACGAGCGCTTTGAACAGCTCTGTTCCCACTACCTGTTTGAGCCGGTGGCCTGTACGCCTGCCGCCGGTTGGGAGAAAGGCCAAGTGGAACGGCAGGTCGGCCTGGTCCGGGAACAGTTCTTCAGTAATCGTCAAAAGAACCCCTTCTTACGCCTCCTGAGTTTTCTGACATGGAGTGTCCCCAGGAGGGACGACCATGGTAGCATCCGCAACGGAGCATAGATCCGAGAAGGCGGCGTATTGGGCTGAACATTTTGAGGCTTGGCGAGGGAGTGGTCTAAGCCAGGGGGCTTACTGCCGGCGGCATGGCCTTTCCCAAAGTTCATGGGGCTATTGGCGGAATCGTTTGGCGAGATTGGCCAACGAAGAGGCAGCGCCTTGCTTCGCAATCGTCCCTGTGCCGCTGCCTGCGTCGCCCCAGGCGGACATGGCAACCACGCCTGAACCGATGTTGGTGCACGTGGGCAACGCCTTTCACATCGAGATCAGAGGCGACTTCGCCGCGCCGGTGCTGGAAAAGCTTATCCGCACGCTGACACGACTATGATGCTGCCGGCAAACGACGTCCGGGTTTACTTGGCCTTGGGGGCCACGGACATGCGCAAGTCCATTGATGGCCTCTCCATCCTGGTGTCACAGCAGCTTACGCTCGATCCGTTCGCCGGCCACCTGTTCGGATTTTGCAACCGCAGCAGGACCATCATCAAACTGCTCTACTGGGATCGCAACGGCTTTTGCCTGTGGCACAAGCGCCTGGAGCGTCATGTATTCCGCTGGCCGACCCGCGAGGCCGAGGTGCTGACCATCGACTCCAGGCAGCTCGCTTGGCTGCTCGACGGTCTTGATCCCCTCGCTGTAAAAGGCCATTCCCGCCTGGAGTATTCGACGGTCTTTTGACCAGTATTGCCTTGATTAAATTGGATAATACTGGCATATTGTCCGGGCTGTGGACATTAATTCTCTTCCTGACGACCCCGCCACACTGAAAGGCCTGCTCGCCGAGATGGCCACCAGTCAAGCTGACCAGCAGCAACAGATTGCCCAGCTCGAACAGCGCATTCGGCTTCTGAACCTGATCATCTACGGCTCGAAGTCCGAGAAAAAGCCCCGTACCGGCCAGGAACAGCAGCTTTCCTTGTTGGGGTCGTCTCAGAAAACGGAAAATAAAGCACGCTAAGCGTTCGTCGAGGCCGGCACCCAGCGGTAGAGCGTCGGAATGGACACGCCGAGGTTCTTGGCCACGTCCTTGGGCGGGACGCCACTGGCTAGGAGTTTCTTGGCTGACTCGATCTTGCTGGCGGTCATCTTGGGTTTGCGGCCACCCTTGCGGCCCAGCTGACGGGCGACTTCCAGCCCGGCGCGTGTGCGCTCGACGATCAGCTCGCGCTCCATTTCGGCGAGGCTGGCCATGACATGAAAGAAGAACCGGCCTGACGGCGTGCTCGTGTCGATGGAGTCCGTGAGGCTCTTGAACTGGACGCCCTGCTTGTATAGTTCGCCTACCAAATCAACCAGTTGCTTGACGCTCCGACCAAGACGATCCAACTTCCAGACGACGAGGGTATCCCCCTCGCGTAACATTTCCAGCGCTGTGGCCAAGCCGGGCCGTTCGGCACGGCTGCCGCTCACTTTGTCTTCAAAAACCTTCCGGCATCCAGTCTTGATCAAGGCCTCGCGCTGAAGCTCAAGGTTCTGGTCTTGTGTTGAAACACGTGCGTAGCCGATGAACACAATCCCCTGACCCCCTTCGTTCCTTCTCAAAACTCATTGAAATGATAAAAAACGAGAATAGTATTTCAAGAACTATTTTCGAGAAGAGTAACACCTTGATTTTCCGTGCCGCGCCTGTTGCCTCGGCAGGCTTGTCACAAACCTACGTCTTCAAGAAGAAGGAAACCGCATGCCCCGACGTTCGATCCTGTCCGCCGCCGAGCGCGAAAGCCTGTTGGCGTTGCCGGACACCAAGGACGAGTTGATCCGTCACTACACATTCAGCGAAAGTGACCTCTCTATCATCCGGCAGCGGCGCGGTCCGGCAAACCGCCTGGGTTTCGCCGTGCAGCTCTGCTACTTGCGCTTTCCCGGTGTCATCCTTGGCGTCGATGAGCCACCATTCCCGCCCTTGCTGAGACTGGTTGCTAACCAGCTCAAGGTCGGCATCGAAAGCTGGGAGGAGTACGGGCAGCGGGAACAGACCCGGCGCGAGCATCTGGTCGAACTGCAAACGGTATTCGGCTTCCAGCCATTCACCATGAGCCGCTACCGGGAGGCCGTCCAGTTGCTGACCGAGTTGGCCATGCAGGGGTAAACCCAACATTCATGTCACCAGGTATCAAGTAGCTTCGAGCAGGCCCCTGGACATGAGGGGTCTGACAAGCAAATCATAAAATTTCAAGTTGTTGCATCGCACTGGGCGTTCCTGTGCCGGTGGACGATGCTCATCACCGTGTTTTTGCTGAGCTTCAGCTCCTTGGCGATGTCTCGATAGGACCAGCCCTCCTCCACGAGGCGGAGCACCTTGGGGGCCAGGCGGTCGGCCTTGGGGCGATGGCCGGGCCTGCGCCCAAAGGTCTTCCCCCGCGCCTTGGCTGCGGCGATGCCGGACCGCACCCGTTCCCGGAGCAGATCCCGTTCGAACTCGGCCAGCGCGGCCATCATGGACGCGATCAGCTTGCCTTGGGGCGTGCTCAGTTCAAACTGGAGGCCGGTCTGCGCGATCAGGGAGACATTCCAGGCCTGAAGACCGTGGAGGGTCTGGACCAGATCCGTGGTGCTGCGCCCCCAGCGGGTCAATTCGGTCACCAATACGGCGTCGATGCGCCGGTCCTGGGCTAGGGCCATGACTTTCTGTCGTTCCGGCCGTTGGTCCTTGGTCCCTGACGAAATCTCCCTGCGGATATCCACCACCTCGAAGCCCGCCCGAGCCGCATAGGCCAGGAGGTCCTGCTCCTGTCGGGCACAGGACTGATCGGCCGTTGAGACCCGGCAGTAGATGGCCACTTTCTGTCTCAATTGAACCTCTCGGATTTTGCGGCCTGGGAATCCTTGTGGGGCGTGGCTCGCCTTGTGTATCATTCTGGGTAGAGTTCAATGTGCACAATCCGGAGGTTTTTGTGAAGCGATGCTGGAGCCGGGACGAGCTGGAGCTGCACTGGGGACTCCTGCCTCCGGAATCGGGTCTGCTCCGCAACAAGAGCGGGGCCACTCGCCTGGGATTCTCGCTGCTGCTGAAATTCTTCCAGCTGGAAGGGCGTTTTCCGACGGCTGCTCACGAGATGCCAGATCAGGCCGTCGCCTTCCTTGCCGAGCAAACCCAGGTCCCTGCAGCGGACTGGCGGCAGTATCCCTGGGATGGCCCCACCATTCGCCGGCATCGAGCCGAGATCCGCAGCTGGGCCGGGTTTCGCGAAGCCACCGTTGAGGATGCGCGGGCGCTGGAAGCCTGGCTCCTGGCGGAGGTGCTGCCTGCGGAGCAGCGCTACGACCGGCTGAAGGAAGCGGCTTTGGACCGCTGCCGGACCCTGCGGATAGAACCGCCTGCTCCGGAGCGGCTCAAGCGCCACATCCGGGCTGCAGCCCATGCCCACGAAGTCCGCTTCAGCCAAAGCATCCACCATCAATTGCCCCCGCCCGTCTTGGCGCGTCTCGCCGGGCTGTTGACGCCCTTGCCGTCTGCGGCTGAGGCCTCCGAATGGACGGCTTGGCAAACCCTGAAAGCCGATCCGGGCAAGCCGAGCGTGGCGAGCGTCAAGGAGGCCGCCGCCCGGCTGCTGCTTGTGCGGGAGGTCGGGCTTCCGGCCGGACTCTTCGCAGGCGTCCAGCCCAAGGCCTTGGACAGGTACGTCAAACGAGCCTCGGTCGAAGAGCCCCATGAGCTTCGCCGGCACAGCGGGCCGCTCCAGGCCACGCTCATGGCCGCCTTCCTGCATCGCAGGGCCGAGGAGCTGACCGACCATCTCGTTGATTTGCTTGTGGAACTCATCCACAAGATGAGCAAGCGGGCGGAACACAAGGTTGAAGAGGGGCTGGCCAGCCAGTTCCAGAAGGTCCCCGGCAAGCTCGGGCTGCTGGCCCGCATGGCGGACGCATCTCTGAACGCGCCGGAAGGCGTGGTCAACCAGGTCATCTTTCCAGTGGCCTCGCAACAGCTCCTGAAGGCCCTGCTTCAGGAGATACAGGCCTCCGGGCCGGGCTACAAGGAGACCGTGCGAACTGTGCTCAAGCGCTCATACCGGTCCCATTATCGCCGGATCCTGCCGGAACTGCTGGACGTCCTGGAGTTCAGGTGCGGGAACGCCCGACATCAGCCGGTGATGGAAGCCCTGGCCGTGCTCAAGGCCCACCTGTGGTGCAAGGGATCGTCGTACCCCAAGGGGACAACGGTGGTCACCGAGGGCGTGGTCCGTCCCGCCTGGATGCCGCTGGTGCTCGACGACGACGGCACCCCGCCCAGGATCAACCGTATCGCCTATGAAATCTGCGTGCTCAAGGCGCTGCGGGAGCAACTGCGGTGTCGGGAAATCTGGGTGGTGGGCAGCCGCCGCTACCGGAATCCCGAGGAGGATCTGCCACAAGACTTCGAAGCCCGACGGGAGGCCTACTACTCGGATCTGGGCCTCCTCCTGGATCCCAAGGCCTTCACCGCAGCCCTCAGAGAGGAGATGGACCACTCGTTGGCGGCCTTGAATGAGGGGATGCCGGCCAACCCAAGGGTCAAGATATTACAGAAAAAAGGCGGCTGGATCGCGGTCTCGCCCTTCGAGCCCCAGGCCGAGCCGGAAAATCTGGGGGCGCTCAAGGCCGAGGTGGCGCGACGCTGGCCGATGACCAGCCTGCTCGATGTCCTGAAGGAAACCGACCATCAGGTGGGCTTCGCGCAGTGCCTGAGGAGCGGCACGGAGCGCGAGCACCTGGACCGCCGCGTGCTGCGTCGTCGCCTCCTGCTTTGCCTCTACGGGCTTGGCACCAATACCGGCCTCAAGCCCATGGCTACCGGCCATGCCGACGACTCGGCCAAGGACCTGCTCTATGTCAGGCGGCGCTTCCTTTCTCTCGAAGGCCTGCGCCAGGCCATTGCCCGGGTGGTGAACGCCACCCTGGAGGTCCGCCTGTCCCAAATCTGGGGCGAGGCCACCACGGCCTGCGCCTCGGACTCCAAGCAACTGGGTGCCTGGGACCAGAATCTGCTCACGGAATGGCATGTTCGTTATGGAGGGCGCGGCGTAATGGTCTATTGGCATGTCGAGAAGCGGGCCACCTGCATCTACTCCCAGTTCAAGCGTGTCTCCTCCTCGGAGGCCGCCGCCATGATCGAAGGCGTGCTGCGGCACTGCACGGAGATGGAGGTGGAGCGGCAGTTCGTGGACAGCCACGGGCAGAGCGAAGTCGCCTTCGCCTTTTGCCGGCTGCTGGGCTTCGAGCTGATGCCCCGGCTTAAAGGCATCCACCGGCAGCGACTTTATCGGCCCGAGCCCGGAAAAGTCTACCAGAACCTCGCCCCGGTAATGGCTGCCAGATCCATCAACTGGGAGTTGATCGAACAGCAGCTCGATGCCATGGTGAAGCACACCATAGCCCTGAAGCTGGGAACGGCCGATGCGGAGAGCATCCTGCGCCGCTTCACCCGGACGAATATCCAGCATCCGGCCTACAAGGCTTTGACGGAGCTCGGCAAGGCCATCAAGACGATCTTTCTGTGCCGCTACCTTGGATCTGAAGCGCTGCGACGCGAGATTCACGAAGGCCTGAATGTCGTGGAAAACTGGAACAGCGCGAACAACTTCATCTTCTACGGCAAAGGGGGCGAGCTGACCACGAACCGGCGCGAGGACCAAGAGATGGGCCTGCTGTGCTTGCATCTTCTCCAGTCCAGCCTGGTCTTCGTCAACACGCTGATGATCCAGCGGATCCTCACCGATCCTGCATGGACAACGCCGATGGAGACGCGGGACCTGGCTGCACTGACGCCCCTGGTCTACCACCACATCAACCCCTACGGCCTCTTTGAACTGGACCTGGACGCGAGAATCCCTCTCGGAGATATGACAGCGGAGCCAGTCCCCGCTACTTGATACCTGGTGACACGAATGTTGGGTTTACCCCATGCAGACCGACAAGGGCATCGTGCTGGCCAGCGCCTTGATCGAACACCTGCGGCGGCAATCAATCATTCTGCCTGCCCTCAACGCCGTCGAGCGTGCCAGCGCCGAGGCGATCACCCGCGCCAACCGGCACATCTACAAAGCCTTGGCCGAGCCTCTGTCGGACGCGCATCACCGTTGTCTCGATGGCCTGCTCATGCGCCGCGACAACGGCAAGACGACTTGGCTCGCCTGGCTGCGCCAGTCACCGGCCAAGCCGAACTCTCGGTGCATGCTCGAACACATCGAGCGCCTCAAAGCCTGGCAGGCGCTCGGCCTGCCTTCGGGCATCGAGCGGCTGGTTCATCAAAATCGGCTGCTCAAAATCGCCCGCGAGGGCGGCCAGATGACGCCCGCCGACTTGGCCAAATTCGAGCCGCAGCGTCGTTACGCCACTCTGGTGGCGCTAGCCATCGAGGGCATGGCGACCGTCACCGACGAGATCATCGATCTGCACGACCGCATCCTTGGCAAGCTGTTCAACGCCGCCAAAAACAAGCATCAGCAGCAATTCCAGGCAGCCGGCAAGTCGATCAATGCCAAGGTACGCTTGTTCGGCCGCATCGGCCAGGCCCTGATCGAAGCCAAGCAAAACGGCGGCGATCCCTTTGCCGCCATCGAGGCTGTCATGCCCTGGGACGCCTTCGCCGAGAGCGTCAACGAGGCGCAGAAGCTCGCGCAGCCCGAGGACTTCGATTTCCTACATCGCATCAGCGAGAGCTACGCCACGCTACGCCGCTACGCGCCGGAATTTTTCGCCGTGCTCAAGCTGCGGGCCGCGCCCGCAGCCAGGAACGTGCTCAATGCCATCGAGGTGCTGCGCGCCATGAACACCGACAACGCCCGCAAGGTGCCCGCCGATGCTCCGACCGATTTCATCAAGCCGCGCTGGCAAAAGCTGGTGATGACCGATGCCGGCATCGACCGGCGTTACTACGAACTGTGCGCACTGTCGGAGTTGAAGAACTCGCTGCGTGCCGGCGACATCTGGGTGCAGGGGTCGCGTCAATTTAAGGACTTCGAGGATTACCTGGTGCCACCGGAGAAATTCGCCAGCCTCATGCAGGCCAGTGAATTGCCGCTGGCCGTAGCTGCCGACTGCGACCAGTACCTGCACGACCGGCTCACGCTGCTGGAAACGCAACTCGCTACGGTCAACCGCATGGCGCTGGCCAACGACCTGCCGGATGCCATCATCACCGAGTCGGGCTTGAAGATCACGCCACTCGATGCGGCGGTGCCCGATACTGCGCAGGCCCTGCTCGACCAGACGACGATGATCCTGCCGCACGTCAAGATCACCGAACTGCTGCTGGAGGTGGACGCGTGGACGGGCTTCACCAGCCACTTCACCCACCTGAAATCGGGCAACCGGGCTAAGGACAAGGATCTGCTGCTGACAACCATCTTGGCCGACGCGATCAACCTGGGCCTGACCAAGATGGTCGAGTCCTGCCCCGGTACAACTTACGCCAAGCTGGCTTGGCTGCAAGCCTGGCACATCCGCGACGAAACCTACTCGACGGCGCTGGCCGAGCTGGTCAATGCCCAGTTCCGGCATCCCTTTGCCGAACATTGGGGCGACGGCACCACATCATCATCGGACGGCCAGAACTTCCGAACCGGGAGCAAGGCCGAGAACACAGGCCACATCAACCCGAAATATGGCAGCAGCCCAGGACGGACATTCTACACCCATATCTCCGACCAGTATACACCGTTCCACATCAAGGTCGTAAACGTAGGCGTGCGCGACTCAACCTACGTGCTTGACGGCCTGCTATACCACGAATCCGATTTGCGCATCGAGGAGCACTACACCGATACGGCAGGCTTCACCGATCACGTCTTCGCCCTCATGCATCTGCTGGGCTTCCGCTTTGCGCCGCGCATCCGCGACCTGGGCGACACCAAGCTCTACATCCCGAAGGGCGACTACGCCTATGACGCGCTGAAACCTATGATCGGCGGCACACTCAACATCAAGCACGTTCGCTCCCATTGGGACGAAATCTTGCGGCTGGCCACCTCGATCAGACAAGGTACGGTGACAGCATCCCTGATGCTGCGCAAGCTCGGCAGTTACCCGCGCCAGAACGGACTGGCCGTGGCGCTCCGTGAACTGGGCCGTTTCGAGCGAACCCTGTTCATCCTGGACTGGTTGCAAAGCGTGGAGTTGCGCCGCCGAGTGCATGCCGGGCTGAACAAGGGCGAGGCTCGCAATGCGCTGGCCAGGGCGGTCTTCTTCAACCGCCTAGGAGAAATTCGCGACCGGAGTTTCGAGCAACAGCGCTACCGGGCCAGCGGCCTCAACCTGGTGACAGCCGCCATCGTACTGTGGAACACGGTCTATCTGGAACGGGCGGCGAACGCCTTGCGCGGCCATGGCCTGATGATCGATGACGCCCTATTGCAGTACCTGTCGCCGCTGGGCTGGGAGCACATCAACCTGACCGGTGATTACCTGTGGCGCAGCAGCGCCAAAATCGGCGCGGGTAAGTTCAGGCCGCTACGCCCACTGAAACCGGCTTAGCGTGCTTTATTTTCCGTTTTCTGAGGTGACCCCTTGTTCGACGAGGCCGAGCAGACGGCGGAGGAGCAAAAGTCGCAGACCTTCGAAGAGGTCTGCGCCCCGGCCCACACCCGCCGCAAGCGCGGACGCCGCCCCATCCCCGCCGACCTGCCCCGGGTCGAAATTATCCACGACCTGCCGGAATCGGAGAAGGCCTGCCCTTGCGGCGCTGAGCTGGTCCGCATCGGCGAGGAAGTTTCCGAAAAACTCGACATCGAGCCGGCCAAGATCCAGGTCATCCGCCACATCCGGCCAAAGTACGCCTGCCGGGCCTGCGAAGGCGTGGAAGATGACGGGCCGACGGTGAAAACCGCGCCCATGCCGCTCCAGCTCATTCCCCAGGGCATCGTCACCCCGGGCCTTTTGGCCCATGTGGCGATCGCCAAATACGCCGACGCGCTTCCCCTCTACCGCCAGGAAGATCAGTTCGCCCGCCTGGGGCTGGACATCTCCCGGGGAACCCTGGCCGGCTGGATGATCCGGGTAGCCAAGGCCTGTGATCCGCTCATCGACCTGATCATTGAGGAGATTCGTTCCGGCCCTCTCGTCAACATGGACGAGACAACAGTCCAGGTGCTTGCCGAACCGGGCCGGGCCAATACCACGAAATCCTTCATGTGGGTCGCCCGGGGCGGAACGCCGGGAAAACCGGTCGTGCTCTTTCGCTATCACCCGACTCGGGCCGGCTGTGTGGCCGCAGAAATCCTTGGAAACTTCCAAGGTTATCTGCAGACCGACGGATATAGCGGCTACGAGGCCCTGGGCGAACGGGAAGGCATCCGCCATCTCGGCTGCATGGCCCATGTCCGGCGAAAATTTGTCGAGGTCGAGAAGACTACCGGCAAAAAGGCTGCGGGGGGCACGGCCCATGCCGTCCTGGACCTGATCGGCAAGCTCTACGGTGTGGAGCGCCAAGCCGAAAAGCAAAAGCTTGCGCCGGAGCAAATCAAAGCGCTACGAGCCGAAAAATCCAGCCCGATCTTGGACAAGCTCAAGGCGCTGCTTGATGCTCGCGTCGCCACCACCCCGCCCAAGAGTCTGCTTGGCAAGGCCGTCAGCTATGCCCTCAAGCAGTGGGACCGGCTGGTCGTGTACCTGGAGGACGGCCGGCTGCGCCCGGACAACAACCTGGCTGAGAACGCCATCCGCCCCTTTGCCGTGGGCCGCAAGAACTGGTTGTTCTCAGGCCATCCGCGCGGAGCCGACGCCTCGGCCACTCTGTACACCCTCATCGAGACCGCCAAGGCCAATGGCCTGGAGCCATATCACTATCTACGCTACCTCTTCGAGCACTTGCCGGCGGCAACTACCGATGCCCAACGCAAGGCCCTCCTGCCCCAACATCTCGAGCCCTGCTCCCTGATCATCCCTGCCTGAGCTTCTGCCGCTTCCTGCTCGCCCTGACAAGACGCGCCTTATTGAGCGCTTACAGTACAGCGTTCCTCAAAGCCTCATCATACCTGCCTGAGCTTATCCTGCTCGCCCTGACAAGACGCGCCTTATTGAGCGCTTACCCAGCGTCTCGATTCAAAGACCATCTCGGCTTAGCCGGCAAACCCTCATAGCCCGTAGACGGACCGCCGTGAAGGTGGGGTCGCCTTTGCGCTTACATCAGCTCTGGCTTGTCTTTGGCTTTTCCATCGCGAAAAATATTGCGCTTGATGTCCTGATTCGCAAGCTCGTCCGGATTCAACTCCGGGCTGTAGGGCGGTAGAAGTAAAAGTTTGATTTTGTTCTCATGTTCGACCAGCCACTCTTGAACTTTCTTCACTTTGTGTACCGAATGTCGGTCCACAATCAGTTGCCTAACCCTTTGTCGTGTCGATCGACTTCAACTCGAAAATATGACAAGCGCTTCCGAGCACTCGTGAAATTCTGGCGCGACGTTCAAAACTCCAATTTGAATTGAATACCATATTGCCGGTATAAAACAACCCCATCGGCTTATCCATGATGATGTTGAAGCCGTTCGTCTTGAAATTGCGACGCCACCATTCTGGGTTGAATAGCCACGTTTCCGACAATATGTTGCCCCGCGCTCCATGACGACGTTGAAAACAAGGGGCCAATAAATGTCGGCCGGCGATGCCCCAAGCGGCGGCGAATTGCTTGATGGAAGCTCTGGTAATGGATCGCGGTGGACTGAGCTGTGAGCCGAGCGTGCTCGCGTACTGGAAAGCAGCGGCGAAGGCGGAAAGGGTCGTCCAAAATCTCCACGAGTGAGTTGGCAGAATATGCAAAACGTATCCGGTGGGCTTCAAGACTCGCCGGATCTCCTGATGAATTTTGACGAGATCCGGGACATGCTCCAGAACGTTCGACGAGAAAACAATGTCGAAAGTGTTGTCTTCAAAAGGAATATTACGTCCGTCAAAGTTGACGATGGGGAAGACTCTTTCGTCGGAATAGATAGAGTCGCACACCTCAATGGCGTCGACCTTGAAGCCACGTCGCTCTATCTCCCGTGCTTGTTGCCCCGTTCCGGCACCGATCTCAAGTAAGTGCGCTCCAGCAGGGCGAAGATGAGCCATGATTATATCGATCTCGACAGCTCGCAACTCTTGAAGATACTTGAGAGAGAACATATGCGTGGTCCTTTTGTCCTTAAGTTGACGATCTTTATCAGTAATGTGTCTGTGTAAAGCTGGTATGGCGCAGCCATAAAACTTGTTTCAGACTGATCGTGTCAGCATTGTTGTGTTCTAAATTTAATGCGTGAATTTTGACATGTTAAAACAGTATTATTAAAAAGTTTGCACTATTGCTAACGCCAAGTTGTTAAAAGATTCTTTGCCATAGCTTCAGGTGAAAGGTACTTTTCAGCGTAGTTTCTGCTCTTCTGGCCTACTGTTTCCAGTAAGTCACTATCCTTTCTAATCGCCATCAAGTGTTCGCAAATCTGCTCTGGGGAAACCGCATCAAATCCAGGCAAAGGCTCGGGGAACAGTTTACCAAAAATTTCGTTACGCATTTTAGCCATCACTGGACGGCCTAATGCAAACGCATCCGTCGTTACCATGCCGGGGAACGAAGTACCGAATTGGTCACAAACCAGATCAGCTGCGGACATCTCCTGATAAAAGCGAGCCAGAGGCATCGCGTCTAGCCAATCGATATGCTTCTCAATTCCAAGGTCGGAGATCAGCGTGATGGCTGCATCGAGATCCTGCCCTTTTCTCGGCAATCTTAAGATCCCCTGTTCGCCTGATCTGATATATTGCGCAAAACCCTTGATCAGAATATCCGTGCCCTTAAAGTCGATGGCACCGAGAGCAGGGTGTTTGTCTGGCCTATAGACGATTCGGCACCCACAAAGAATCGTGAGGCGTTCGTTCCTTGGCGCTCTTTGGGGCTGAATGTCTACTGTGTTAGAAATAAAAAGCATTAAGCGACGGTGATCCTCAACTCCAATTTCATCAAGCAATATATCTCCAGACGGTATCAATCCTCGCTTGCTATAACAGACTAACTCGGCAGCAAGAATGCCATCCCGCTGTCGAGCCACAAAATCAGAAAAACTTAGTAGCCATCTCCTTCCTTGGAGAGAGCGCTTGAATTCGTTGCTCCAACATTTTGTTCGAATTTGCAACGAATCGAAGCTGGCATAAAATGCGAGATCACTTCCAGTCAGCACAACAATATGTGGTGAATGCAGAGCCCACGCCAGAGCAGGCCCAACATCGTTTAGAATAACCAGATCTACTCGGTGTGTAAGAAGACGAATGGCTTGATCAAGTTGTCGTGTTTGACAAGCAACGTCATCATCCGTGATATTTGAACAATCAAAAATCCAGTCGGGATAGCGATTTATCCAATTAGGATAACGCGACTCTGGCCGGTGAAGTATTTCCTTCCGATTAATTACTAAGCGTACTTTATGCCCAAGGGCTTTCAGTCCCTGTGCGAGCAACAAAGGATAATTATTAGTGTTGCCGAAAATAGCTATGGACAGAGGCTCTTTTATCACTTTGGAACTACCACCCTGTCTGGAGTACGGCTCTGAAGGAATTTTTTTGCATCAGCCCCACAATTGGCAACCAAGTCCAGCACGGTCACGTCGCCAATGAATTCACCCCACAACTGGGGGTAGGGAGTATAATCATAGGATTTGTACTCGAGTTGAATGCCGTATTCTCTGAACAAATCTTTGTCCAGGTAGGCATCGGCATTGGGTCCGCTCAGATAGGTTGTGGCATTCAGTTTTTTTAATATCTCAATTAGGCGTTCCGTTCTTCTGCCTTTTAGAGACAACTCGCTGGACAGGATCATCGGCGTTTTGATTTCAAGGTAATCACAAATGCGGTGAATAAGTTTGATGTTTAATTTGCTGATGGTCGTTTGCTCTGGATCATTAATTTCTGCAAGTAACTCTGTCGCAATGTTGAAGTTGGGAGATTTTCGATAGTTCAACTCCCAAGTTCGCAAGTGTTTTTTGGTCCAGGGCGTAGTGAGATCAATCAGCGTTTCACAGATAAGTTTGCTACGACTTTGGTGAGAAACCGGCACAGTGATCCATTCTGTACCTCTTGGCGTCTTGAGCCTGTTTCGATTTCGCCAGTCACGCGTCGTGTACTGAACGTCATCATAAAAAACGAAGATATCCACGCTAGCGATGAAGTCGAAATAACCACGCCACGGTATATAGGACGATTGAATGATGCCAACCTTCACCAACTCACCTCAAAAAAATTCTGTAGGATTGTTACGCCAAGAGTGCAACATGCTCCAAAGCAATCAGCGTCGACTCGTAAAGATCAAGGTCAAAATCTAGTACGGAAATACACACACCATTCCTCTTGTCCCTTACTAGCATGGGAGTCATCTCACAAACCACACTCTTAACAAATTCGATACGCGTCTTGTGGCGCATGCGATAATGATGTATCACTTTACGGGGCTTATTAGAGGTCATCGATTGAGTCCGTATTAGCGCAACTGTGCCACAAAAAATTTTCGCGTTAGTTGCTGACATAAGTGATAACGTCCACTGCCAAGTATGTGTTTCTCTATGGCCTGGTTGACGCCTTCGTAATTTGAGAAGGCATCATCAAAGCAAATCCAGCCGCCGGGAAGTAGGTACTTTTCGACAATCCTAATGTCCTCAACGACAGCTGTGTAACTATGGTCTCCATCGATGAATGCCATTCGTAGTGCTAAAGTTTTCTCAATGCTGGCTGAAAAAGACTGAAGATCACCTTTAAAAGGTATAACCAAGTCAGAAAGTCCGTTTGCTGTGATAGAACTCTCAAATGCTTCAATGGTTCCTGAAAAACGCTCATAAACGGGGACAATATCTCGTAGATAAGGCTCCTTCCATACGGTTTGTTCTCCGTAAGCACCCACTTTTCTCCCGTCAATGGTAACCGCAAACGAGTAGGTTTCATCGTCGTTCTGGTACCAATCACTTTTCTCAGGGAACAGGTCAACACAGTGGACTTTGGTATCCCCAGCCAATCGAGCCGCCATGCCAAGAGCTACTGCTGAGCGCCCGCACCAAGACCCAAGCTCCAGAATGTCGCCTGGCAAATGCGCACAAGAAAAAGCCAGTGTAAATAAACTCTGAAGTTGATCCAGTGGGGACCAACCCGGGATGTCCCTGACCGCATCTTCGATCTGTGTGGCAATTGGTTTTGTAATGTTAATCATCGAAAAAATTCTCTTGATGAGTTAATTCTTCAACCATGTCAGCGTAACTACGCCCCTCATGGGGCCAGCGAGTCGCTGACCAGTCTGGACACTGCCCGCAGAAAGCATGGTTGCTGAAGTTGTTGCTCATGTGCGCCTCACGCAAGCGGCGATAGAACTCGCCCTGCCACTCGGCCTTGATTGTCGTATTGTGGTAGTCCGCGACAAAGGAACCGTGCACCCAGTCTGAGGGGCAGAAGGCTAGGTCCCCGCGCGCGTTAATCACGACACGCTCCCAAGGGTAAAGGCATGGTCTTCGTTTCAAAGAATGCAGCGACTGGCGTCGTTGAGTGGCCAACTCCTCGATCGCCCCAGAGCAGGAGTGCAAGCGCCGAAGAATCACATAGTCGGCACCCTGATTTTTCCAATATGACTCAAAATCCAAAGTTTCTGAGGCGTTCTCTGGCTGCTCAATGAAACTGACCACGATCTTTGTTTTCGCCTTTGATTCCCGTGCCCAGCGGATTAATCGCAACACGTTTTCTCGTGTAACGTCAAGATTGCCTTTGACGCGAATTTTGGCGTAGGTCTCAGCTTTGAAAGCATCTATGCTGATGTCAATCAGATGTACGCCTGATTCAAGCAAGCGTTGCGTACGCTTCTCATTCATAATCTTGCCATTTGTGGTCAGGGTAACAAAAACACCAGAATGATCCACCGCCGCCTGAATCATTTCATAACCATTGGGATGCAGCAATGGCTCGCCGTTGCTGGCATAACGAATATATTGAGTACGCCCTCCCCCGTATCGGCATACTTCCTCAATCATCTTTTCATTCAGCGCAGGGTTGAGGTGGCGGCCGGCGTAGTGCTTGGATTTTGTAAATGCCGGATGCGGGCAATGGGTGCATGCCAGATTGCAAGTCTCAGTAATGTCCATCAAGATTTGTGAAGGAAATTCAGCCGTCAAACGACTGCCAAATTCGTATTCAGTTTTTGTGACTATCTGCGCTGTACTACTCATTATTACTCCTTTATCAGTAGAGCGGCCAGTTGCTCGACGACATAATCAACTTGGGTCAATGTCATCTTCGCACTGATGGGCAAGGTCATGATACTCTCGGCCAAAGATTCAGTGATGGGCAAAGACGGGACGCCGTGGCCTGCATAAAGCGGTTGGCTGTGCAATGGTCTGTAATGAATGCTTGCGCCGATATTTCTGGTCCGAAGTGCCAACAGCAAGTCATCGCGTTTAATTCCGGTCTTAGTTATATCGAACATGGCGACAAACAAGTGTCGCGCATGACTTTTATCAAAAACGCCACTTTGGAACGAAATATCCATCCTAAGTTCATCGATTCTCTGCTTGTAGCGCTTTGCTATCTCAAATCTGACGTTTGCCATTTCGCCCAGACGACGAAGTTGCACACGACCAATAGCAGCTTGTAGGTCGGTGAGGTTCATTTTATAACCAAGTTCGGTCAAGCTTGCGACAAAAACCGTGGATGCTTTAGTATAGCGAGACCACGCGTTGGAATCCATGCCGCTCATACGCAGCGATCGCAAACGTTCCGCTTTGCAGGGATCGAAAAGCGCTATAGCCCCACCATCGGCTGTTGACAAATTCTTGTTGGCGTAGAAACTAAAACAAACTAGATTTCCCGAAGCCCCAACGCATTTTTTGTTGTTATAGTAGGAACCAAATGCGTGGGCGGCGTCTTCGATTATTGCCACATGTTTTGGTAATGTTTGGCGTAATTCATCTACATCAACAGCGTAGCCACCGTAGTGAACAACAATAACTGCCTTTGTTCGCGAGGTGAGCTTTTCGGCAACCGTTTTCGGCGTCACACACATGCTCTGCGAATCTACGTCGCAGAATACAGGCTTAGCACCAAGATAGAGTGCCGCATTGGCTGTGGCACACCAGGTCAAGCTCGGAACAATTACTTCATCACCCGGACCAATGCCTTCAATCAATAGGGCAAGAAAAAGAGCGGAAGTGCATGAATTGACTGTAACAACTTCATGTGCACCGATGTAGTCGCTCAGTTCCTTCTCGAAAGCGATGGTTTCCTTTCCCATCCCAACCCATCCTGAGCGCATGACACGGGTAACCGCTTCGATTTCTGCCTCAGTGAAATCCGGAGTACCGAAAGGGATGTAGTCTTTTGTCATCGCAAATCCCCAAAATAGTATGAACGAGGGCTCCATGTTTTCAGAAGCCCCGCTTTGAGGCGCCTCTAGTGGACAAAACGGCCTTTGCCGCTGAGCTTTAGCCTAGATTGGACAGTTTTTTTGTACAATCGCAGGCAGATGTTACGCATGCCACCGATATTATTCTTAAAAAATTCTATCGAGGTTAAGGAATGGGCTCTTCCGAGTATTCCGTGGGCCCCTCATCTACGAGCTGACTGGGTAGGAGTCCAGGCCGCCGCAGGAGAAATAGATGGCAGTCTTGAAGTGGTCCCGATTCCTGTAGCCGCAAACTTTCCGTTTGATGGCCATGATCTCGCTGTTCAGCTCCACGCCCACGCCGTTTGTGATCCGGTGGCGACAAAAGGTCAAGATGTTCCTCAGATACCGTTGGGTCAGCCCGCTCACCTTGCGCATTGAGCCAGCTAGCGCTTCACGAAACGCTCGGCCCAGCCCGTGCTGAGGTATTCCCAGGCACCGTTCAGACTTTCCTTCATTGCCAGCCTGAGCCACTTTCAGGTTCGTCGCCTTCAAGACCTCCAGAGCTGGTCGAACATGTCCGGCAGATTCTCCTCGCGGTAGAGTCAGAGGTATTTGGTCCCTTTGAGAGTGTGGTCTTCCTGTCCCATAAGCTCACGGTGCTTCTGCTTGCGTACCCGGTCCACCGTTTCGCTCACGTACTTCATGATAGAGAGCCGGTTATGACGATCTTTCCAGCCTCGCCGGGCACATGCTTGAGTGTGGCCTTGAAGTAGGGCTCCCACATGCCCACGGCCACCGCCTTGATTTGCGCCAACTACTCCTTGATTAATTGGATCTAGATCCCTCAAAACGCTCGGTTTTCCGTTAATCGGCCACCTACTCCACGGCGCTGCTGATAGGTCGCAAACCACAGTCACGTATTCGTGCCCCTTGCGGAACGCTTTCTCATCTACGCCAAGATATCGCGCGGGTGCGATTGCTTACGTTCCAGGCCTCTGCGTACAGCTCACGCCATAATGCCCCAGGCCTCGTCCCAAGTGAGATACAGGATGCGCTGCGCTCTCATGACGCTGGCACACTCGGTTAAAACGTCAATGATCAAGCGTTTCCTCAGCAAGGGAAGCGGTCCTTGCTTTCAGCCCATGGCACCTTGACCTGCAACACACCATGCTCGGAGCAGTCCACTCGCGGAATCTGCGCGTGAAAGAACGCCTTGAACTGGCACGTGTCCCGATGACGCCAGACCCGAGGTTCGGCATGGTCACGGTAAGCCAGTTCGCGGCCCATGTGGGGCAGGTTCACCGGACACCGGTGCCATGCTTCACAGGAATGTCCACCCGGCCATCAGCCACAGTCAGTTCAATCGCTTCAACACCATGACTGGTCAGGCCGCGAATCCGCGAATACAGCTCCGTGTCCTTGACAGGGGGCCTCCGGGGAGGAACATAACCGGCCAACTATCCACGAAAAACCCTGAATGATCAGAAAAATGTTTTCAGACGGATGGAAGCTTAGATGTAGAAATTTAAAGATTTAAGCAAATTTCATCAACGATGTCTAGTGGTACATCCTTGAAAGAAATCCATATATTGGTTTTTGGTTAAGGCAGCCAGTATGGGCTCTGATAAAAGTTGAGTTGACGGAGGAGCAAGCGGCGACGTTGCGCATGTAGGCAGGGTTCGGCAAGACCAAGGGTACTACACCGGCAAACCGCTGTTTGAGGAAGCGATACTAGATTTGTGTTATGCGCTCACGGGATAAGCAGCGCCTGAATCCAATCCAGGCTCGGAGACCGAGTTTGAAAAGCGGCCGCCATCGCATCGACCAGCACCGGGAAGGTTCGCCTTCCCTGAATTCTGCACGTCTGGCGCAAGCTGAGGATGCGTTCAACCCAGTTGTCACCACTTTCACTGGCGGTTCCGAGACTTCTCTTGCGCCAGAGCACCCCGAATCGCAACGTCCGCTCCGCGAGGTTGTTCGTCGGCTCAACGCCGGCCTCTTGGAGGAACAACCACAAATGCTCTATCTCACGTTCCAGGTGACGGACCAGCCTACCTGCGGGATCCTTGCGATCGCCGTAGATCGAAATCAAGCGATGGAGTCGCGCGATGAACGCCCGCCATTCGCCGACGGTAGGCGGGGCTTTGGCCATATGGCACAGCCGCCTAAGTTCGTCTCTCGCCCAGGTTCCACACTGGGCCAAGGCTGCGTCTTTGCGCTCGGCCAACCCCTCAGCCTCGCGGATCAGGTGCGCCAGACAGGCCTGTCGCAGCCCCACCCATTGGCGATACACGGCGTAACCGTCGGCGACCAGAATGCCGGACCATCCCTGGACAAGCTCCTCGAACGCGGCTTTAGAGCGCCTGGGATGGATCATGAACAATGCGGCGCGGGAACTGGCCAGAACCCAAAGCCAGACCAGTCTGGCCTTGCGACGCCAAGAGGTCTCGTCAACATGTCCAACCGGCGCGCTCCTCGCGACCTTGGCGATGCTATCGTAATGTGGCTTGATGGCTTGAGAGACCCGATCAATGACTTTCTGAATCCCGCCTTGGCTGATGGGCAGGCCGAAGACGGACAAGAGGTAGTCCTGCACAGCGCGACGGCTGTCCCCATGGATGCCGCAAAGCTCGGCGATGTTGGCCGAAAGCCGGGGGTCCAAAGCCCGTGCGTTTCTCTGGCGGGACCAGAGCTTTGATCATTCGGCCGCACCGAGAGCAACGGCCTTGGTAAAGGATGATGTGTTCCACATCGAGCCTGGGCTCGGGAATCTCGATGTGTTGATGGATGTAGTAGGGCTCGGGATCAATCAGGTCGGGGCAGCCGCATGCACACGGACCGGGATGAAGTTCCGTGATTTCCGTGGGCCGAAGACACTGCTGGCGGACACCGATGCGTTTTTTGCGGGGTTCGGTCTTGTTGGTCTTCTTCGCCCTGGGCTTGAAAGGGCTGTCTGATGACGGCGGCTTGTTGGAATTAGCGGAATTCTGATTGAGCTTGGCCTGAAGTGCTTCAATTTCGAGCCGGAGCTTCCGGTTCTCGACAGTCAGTTCATGGACGAAGCCCAGCATGGGCCACGGTGTGTGCCTGACCACTTCAGGCGTAATGAGCTTGGCAGACGCCATGGCGTGATCCATTTTGAAAACAATGGGCATTTCATAGAAAATGTCCAGAGGGTGTGAGCGGGTACAGATTTGTTTCAGCGCTGCAACATCCTCAATCTCGTTGATCCTCAAGCAAAGCGAACAAAATTAGTGATATTAGGCAGATATCTTTTTTTGTATAGCTGGACATGAATGTGGTCTAGAGGCAACTTTGAAAGTCGATTTATGTGATGTTTTGAATTGTACGCTGAAATAATTTCATCGACAGACCCTTGTTGTTTTATTTTTCCTCTTTCCAGTAAGATAGCTTTATTGCAAAAGCTGCGAATCAGAGGTTCATCGTGCGATGCGATAATCATGATATCCGTTCTTTTGTATAAATCCTTGGCTCGCTCCTGGGCCTTACGGATAAATCTCGCATCACCAGCACCAATCCCCTCATCTAAGACAAGTATCTCAGGCTCAATAGCCGTGGCAACAGCAAAGGATAATCGCGTGGCCATACCGGCCGAATACGTCTTGACTGGGAAATTGATAAATTCACCGAGCTCTGTGAAATCAATGATATCCTGTAGTTTCATACGAATTTGCTTCTTGGTCATACCAAGAAGCAATCCCATCAAGAAAATGTTATCGTAACCGGACAGATCGTAGTCCCATGCCCATGCCAACTGAAAGAAATGAAGAGATGTTTCCTTCAACTTCTATAGAACCTAGTGTTGGGAGGAACAAGCCGGAGATAACACGAAGCAAAGTACTTTTTCCCGCGCCATTGTGTCCAACAAGTGCCAGAGAATCGCCACTATTTATTTCGAGGGTGATATCATCAAGCGCAAGGATGGTCGCAACATTGTTTAGTTTAGATATCATTCCGCCCAGAGCAATGTTCAACATTTTATTAGCAAAGGCGTCGGACGTTTTTTCAAATACGGGGATTTCTAGGCTTAGGTTATTAATTCTTATGAATGACATGTTCTTTCTCCACAACTCACAGCCAAAAAATAAGGCTGTTTCTGTTCTTATTAAAGAATTTACCGGCAATATAAAAACCGGCACAGGCAATTGTTATACTAATGAAGTAGGCTGGTATGTTTGGCGGTTGTCCCAGTAGAGGGTCTCTGAGTATTGCTAGCATGCAATATAATGGATTGAGCAAAAGATAGGGTTGATACTTTCCTAGGGATTCAACTGTCCAAAATATGGGCGTTAAATACATGGAGATTCCGAATAGCATGCTCACTATTTGCGCCAAATCTCTGTATCGAGCACAAATCATTCCGAATAGTATGCCAAACCATATGCCATTCGCCATAACCACCAAAAAACTTGGAACTATAAACCAAGTATATGAATTAAAATTAGTTGAAAAATAAATTGCGACAAGAATATATACAACAAGAAGATGTATCAACGATATGACATTTTTAAACAATAGTCTGAATACGTGCAGAGAAATTGGAAGTTTAATAGAAAACATTATCGGTCTTGCGTTTACGAAAACATTTGTCGATTCTGTTATTATGGAACCGATAAACGTCCACATCGTCATGCCTGCTGCCAGATAAGGAACAAACGTGTCAATTTTTTGATTGAAAATTTGCGAAAATATGAGTGCCATGGCAGCAACAGTCAGCGCATTGCTCAGGCTGATCCAAAATGGCCCTATAATGTTACGTCTATATTTTTGACAAATATCTTCCCAGGCAAGACTCGTCCACATAGGCCAGCGCAAAAAACCAAGAAAAAGATCATTAAACATACAATGGTCCTTTATGTGCTAAATTCTCTTTGTATGACGCTAGGGTGTGTACGCCATGACCGTACTATTGTAGTTATATAAAGGTAAATACGCGACATAGCATCACCCAAAATTTCCGCGCTAGTTTAATAGTGTGGTGCTAATAGCCGAATATTATTGCATGTCCGCGGATCAGTCCAATGGACTCAGCCCCGGGCGCGCCGGTAGTGAGTAGCATTGGTGATCACCTCGCCATAACGGGCGGCCACGACGGAAATGTCGAATTTTTTCTGAACGGCGGCCCTAATGGCGGCCCGATCGAACGGCGTGCGGCTGGCCTGCTCTACTGCCCTGGCCAGGGATTCCGGCGTTCGTTCAGTCACCACCAACCCGGTTATCCCCTGTGTCACGACTTCGGATACTCCGCCGAGCCCGACGATGGTCACGACCGGTAAGCCCTGGCACCCCGCCTCCAACAAGACGTTGGGAAACCCTTCATAGGCGGAACTCAGCACCAGTAGGTCCGAAGCGGCCATAAGACGGTCCGGTTGGGACACAGCACCCAGGAACTCAACCCGAGAGGCGACCCCCAGGGCCTGGGCTGCCCGCTGGAGACGTTCCTTTTCTTCGGGGCGGCCGTCGCCGGCGATGCGAAGATGGAAGGAATCGTTCAGGCAAGCCATGGCGGCGAGCAGCAAGTCGTACCCTTTAGCCGGGGCTAAGTTGCCTACCGCCAACAGACGCACACGGCCGTCCGCCGCAACCGGCGACAGCGGTGCTTCGGGCGGGACTGGGGCGGGATTAGGAATTACACAGATGTTCCGGGGAGCCATCCGAAACGTGTTTATGACGTCCTGGCGCATCTCACTGGACTGGCACACGAGGATGTCAAAGAGCGGATAGAGCAGCCTTGCAGCCGGAATCATGACATTTTTCCAGCTATCCAATTCCAGGTGGCGGCTGACGATGGTAGATTCTCGGCCGATGAGGGCCGTTTGCCGGGGTATGAAAGGCCGCAAGCCGGCCATGAGAATGTTGAGATGCGTGTGGGTGCAGACCACTGCGTCGGGCCGTAGCTGGCGCAGGAGCCGCACTATGGGCCAGGGAGCTGTTGCGTGATTACAGCAGGCGCAGTTGAAGATCTCCACATCCGGCCGTAAGTGGGCCGCGAAGGGCCCTGGGCCCTTGACTACGGCCATAGCTGGGCTAAACAGGCTGCGATCAAGATGATTGGCCAGCCGGACAAAGACGCGCTCCGCCCCGCCGACGGATAGGGATGGAAGAAAAAAAAGAACTGTTAACATGCCGGAAAATGTTCCGTCGCTTGCTGGGCCGCAAGGTCCTTTGCGGAATGTGTGCGTGAGTGGACAGGGGACCGGAAACGTTCAAATATTTCTGGCACTGATGTCCACCCTGCACCTTTTGAGACCGTGTCGTCCGCCTTCCCGTTGGTGTAGTTTCGCCCCGTGGAGGAGATAGGAAGACCCACGAATCGCAAAGCCAGCGCGCCGTTTGGGATAGCAGTGTCTACAAGATCGGCCTGAAACGGTCTTGCTAGAACTAAATGCGCGTCAACCGTGCGGTATCTATCCGAGGAGATTTGTGAAGTCAAGGATTCTCCGGTCGTGGTCAAAGCGGGGACCCATTCTTAGCGCGTCCTCCAGGCGTCAACAACTCGATGTTTGGAGGGAAGCGCCAACTGATCCGCTGTGCTCCGGCGTTTCTGTTACCGGGCAGCGCGAGTCAGGGCCTTTGTCGTGCGGCTGGCGAACTAACGGTGTCCAAGGCCAAACGCAGAAACATTGGATTGGGATCCTCGCTGGCCTCCAGCAGCTGTCTTCCCTTCGCGCGTCCTTTGGACTCGAGTTCAGGGTCGGCCAGCATTTCTAGTGCTGCTGCGAGGCCCTGGGCGTAGCGCCTGGGACCGCCAAAAGACCGCACAAGACCGAAACGTTTTTCCTGTTCGGCCAGATAGCCCAGAGGTAGAGGGTTAAGGTACACTGAGTGGACGCCAAAGCACTGAGGCTTCCGAGGCCATGGTAGCACCTTCTCCCACGTACAGGGCGGCATGGGCCAACAAATGATGCATACGCGAAACGGGCAGACGATAAGCGTACTGGGTCAGCTGTTGTGGCAACTCTCCTTCACAGGAGACCACAACCTGGGCTACCTGTGAAAGCTGCTCGACAATGCCCAACTGTTCCTGTGGCGACAGGCCTTGTAGCCCGAAATCATGGCTGGCCGTCCAGGCCACGAAACGCAACAGCACAAAGGGCCGGTCCGGGTTCAGTCCCTGTTCGGCCACGGCGGCGACGTCTGGCCTGAAGACAGACGGGTGCAGGTAGAACAGTTCCTTGTAAATCGGCTGGCGTATCTGTTTGGGACCGAGGTCGCGCGTAAAGGACTGCGGCGTGATGATGGCGGTGGAAAACAGCTGACAAAAGAACAAGGAAAACCGCGAGTGTTCGGTATCCTCGAACAGGATGTGCGGGATACGCAGGAAAAAAGCGCACACGGCAAGCATCGGCGAAGCCCGCCCCAGCAGCACGTCGGGGCGGTAGCGGCGTAACACCCAGTACATCCGCACAGTAGTTAAGAAGAAGAGCCAGCCCTTTTGCACCACCCCCACGCCCGTGGTGGGCGCGATCCGGTCGTAGGCATAGCCGAAGGCGTCGAGCAGGGCGTAGCTGTGGTCTTTGTCGATGGCCAGCAGGCGGACGTCATGCCCGTGTTGGCGCAACAAGGCGACAAGATGGCGAAATTGGTAGGCCCAGGCCGGATGTTCGATGGAAAGCGCGATACGCATGGGTCGCATCCCCTTACAGTCTTGTAGTGACTGGAGCCTGACGCCGCGCCGCGTGCAGCCGCCAGGCAAAAAATAGCAACAGTCCGAAAACGAGCAATCCCTGGGTCCAGTAGAAAGGAAAGGGCATCCAACAGCCCGTGCTGCTGACGTACCAGGGAAACGAAAAACTCCCTAGCGGATCGGCCGGGTTGGCGCTAAATCGCATCCAGCCCTTGGAAATAAACAGGCACAGCACGGCCAGCCACGTCCAGGCCCGGGGCGTCAAGACGGGCGGCTTTTCCATGGCCTGAAGGCACAACCAACATAAAAAAGGCGTCGCCGCAATCAATTGGCGGGAAAGCGGCGTCAGGGACTGGGCGACGGTCATGGCGCAAACCAGCGTTAGGCCAAGCCCGCCTTCCCGGGCAAACGCCGCAGCGCGCGGGAAAAGCAACAACAACAACAGCAGCCAGGGGCCAAAGTAGAGCGTGTGGCTGACGATGAATTCCCCGGGAAACCGCAATCCCCAAGAGACGGACGTCAGCAGGTACCCTTCGGCTTGCTCGAAAAAACGCACGGAGGTGCCGGTAACGCGCAGCAACACCAGGGTCGCCGCCAGACCGCATCCGAGAGCCAGCAGCAGTCGCGTCGGGCTGGTGCAGGCCAACAGCGCCCGAGGGGAATAAAAGGCCTTGGCGTCGGCCAGATAGCGCAGGGCCAGCAGACAATACAGGATGACGATAATGCCGCCGGCCCACGGCGCGACGGCCCCGTCGGCGGCCGAGCGGCCAAGCTGGATGAAGCGCCACGTGGCGACGGCCGTGACGGCCGTGGCCAGCAGCCAGGCCTTGGCCGGCGCCGGCTCGGAGGCGATGGGACGGCGGGGGAAAAGCAACAGCAGCCCGCCTTGGGGCAAGAGCGTTGGCCAGGTGGCGGCACCGGCCAGGGCGGCCAGGGCCAGGACCGCGTCGCGGCGCTGCAAATAGGCCCACAACATGAGGCAGCCCAGGGTAAACGCCGTCACATCAGTCAGGGACGCATAGTAGACGTTGTATTTGAGCATGGCGTGGCCGCAAAAAAGGGCCACGAAACCGAACCATCCGGCGCGCAACGAAAAGCCCGAACAGCGGGCGGCGGCCGCCCAGAGGCCGGCGGCGGCGGCGGCCAGCAGGACGTTGTACCAGGTGTAGAAACCGACAATGGCCTTGTCGGTGAGTTCCAGGCCCAGGCCCAGCAGCGTCAGACGACACAGCAGCGACGGCAGAAAACGGTTGTAGTACAGCGGATCAAGCCGCCAGGTTCCATTGAGGATTCTGTCGAATCCCCGAGTGATTTCCGCATAGGCCAGGCCGTCGTAGCCAAGGGAGTTGGCCAGGGGGATTTTTTCTGCGGCCAGGGCCAGCGCGCCAAAAAGGATCAGGGCGGCTACGGCCATGACGGCCGGCCGGCCAAGCGGCGACTCATGCATGAGGCGGACTCCATTGCAAGCCATCGGCCTGTTGCAAACGGTGTTTGCCGTTGCTCCGGGAATTGTCACTCGGCGGACACCGTGGGCCAGGCGGCGAGGGCGGACAGCCAGGCGGCGGTCTGCACATGTTTATAGCTCAGATCCGCCTGGCCCGGCTTGGGGCCGGCCGGCGTGAACACGCCGGGAAAGCGGGCGGCAAGAAAAGCGTAGGAGTCTGCGGCCAGCCGCTGCCAGGCCGGGGCGCGCAACCAGACGTCCCCCGGGGCGGCGAAGCCGATCTTGTCCTTACGCGCAACGATTTCCGGCAGGCTGTAGCGGCCGACGGCGCGTTTTTGCAGCACCTTGGTTTCGCCCCGGCGCAGCTTGTGGGCGTCGGGCAGGCCCAGGAGGTATTCCACCAACCGGTAATCCAGGTAGGGCAGGCGGGTCTCCAGCGAAAAGGCCATGGAATTGCGGTCCTCGGTGCGCAGCAGATGCTCAAGCTTGTATTGGAAATGCCGGGCCAGCCCCATGTTGAGGCTGTCGGCCGTGAAGAAATCCCGTTCGATGAGGCTGCGCCCGAGGTGTGCCCAGAAAAAATCCCGGCGCACGCACGGGGTGGCCGCGAGCAGCAGCCGGGCGCGCACGGCCCGGGGCAGGCTCAGATAGGCAAAGGTCTCCAGGGCCGCCCGTTCCTGGCGTCGGGCCACCACCCGCAGCAGCTCCAGGCCCAGTTCCCCGAACCGACCCTGCTTCCACAGCCGCCGCAAGTTGAAGCCGTGCAGGTATTGGTAGCCGGCGAAACCTTCGTCGCCCCCCTGGCCGTCGAGCAGCACCACCACGCCGCAGGCCTTGGCCAGGCGCATCACTTCGTGCTGGGCGAAAAAGGAAAAGCCCGTGGTGGGTTCATCCAGGGTCCAGGCCAGGGAGGCGGCCTGGTCCAGGGCGTCGGCCGCGCTGGGGCTGGTGCGGCGACCGCAGAAGGGATAGCGCGCGGCCAGAGCGTCCACGAAGCCGCTCTCATCCAGGGGATGGCCCGGGAAAACGGCGCTGAAGGCCTGAAAAGCCTCGCCGGGGTCATGGTGGGCGTAGACGATGCCCAGGATCACCGAGGAGTCGAGGCCGCCGCTGAGACAAACGCCCACGGGCACGTCGCTGCGCATGCGAAGGGCCACGGCCGAGACCAGCAGCTCTTCCACCGTCCGGGCGGCTTCCTGTTCGTCCACGTCGGCGTGCTTGTCGAGGTGGTCCAACGGCGACCACCAGCGGCAAACGCGCAGGCCCTGGGCGTCGCACAGGGCGTAACAGCCCTTGGGCAGGCGCGTGACGTCGGCCAGAAACGTTTCGTCCTGAATGTCGGTGCGGTTAAAGACGAGATATTCGAACAAGCTCTGTTCGTTGACGGCGCGCGAGACGGCGGGATCCAGGAGCAGGGCCTTGATCTCCGAGGCAAAGCGCGTCACCCCCGGCGCGGTCGTATAGTAGAGCGGCTTGACCCCGAACCGGTCCCTGGCCAGGAAAAGCGTGCCCGCCGCCGTGTCGTGGACGGCGAAGGCGAACATGCCGTTGAGGCGGTGGAGGCAGTCGGGGCCAAAGCGTCTGTAGGCGGCCAGCAACACCTCGGTGTCGGTCTTGGTCCGAAAGACGTCGCCGGCCGCTTCGAGTTCCTGGCGCAGTTCGATGTAATTGTAGATTTCGCCGTTAAACACCAGCTGGTAGCGGCCGTCGGGAGAGGCCATGGGCTGGCGGCCGTCGCGGGACAGGTCGATGATGGACAGGCGACGGTGGCCAAGCACGCATTGCCGGCCCTGAAACAGGCCTTCGTCGTCCGGGCCGCGATGGCGCAAAACGTCGTTCATGGCCGCCACGAGCCTTGCGTCGTGGGGCGTCGCCCCCGACGGCCGATAACTGCCGCAGATCCCGCACATGGTGGTCCGCTCCGGGTTTAGGCGGAAAAGCCCAGTTGGTCGAACAACGCGCGCCAGGCGGCGACGATGCGGTCCGGCGTGAATTCCGGGGCCAGCTCCCGCACGCGGACGGCGGCCGCCTGGCCCATGGCCTCGAAGCCGTCGGGGTCGGCCAGCAGGGCGGCGATGGCCGCGGCCATGGCCGCCGTGTCGCCGTGGGGCACAAGGCGGCCTTCGCGTCCGTCACGCACAAGCCAGGGCAGATCTCCCACGGTGGTGGCAATCACGGGCAGGCCGTGGCTCATGGCCTCCACGGCCACCATGGGCAAGCCCTCGGCCTGGGAGGTCATCAGCAGCGACCGGCTGGCGGCATAGGCCGCGTCCAGGGCCTTGGGGCCAAGATGGCCCAGAAAGTGGACCCGGTCGCCGCAAGCGGCCCGCATCCGGGCTTGAAAGGCGTCGGGAAACAGGCCGCCCAGGGCCAGCCGGGGCCGTATGCCCTGGGCGGCCAGGGCCTCGAACACCGTGGCCAGCCAGGGATAGTCTTTCCAGGTGTTGAAATTGCCGACGGCGATGCAGTCGAAGCGGCGCTCGGCGGGCGTGGCCATGGGCTCGGGCAGGGCGTAGGGATTGTGGATGATGGCCGCCGGCCGGGCATAACCGGCCTGGCGCAGTTCGAGCAGGGTGCGGGGGCCGCGCACGCCGCAGCCGGCAGCGGCCATGATGGCCGTTCGGGACGGATATTGCCGCAAATTGCCGGGCAGGTTGTCGATGACCAGCTGGATGGTCGGGCGTCGCCACAACCGGCCGGCCAGATGAGCCCAGAAGCCGTGATACAGCTGGAAACAGCCGATGAGGGCCTCGTAGCGCCAGCCTTCGGCCAAAAGCCGGGCGAGCTTGGCCGGCTCGCCGGCCAAGGCTCCGGGCGGAAGCGGTTTCCAATGGATCTTCGGCAACGCCGGCGGCGGCAGGCGGCGATAGACGTCAATGGCGTCCACGCCCTCCAGCCGGGTCAGGGGCAGCAGTTTTTGGACCAGCTTTTTGTCGGAGAGTCCTCCGACAAAAGCCAGCCGTCGCCGGCCGGCCATCAGGCGGCCTCCTGGCCGACCGTGCGACGCCACAGCCCCCAGGCGATCACCGACCACAGGCGCAGGGCGTGGTCGGCCCAGCCGGATTGATGCTCCTCCCACAGCCGGGACACGGCCTGGGGGCACAAAAAAGCTTCCCAGGCTTCGGGCGCGTCGAACAGGGCGGCATGGCTCCAGTCCCGAAGCTCCCGGCGCATCCAGCCGGCCAGGGGCAGGGTAAAGCCCCGCTTCGGCAGGCCGGCCACGTCCGGCGGCAGCCGACGGGCGGCCAGGGCCCGAAGCGGGAGCTTGCCGACGGCGCCTTGGCGCTTGCGGCCAAAGGCCATCCGGTTGACCATTTCCACCAGCCGGTGGTCCAGAAAGGGCGCGCGGGTTTCCAGGGAAACGCTCATGGAGGCGATATCGACCTTGGTCAGGATGTCGGCGGGCAGGTACAGAGCTTGGTCGGTCTCCAGAAAGCGGCTGCGCGCGTCCTGGCCGGCGGCGGCGGCGTAGCGGGCCGGGCCGGGGCCGGGCGCGGTTCCGCCGCCAGACAGGAAGGCGGGCGTGAAACAACGTTCCCGCCAATAGGGATGGTAAAAGGTGGACGGCGTTTCCAGCCGGACCGGGATGGGGCCGGCCACGCGCAGAAAGTCGGCCAAATGCGTGCCGAAGTCGCCCCCGGGAAAGCGTCCGGCCAGGGCGGCGGCCAGGCTGCGGCCCGGTTCCGGCAACAGCCCGCACAACGACGCGGCCCAGGCGTTGCCGTAGCGTTCGTAGCCGGCGAACAGCTCGTCCCCGCCGTCGCCCGACAAGGCCACCTTGACGCGGCGGCGCGTCTCCCGGCTGACGTAGTAGGTCGGCACGGCGGAATAGTCGGCGAAAGGCTGGCCGTAATGCCAGGCCAGCTTTTCGGCCACGGCGACAAAGTCCGGCTCGACCCGGAATTCATGGTGTTCGGTCCCCAGGTGGGCGGCGATGCGCCTGGCCGTGGGGGATTCGTCGCCGTCCCAGTGCCCCGAAGCGATGGTGAAGGTCAGCGGCTTGCCTCGCTTGGCCATGGAGGCGGCGATCAGCGAGGAGTCGAGGCCGGCGGACAGGAAGCAGCCCACCGGCACGTCGGCTTCCAGGCGCGAGCGCACGGCTTCGTCCAGGGCGTCTTCCAGGGCGTCCAGATCGCAGGCGTCGACATCTCCCCGGACGTCGGGACGCCAGTAGGGCTTGACCACCGTGCGCCCGCCCCGGCGCACGAGGACATGTCCCGGCGGCAGGCACCGGGCGGCGGCGTAAATCGTGTCGGGATGGGGCACGTAGCCCGTGGCAAAAAAACGGGACGCCGCAGCTTCGTCCAGGGCGTCGCGGGGGAACCCCTCCAGCAGGGCCAGGGCGGCGAGCTCCGAGGCGAAGGCGAAGCCGTCGCGGCTTTCCCAATAGTAGAGGGGTTTTTCGCCAAACCTGTCCCGAGCCAGGAACAGCGTGTCCCGGTCCACGTCGTAGACGGCCAAGGCGAACATGCCGTTAAGGGCGGCGGGCAGGGCTTCGCCCAGGCGTTCCCACAGGTGGACGAGCACTTCGGTATCGCCCTTTTCCCGCAGGACATGGCCTTGGCTGGCCAGTTCCCGGCGCAGCTCCCGGTAATTGTAGATTTCGCCGTTAAAGACCGTCCAAACCGCGCCGTTTTCATTGCACAGCGGCTGGGCCGTCCCCTGGAGATCAATAATCGCCAGGCGGCGATGGCCCAAGAAGACCTCGGCTTCCTCGTCGGGCAGGCCTGCCGTGGCCGGGGCGAGCCGTCTGCGGCCGGGGCGCAGGGCCACGTGCCCCTGGCCGTCGGGTCCCCGGTGGCGCATGGCCCTGGTCATGCGGCCAAGTTCGCCGCCCAGGCGTCCGGGCGTGTTGCAAAGAATGCCGGCTATGCCGCACACGGCGGGAAACCTTGGTTGCGGCGCAAGAGACGCGGCGGGCGGCTCACGCGGTCCGCTCCCGGGAGAGGGGGTAGAGTTTGGGCATGGCGTTAATGGCGCTGAGCGCCATGTCGAAATCCACGCCGATGAGTTGGCAATAGTTCATGATTCCCTGGTACCGGGGACGGTTTTCCTCGGCTGCCAGGGCCAGGGCGCGTTCCCTGGTGATTTGCCCCTCACGGATCTGGTTGCTGCGGAAGGTGTCGTTCTCGGTGAACCCGGCCACGGTGTAGTAGATGAAATTGTAAAAGGCGGCCGTTCCATCGCCGATACGCCAGGTCGTGGTCGATTCCGGATCAAGCTCCCAGTCGTATTGATTAAACAGGATGTCGTTGACGCTGTTTTCTTCCCAGCCCACGTAATCGTAAAACCACGTATAGTCGTGGGGGATGACGTAGTAGGAAATATACGAGGTGATGGTGTCCAGGATCGAAGAATTCAAGTAGGCCGGATTTTTGAGGAAGTTTTTGCTGTAATAGGCCGCCAGCCGCATGCGGTCGGCGGCGGACATTTTATAGATCCGCTTCTTGCAATTGCCTGAAGCAATGCGGCAAAATCCGACCTTGAAGTGGGTCCGCTCCAACTGGTTCTCGGCCCAGATGGAATTTTCGATGCCCGTTTCCTTTTTGAGCACGTTGGCCCAGTAAAAGAATTGCTTGTCCCCGGCCATGAAGAGCGGAATGAGCCCCAGGTCGGGTTTGCGCAGCCAGGCCTCGACGTTCATGCGGATGTTGCGGCGCTTGCGCTTGATGTCGGCGGAAATGATGATGTGTTCCACGCCGAGCTTGCCCGTGACCCGGGCCTGATTGCGCCGGGCCAGGTCGTTCACCATGCCCCAGTCGTAGGTGTAGGCGATGCAGCGCAGCCCCAGTTCCTTGACGGCGTAATGCAGGCAATAGCTGCTGTCGCGCCCGCCGCTGAAGGCCACCACGCAATCGGCCGTGGCCCCGGGCTTGAAGCCGCGAACCACCCGTTCCAGGGCGGGGCGTCCCAACCGTTCGATGGGCTTGTAGCCGTGGCAGTAGTTGCACACGCCTTGTTCGTCGAACTCGATGTACGGCATGGTCTCGGGCAAAATGCAGCGGGTGCAGCGGGGCAGTGAACGGCGGGCTTCTTCCTCGGCCTCGATGGTGTCGAAGAGGGCGACGGGACGCGAGCGGACATGGATCTCCGGTCCGGTCCGGGAATCCCGGTCCAGGCCGAACCAGGTCGGCTCCAGGCTGGCGAGGTCCAGGGCCAGGGCCTGTCCGGCCGCGACCTGGCGCACGGTGTGCCCCCCCAGGGCGTCGGCGATGGCTTTTTCGGCCAGCAAGCCGTCAAGAAAGGGGCCTTCGGAAGCAAAAAAGGCCAACCGCCGGTCGTCGGCCAGGCAGACGTGGAGGGAACCGGTATTGGAGGCCAGGGCCAGGGCGTCGCGGTCTTCGAACAGCAGGGCCACCGAGGCCGAGCCCTCGATCTCCCCGTAGACCCCGGACAGGGCGTCGGCCAGGGATTCCCCTTTCCCCAGGCGATCGCCGAGCAGGGCCATGAACAATTCCGTGTCGACGTCGGTGTGGCGGGTCAGTTCGGGATGGGCGCGCCACAGGGTGTCGACGTTGACGATGATGCCGTTGTGGATGCCGACCACGCCGCCGGCGGCCACGGGCTGGTTGTTGCCCCGGATGCCCTGGAAACCGTTGGTGGTCAGACGGGCATGGCCGATGATGGCCCGCAGGGAGCCTTGGGCCTGCGGGAACGCCTCGGGGATGGCCGCATCCAGAAACGTGGTGACCTCGGGCCGGGTCAGCAGGCGGGAGGCGGTCAGCGGCGCTTTGTGCAGCCAGATCCGGTCATCCAGACGGGCGGCCAGACCGGAGGCCTCCCGTCCCCGGCGTTCCGACAGGCGAACCAGGGTTTGCAGAGCCTTTCGCGCCTGCTCTTGTCCAAGCGTACTGTCAGGCCGCGCGACGAAACCGAAAATCCCGCACATGGATCATCCTTCCAGGACCAAAGGGGGTCACTTGTAAAGCCGTTCGTTGTCGAGAATATCCATCCACATGGCAAAAATCAGGGACTGGAAGCCACTGATGGACAGCACGGCCAAAAGGGCCAAAAGGGATATGGGGTACGGTCCGCCGTTGACCGTTCTGGAACACAATTCCAGCAGAACGGGGATATCGACAAGCAGGAGAAAGAAGGAAAGGTGGTAAAGAATGAACAGCGGGTGAAAATCCCTGAAAAAATACTTTATATATAGTCTTTTGAAAAATGACTTTACAAGCAGGGCGCTGATGCGCGGTATGACGCGCATAATGTTCATTTTTGACTGTTCGCCAACATTATACAGTGGCGTTATTTCGATTTCCCGAATCGTACAATAGGCAATGTTGAGTTTTACGAGCATGTCGTTGGGCATGCCGTAGCTTTTGTAAATATCTTCAAGGCGCAAGGCATCCATGGCTTTAAGCGAAATGGCCGTGTAGCCGGTCTGGGTGTCGGAGATGCGCCAGTAGCCCGAAGCGATCTTGGTCAGCAGCGACAGGATGGAGTTCCCGATGTAGCGGACCTTGGGAATGACGAGCCAGGCCGAACGGTGGATCAGCCGGTTGCCTTTGACGTAATCCACGCCGTCGTCGACGACCGGGCCGCAAATCGACTCCAGTTCCTCGGGGTCCATCTGGGCGTCGCCGTTCATGACGGCGGCGCAGGCGATGCGATGTTCCCGGCACCACAGATACCCCCGGGCCACCGCCGCGCCGACGCCGCCGTTTTGGACGTTGCGCAGCAAAATGATGCGGTCGCGCAGGGGGTCCGGGCTGAGCACGTCCGCCGGAATCATCTTCGCCTCGGCCTCGGCCGTGGACGGGGTCTTTCGGCTTTTGACGGCCATGGGCAGCACGCTCGTTTCGGGGTGCTGCTCCATGAAACGCAAGACCACCTCGGACGTCCCGTCGCTGGAACAGTCGTCGACCACGACGATCTTGTCCACGAAAGCGGGCAGGGCGCGCACGACCTTCAGTATTTGCTGGGCCTCTTGATAGGCTGGGATAACGACCGCGACTGTTTTTCCATGAAGCATGAGAAATCCTTGACGTCCGCCAGGACGAACGCTCCCTGTTTTACTTATGCTTACTGGCAGCAAGCGAGTTACATGTTTGGTCTAAAGACCAGAGGCGCGTTGGCAAACGGTCTTCTGTCTTTTCTGCCCAAATATTCAACGCCTTGGAACGAGCTATAAACGGTCGGCAATGAAGTGACTACCAGGAGGCGTTTGGCTGAGATCGTCGCTGTGCAGTTTATTATCCCAACTCGGAACGCAACCGTTCGGGCCGACAGGTTTGACGGTCATTTTACCGTGTTCCAAGCAATCAATTCAGGTCGTAATACTCCAGATACCATGCAACGAAATGGGCGATGCCCGTCTCAATGTCCGTGCCGGGTCGAAATCCGACATCTTGGATCAGATCGTTTACATCTGCCCGGGTGGCCGGCACATCGCCCGGCTGTAGCGGTAACATTTCCATGAGGGCCTTCTTGCCTACGGCGTCTTCGATAGCCGCGACGAAACGAATCAGCGTGACGCTGTTGTTATTACCGATGTTATAGAGCCGGTACGGAGCCGTGCTGGACCCCGGGTCGGGCGCGGCGGGATTCCAGGCCGTGTTCGGCACAGCCGCATTTTGCGTAACCCTGACCACACCTTCAACAATGTCGTCTATGTAGGTAAAATCCCGTTCCATCTTGCCATGGTTGAAGACCTGGATAGGCTTATTCTCCAAAATCGCCTTGGTGAACAGAAACAGTGCCATGTCGGGCCGGCCCCAAGGACCGTAGACTGTGAAAAAACGAAGTCCAGTACAGGGCAGGCCGAAAAGGTAGCTGTAGGAGTGAGCCATCAGCTCGTTGGACTTCTTCGAGGCCGCGTAGAGGCTTATTGGATGGTCCACATTGTCGTGGATGGAAAAGGGCATCTTCGTATTCAAACCGTAGACGGAACTCGAAGAGGCGAAAACAAAATGCCCGACCTTGTGCTGACGACAGTTCTCGAGGATATTGAAGTATCCGAGAATATTGGCGTTGATGTAGTCATCAGGGTGCGTCAGACTATGGCGGACGCCAGCCTGGGCGGCAAGGTTCACCACATGAGTGAAGCCGCCGGCGTTAAAGAGCCGATCCATGGCCTGACGGTCGGCCATGTCGGCTTGAACGAAAGAAAATTTCGCGTTGGGCTCCAGCAGAGCCAGCCGGTCTTTTTTGAGTGTGACCGAATAATAGTTGCTCAGGTTATCGAGGCCGGTGACGGCGTAACCGAGGGAGAGGAAGCGACGGCAAAGATGAAATCCGATAAATCCAGCCGCGCCAGTAACAAGAATGTTCATGATTCCTTTCGTAGCGGTACAAATTTCCGCAGTTTTCAAAACTTCGTGGAACGCAAGTGCCCCCGTCATGTCGTGCTGTCCGGGGCTCCCTTCTGGTAGTTTCCGGCTTATTGAACCAGCCTCCTGTCGATGCAGATAGGCTTTAAATAAAGCGATGCGTTGCTTGTTGAGCCTGTCTCACGAAGGTTGTTCACCCATTCAGCGACGATCCCATTTTCGTGTCCATCTCCAAAAAACTATAAGGGCCGCTCGGGCTCTCGTGCCGTGCAGTCATGGATTCTAGATCGTTATTTACGGAGCAATCGGGTCGATTCCTCCGTTTCGATGTCTACCCGACAGCGAGTTCATACCTGTTAAAGCTTGAGCAGGTATGGGGCAGGCACCAGGGTTTAATACTCCCTTTACCTTGGCCAACTCGCACAGAAGGAACCGGGCAAGCCCAGGCAGTCCTTGGCTTAGCCGAATACTGCTTCCACGACCTGCCCCGGAGCTTATACATCTTCTTGCCCACTCTAGTCATGAACTTACGCTCGATGTGCTGCCGGCGAGTCAGATTTTTTGGAGCCGGCTCCTGAGCTAAGGTTCGACTTCCACCCGCTACTTATGACCTTGCTTCGCGGCAACGTACGGACCGGGCAACTCGGACCTGACAGGCTCCCCAGATTATCCTCGCTGTAATAACCTGTATCGGTCAGTTGACTACCCTATTTCTCACGGATATCGTATAGGTTTCCCTTGGCCGATTCTACCATCGACGCCAATTGGCCGAAGTCGTTGTGCTCTTGCACTAGGTTAAAAGCCACCATAATCCGGTCTTAACTCACCATGGCCTAGACGTTGCACCCTTATATGAACCCCTTGTGCGTCTTCATAATCTGCCGTTCCGGGGCCGTCAGTTGGGCCTTGTGCGCGTTCTCCAGTTCTCATCTAGTGATTTGGTCTTTCACTTGTTATTGTCGACCTCCAGCTCTTTTTGTTCTCTCTCCTTGAAAGTGGCTTCCTACTCCCTGGTCCGTTCCCTTGTCTGGCATCAAATTCAGCCTTGACGCACTGAATCAGAGCTAAGACGCCCATGAGCCGTAACGCCCTTGGCGGTATTCTCGGCGCGCCAAAGCAGGGACTCCACCTCGGCAAAAAGCGACTTGTCCTGCTCGGCAAGATTTTTCCAGGTCCAGTTCGATCCAAGGCGGCATCGGCTCCAACCTAGAGTCACGATCCTAACCCTGACCATCCCGGCCTGTATGCACATGAGAACATATTGAAGAACAACGACTTGATATTCTCAAGGTGCTCGCGACGAAACGTAGCGATGGTCCGGAAGTCGGGGCAGCTGTTGGCCAACAACCACCGGAAGGCGACCTCATCAAAGACTGCCTGGGAATTTTGCAACTGGAGGGAACAATTACGCATTAAGTGTAGAGCACGATCTTGAGAAGTCGAATGAAGGCTGCACTGCTCTGGCCATTGTCGCGAAACCGATGAAGGCACGGCTTTAGATCAAGGGTATCAACTATATAAAAAATGGTCCAAGCAAGTACTCCTGGTGAAGCCAGTTGTCTAGGTTGGGGCGGGCAGCAGGAGGAGTTTGTTCGTAGCGTTGTTCCAAAAGTTGTAGTTTTTACAACATCCTGCCACTCAACATGCCGTTTTCAAAGAACAAATATCATGCAAGAGGAAATTTCACAAAGGCCTGGAGCCAGATTCATAGGGTAGGCTCTGTTATCATGAAAAAAAGCATACGAGAAATCAAGCAAAATATCACTGACTAACAAATCCAAACAGTTGCCCTCTCTGAGACCACTGCACAATTCTTTGAGGTCCCTGAATTCCGTCTTTCTGGTCTTTTTCGAGGGGAAGATCGGCAGTTTTGCGTGATTTTCCGCCGATCTCAGGCGATTTATCACCTCCTTTGGCTGCTTTCGCCGCCAAAGGAGGCACTTATCCTCAGCATGCAGCCTTTAGAACGGCTTTTTTTAGGTTGAAAGGTAAGCGCCAAGGCGGCCCCACCTTCACGGCGGTCCGTCTACGGGCTATGAGGGTTTGCCGGCTAAGCCGAGATGTCTACCAGCATGGAATATTGACCCCATTGAGGGCGAAATCAGCGTCGAAAATTGACCCCCTCGGCAGCCCCCTTAGATGTCTTGGATCACCAGAGGCACAAGGGGTACCACGAGGAGATGCTGATAGTGGAGACGATCAAAAAGGTCCGGCTGGCGGCGCGACGAGATGGAAAATCCATTAAACAGATCGCACGAGAACTGAGGTTATCCAAGAATACCGTTCGGAAGATCCTCCGAGAGGATGTTATTAAGCTGCACTACGAACGCCGTATCCAGCCAAGGCCCATGCTTGGCGCGTTTGTTCCTTCTTTGGAAAAACGCCTCGAGGAGGATAAAAATCTTCCACAAAGACAGCGTCGTTCTGCAAAGCGACTTTACGAGGAGATCAAGCAAGAAGGTTACGCTGGTTCCTACGACAATGTTCAACGCTACGTCAGAGCATGGCGACGTGAACAGCAACTCTTGACGAATCAAGCTTTTGTTCCCCTGGTTTTCTCGCCTGGAGAAGCGTTTCAATTCGATTGGAGCCATGAGGACGTCCTGCTTGGCGGATTGCCGGCGCGGGTGAAGGTGGCGCATGTCCGGCTCTGCTACAGCCGGATGTGTTTTGTCGTCGCCTACCCTCGAGAAACCCAAGAGATGGTTTTCGACGCTCACATGCGGGCTTTCGAGTTTTTTGGTGGCGTAACGAGGCGCGGCATTTACGACAACATGAAGACGGCCGTGAAGAAGATCCTTATCGGCAAAGATCGAGACTTCAACGAGCGCTTTGAACAGCTCTGTTCCCACTACCTGTTTGAGCCGGTGGCCTGTACGCCTGCCGCCGGTTGGGAGAAAGGCCAAGTGGAACGGCAGGTCGGCCTGGTCCGGGAACAGTTCTTCACGCCTCGACTGGCTGCAAAGGATTTTGTGGAACTCAATGAAATCCTGCGCGAAAAGTGTCTCGAACAGGCCCGAACCCGTCGCCATCCGACCCAGCAGGACAAGCTGATAATGGAGGTGTTTGCCGAGGAACGACGGCATCTCCTGGCGGTCCCCCGTCCCTTCGACGGGTATGCCGCCGATGAAGCTCGCGTTTCACGCACATCCCTGGTGCGCTACGATCGCAACCACTACAGCGTCCCTGTCAGCGAGGTCGGTCGGACCGTCACTGTTCGCGCTTATGCAGACAAGATAAAAATCATCAGTCAGGGCAAGGCGATAGCTTTCTATGACCGTCAGTTCGGCCGAGGCAAGACGATGTTCGATCCTTGGCACTATCTGCCGGTGCTGCAGCGTAAACCCGGTGCGTTGCGCAATGGCGCACCGTTTCAACACTGGGATTTGCCGCCGGAGCTGACCCGCATGCGCGAGGCGCTTTCCCGGTTTTCGGACTGGGATCGTCAGTTCGTGGCCATTCTGTGCGCGGTACCGCAATATGGCTTGCTCGCCGTGGCCGATGCCTGCGGCAGGGCGTTGGCCGCAAACACCGTCAGTAAGGACGTGGTGCTCAGCCTGCTTTCCCAAGAGGGGAAACGTCCTGAGGAGGCGGTGGTCGTCCTGCCGCAAAAACTGATGCTCAACCAGGAGCCGGTGGCCGATTGCTCCCGTTATGACAAACTGCTGCAGGAGACTCGCCATGTCGCGTAGCGCCATCCTAGAGCATCTGCGGGAACTCAATCTGACCGGCATGCTCGCCGGATACAAAGAGCTGTTGGATCGGCCGGGGCCGGTCACCGTGGAACAGGCGTTGCTGGAACTCCTGGAGGCCGAAACCGCGCAACGACGGTTACGGGCTATCCGCTACCAACTCGGCCAAGCCCGGTTTCCTGTCTACAAGGACCTTGATTCCTTTGCCTTTGCCGCCTCACCCGTCGATGAACTCCACATCCGCTCCCTTTATGAAGGAAGCTTCCTGGAAGCCCGCAAGAACATCGTTTTCGTCGGCGGTACGGGCACCGGCAAGACGCACTTGGCCATAGCCATCGCCGGCCAAGCGGTCCGGAATGGCGCGCGCGCCAGGTTCTTCAACCTCGTGGACCTCGCCAACCTCCTGGAGCAGGAGAAGCTTGCCGGCAAGGGCGGCCGCCTGGCCAACCAGCTGTGCCGAACGGATATCGTCGTGCTCGACGAGCTTGGCTATCTGCCGTTTTCCCGCGTGAGCGCACAGCTGCTGTTCCACCTGCTCTCAAAGCTCTACGAACGGACGTCGGTCCTGGTGACGACCAACCTGACCTTTGGCGAGTGGGGCCAAGTCTTTGGCGACGCCAAGATGACCACGGCGCTCTTGGATCGGGTGACCCATCATTGCGAGATCATCGAGACCGGCAACGACAGCTGGAGGCTCAAACACAGAAGCCAATAAGCTCCCCCCCCCCCGACCACGAGGAGAAGCCATGGCGCTCAATTCGAGGGGGTCAAAATTGGACGCTGATTGGGGGTCAATTTTCGGTGCTGTTTGACACCATGAACTTTGGGAAAGGCCATGCCGCCGGCAGTAAGCCCCCTGGCTTAGACCACTCCCTCGCCAAGCCTCAAAATGTTCAGCCCAATACGCCGCCTTCTCGGATCTATGCTCCGTTGCGGATGCTACCATGGTCGTCCCTCCTGGGGACACTCCATGTCAGAAAACTCAGGAGGCGTAAGAAGGGGTTCTTTTGACGATTACGGTTTTATACTCTTACTTGGTTCCCTGCCTTCTGATAATGATTGAGTAAGGTTGACGTCCTTCTCTGGCATCTGCGTACCTGCTTGCCAGGATTTTTGTCTGGAGTACCATCCCTGTTGGGGAATAGCATCTCCAGTGGAACAATTTGTTTTTATACTAACACAAATTGTCGAATAAAGCTTATTATCCATTTTTCCGTAGCCAACAGTGTCAAATTGGCCTGGATAGTAATCCGTAAAAAAAATGGTTCCGTCTCTTGGTTGTGTGAAAATTGTACGACCTGAATAGATTCTATGTCCCAATTGTTTGTGAAATAAAAATCCAAAAAAAGCGTTGGTTGAAGCATATAAAATCCATGGTCAAAGAAACCATTCCCTGGAGAACTTGTAATGGCCCTACCCCCAATTTTTAAGAATTGAAAGACGGCATAAAGCGCATTTGGGAGATGAAAAACGTGTTCAAGAGACCATGATCAATCACCACATCAAACTGCTGTACCAAATCTTTCGGAACGTCTGGGGAATTAAGGTCATGGATAATATCTGCCCCCTCGAAATCCGAATAGTCCAAAGCATGCACCTCAGTGAAACCCAACCGCTTGAAGACAGATTCAGTGTCAAAATAACCTTTTGAGGCAAACTCAGGTTTATAGGAGAGGCTTGGCAATATTGCTCTATCTAGCTCAACCCCCAGCGTTTCTGCCATAAGCCGATAATCAGCATCTGAAAAATAAATATCCCCCTGCCCAAGAAGTAGTAACTTTCCAGCAAATGGCTGGCGTTTATGCTCTCTGAGAATTGGAATCATGTTGCCTCGAATAAATCCCATATCTTTGCCCCCCCCTCAAAGTGGTACTTCCGGGTCATCCGTGGGCAACCGGGGTCAGTCCTGTTTGAGAGGTCCACGCCGCCGCAGAAGAAGTAGATGACAGTCTTAAAGTGCTCTCAATTCCGGTACCCATAAACACTTCGCTTGATGGCCATGATCTTGCTGTTGAGTCCAACACGTCAATGATCAAGCGCTCCATGGGCAAGGTAAAACGCCCCTTGGCCTCGGCCCAAGGAACTTTGACCTGAAGAAGGCCGTGCTCGGGGCACTCCACGCGCGGAATCCGGGCATGGAGGAAGGTCTTGAACTGGTAAATGTCGAGCTGACGCCACACCCGGGGCTCGACATAATCCCAACAAGCCAACTCGCATCCACAGGTCGGACAGCCCACCGGACACCGACAGCGTGATCAACATGGACATCCACCTAGCCTCCGCCTGTATCCAACTCGACATCGGCAACAAAACACGGGTCGCTCAGCCATAGAGTCCGCGAATGCAGGTCCGTGTCTAACTCCAATATATAGTTATATTTTCATTTTGATAACTGGCCGTAAAAAAATAACGTTTCGCTCAGCATCCGCTCCAGCCCAAACCGTTCAAGGATAAACTCCGGACCGCTCTTTCGTACCGCGAGGCGCCAAGCGTCGTCGTTAAGCGTCTTTGACACCAGGGAGGCGAGGACGTCGGGTTCGGCAAAATCTGAGATGAACCCGGTACGTCCGGCGTCTATTGTCTCAGCTGTGCCACCGGCGTTCGTGGCGATCACGGGAACACCCATCAACCCGGCCTCAAGAACGACATTCGGCGTACCCTCGAATTGGGATGTCAGCATGAAGACATCCATGATCAAAAGCCCCAATGCCGCGTTGATGATGGTTCCGGGAAGGTGCAATCGATCGGCGAAACCTAGAGACCGCGCGAGGTCGATCAGATCATCTCTCATTGGCCCGGTGCCGAAAATAACAAAATGACAATCTGGATGTGCCGAGGCGACGCGGGCGGCGGTTTCAATCCACAGTAACGGACACTTCTCAGCGTAAAACCTGAAGATTGAGCCGACGACCGGAACCTTGTCCGGGAGACCGAGGCTATCCTTCAGGCGTTTCACCGCGTCTTCGTCGGGTCGTCTGATCTGAACCGTGTCGATCCCATTGCGAATGATGTGAAAGCGTTCTCCTGGCAGCCCTAACCAATCGGCGTAATCGGTGGCACCGGCTAAGCTGTTATTGAGCATAACTATGTTGGAGCACTCGGCGAGTTCGCGATAGGCATCCGCCATGTGGGGGCGGTGATAGGCGAAGTGCTTGGCTGCCATATTCCGGCTTGAGATAAGAATCCTCGGAACTCCAACCATCCGAGCCGCGTAGCCGGCGGAGATCGAAAGCGCGTCCTGCCAGATATGCGTGACCGCAGGCTTGAGGCGAACAAAATCGCCTGCGAACCGGAGTATCTCCTCCTGGACATCGGGTGGAAGCCAAGCCACAGCCTGGATTATCCGATGCTCCAGACCTGGATCAACACTCGCGAGATGACGCCGAGCCTCTTCCAGATCGACGACGTTTCGAACCTCGCCGGGAAAATCCTCCAGTGAACTCATATAAAAATCAAAGTCCGGTCCGTGGCCTAGCCGCATGCAGAGTAGATGGGGCGGCTGCGGTAGCTGATCAACCAAGCCCCGTAGCGTGTAGACGACTTGGCGCTCGACCCCGCCCCAAGCCAACGCGTTGTTGCACAGAACCACCGGGCCGTCCTCGAAGGTGGCCGAAGGGAACGCCGGAGGGAACGAATTTAAAGGACTTGGTTTCGCAGCAAATAGTTTCTGCTCGAACTGTCGCTCGACGGCCATCGCGAGTTTCGACAGGCGAAATTTCAATGATTCGGTAAGCATCACCCGAGCAATCGGCAGTATCACTGTGTACGTACGTCGTAACACGCGATAGGAGATGCTTCGAATATACTTTCCTGCGCTGAACATCACGCATATTTTCAGGACTATATGTTTAGTCATTTTGGCTTCCTCGGCCTAAAGTTATGTGTTTGCGCTGATGCTCAAGAATAACTGTGTATAATCCTGGATCCGTAAACAGCTTCAGTTCAACTTACTTTGCCGGTACAGTTTGTTATTAAAAAAAATGTAATATTTTAGCATGTTGACTTCGCAGGTCTAGGCAGACGTCTTTCACCCGCGAGGTGCGCCACATGGGAAAGCTGACCCTTGAGATCACCGAAGAACCGATCGTCGGCAATGCCGGGCTTGTAGCCATGGGCGAACTCATGCGCATCAGCGACATCGACTCCACCTGCGCCAAACGGGAGTCCCCGAACTATCAGGTTGCTGAGAAGGACATTCTGCGGAGCCTTGGCGGTCTCATTGGAATAGGCAAGGTGGGTTTCGACCACGTGCGGCAATTCAAGAATAGCGAGTTCTTCGTGACAGCCCTGGGGGTTGGTCGTGTGCCGTCGGAAGCCACTCTGCGCCAGCGTTTCGAGGCCATGAGCCTTGATCGGAACGTCCACGAAGCCATGCCCATGTGATCTGTGCGCATGCTGCGCAAGCTGGATTTCAAGCCCCGGATCGTCACCGTACCTCACTTTGTTGGCGTGCGGATCGACACCGACTCCACCATCCTTGACAACAGCGACACCAAGAAGGAGGGCGTCGCCAAGGGCTACACCGGGATTCTCGGCTACGCCCCGGTCTGCTCGTTCCTCGAAGGCGGCCTGATTGTTGGAGCCAAGCTTTGTCCAGGGAGCCATCACCCCCTGCATGAAGGGGCCTTGGACTTCCATGCCGGGGTCCGCTCGCGGGTGCGCAAGCTGACCAATGCCCGTCTGCTCTGGGTGGACGACGCAGCCTTCGATGATGGGGCACTCATGGCGGCGCGGCTCAAGGCCGGGGACAGTTTCATCACTCGCCACAATCTGCGCCGAGAAAAACCAGAGATTTTGATCAACCTGGCCATGCACGAAGGACAAGTTCATTCTCCCAGGCCCGGCAAGACTGTTTACACGGGAAGCACCCGCCGTGAACGTGAAGAAATCGGAGAGGTCCGGCTGGTGTATGAGATGACCGAGAGGACCAGCAAGAAAGGGCAGACCCTGCTCTTGCCAGAGTACAAAGTCTTCAGTGTCTGGACGAACCTCGAGAAGGTGTCCGATGCCGACATCCTGCGGTTGTACCGAGACCGGGGTACGTGCGAGCAGTATTTCGCGGCGCTGAAAAGCGAACTCGACCTGGAGCGCCTTCCGTCCGGAAAATTCAGCGTCAACGAGTTGTTCTTCCAGCTCGGGGTCCTGGTAAACAACATGCTGCGCGTGCTGGGCGAGTCGCTTCTCGACTCCGGGGTCATTGGGCTGAAGAGGGCAACGCGCCGCCGTTTGCGCACTATTATGCAGGGGATGATGTACTTGGGCGGACGGTTCGTCCGGCATGCGCGGCGAGTTGTCGTGAAGGTGGTGTCCAACGGCGGCTTCGGCGAAGCGCTTGTTGGTATGCAGAGACGGTTGGCGCAAGCCTAAAAATACGCGGAGTAACTTCCGTACCCGGGAGAGGTGTGCCCGAAAATCGCTCAAATCCACCCTGACCTCTGCTCCAAAGCTGAAATCAGGAAAAAAGCAACCCATACTCGGCTGGGGCTGAGCAGAAAGGGCTGAAAGGAGCATCAAAAAGCACCTCGTCGGTGGCATAGAGAGATTTGGGGCTGCATGCCTACGGATTCAGGGTTTTTAGTCAGGCATAAGGTGCCCCTCGACCACCCTACTCTCCTTCTGCCGGGCCAGTTCCCTCAAAATTTCACCCATATGCACGCGTAGTTGGCCATACAGAACCTTTTTGCGGCACTTTGGGATCCAAACCACGTGGTACTTGCAGTCCCATACCGAGTGGCTTAGGCTTTCGTAGTCGTTCACAGGAAGCCTCCGTCTGTTTGAACTTTGAGTGGTTCAAGCGATGGAGGCTTCCGATTCCCGGAAGTGCCAAACTTTGTGAGTCCCCCGGCAGAGCCGGGGGTTTACTCGTTACTATTATTCGAGTCAGCTACCACATGACAGAGCTATTGACATGATGATGCCCACTCACAGGAGGCTTTCACCCCGCCCGGGTATGCCCCCCTGCTGTTCACCCTGACGGCCAAGCCCTATCAGATCACCTCCGGAACCGCGATGGCTGGATTTTCGGTCACTTGGCGGAGTTATTCAACACCCTATTGGGAGAGGGTTGTCGAGACCGTAGACGTCTAGCGTCTCACTCAACATGCGCGCGAGACCAAAACGCCGCGCCACAAAAGCTGGGGCTACCTCGGACGCCCGTTTGCGCCAAACCCCATCCGAAAGGACGCGCTGGACAGCGGCAGCGCAGTGGTTCGCGTCGCGTTCCTGAACGACAAAACCGCTTTCCCCGTGAAGAACGGTTTCCGGTGTACCCCCGGCCGCCAGGGTGACCACGGGTACGCCCTGTCCCTGGGCCTCGATCAAGACATTTGGCGTGCCCTCGGTAGAGGAGCACAACAAAAAAACATCAAACAGACCCAAAGCAACAGCCGTCTTGTCCGTGCGTCCCGGCAGATGAAAGCAGCTGGCAAATCCTGCCTCCCGGACGACAGATCTAAATTGCCGCAACAAGGGACCTTCACCGAAGATCACGAAATGGCACTCGGGGGATGTTGTCGCTAGTTTTTTAGCAGTTTCCAGCCACAACCAGGGATCCTTTTCTCGAGACAAACGGAAAATGGAACCAACCACGGGCGCTTGAGCTGGAATGCGCAGCCGGGTTCGTAGTGCGTCTACTGCCTCGGGCTCGGGACACTGCAGAAATGTCGGGTCCAAACCGTTGCGCAAGACCCTTATCCGGCCGGGATCTATGCCCAGCCAGGCCGCATAATCGTTCCTACCAGCCTCGCTGTTGTTGAGCATAACGAGCCCAGGTTGGTCGGCCAATAACCGATAGGCCGGTTGAAAATAGGCGTGGTTGTAGCCAAAATGTGGAGGGCTCAAACTACGCCAGGACAACACCGTCAAGGGGATGCCGACAAGTCTGGCCGCCAGGGCCGCCAGGGGCATGTCCTGCCAAATGTGGATGATGGCGGGCCGCCAAGCAGCAAAAACCGCGGCAAATCCCAACGTCTCTTCGGAATAGGGCCACGGAAGAGGCTGCAGCCAATGACGCAAAGCACCAACCAAAGACGGCGGAGTCTGGGCGGCCACGGCTTCGGCCAAATTGAAGGTAATGATGCCGTTGCGCTCCAACAGTTTCAAATAAAAGCTGTTTTCTCGACCTTGCAAACTCCGGCATAGCAACCGGCAGTCGTCATAGCCCAAAGCGACCAAGCCTGACAAGGTGTTACACGTTTGCCGCTCGCTTCCTCCAGCCCCCAGACTCGGACTGCAATGCACGATACGGCCGGGGACGAAAGCCTCAGCAGGGAGAAACGGCTGCTGTGAGAGCAGTCGCAGGAACGTTTGTTTCGTAAGGAATGGGGCCATCAGCCGCTTGCCAAGTGCTCTGAGGAACAAGTCCATCATCTCGCTTTTCTCGCGATTTGAAATAGGCGTCGGCGTTTTATCATAACCGAAGCGCTTGTAAAACAGCAAAAGAGCGGCTGGCCGAGCAACTCATGCATGACAACTTAAATAATGTTCTTTGCATTGTTAAGATGGTTCTCCAAGTTTGACCCAAAAATTTTTCAACCAGATCTCTTCCGGTCCACGCCGGCCTTCCAGGGCTTTTTCCCGCGCTTCCCGGCTCAGCCCCTGTTCCCAGGCTCGGAATCGGGCTAGCCGGGCTTGTTCGCGGCTTTGGGCCAGGGCCTTGGCTTCGTTGGCCGCGTCGAGTTCGGCCTGCTCCTCGGCGCTGACGTAGCCGGCCGGGCGGCGATAATAGCCTTGGCTGGCCAGGGAGCGGAAAACCCAGGCGCAGGGATCGGCCACGGGCTGCCCGGCCTTGTCCAGCATTTTTCCCTCGGCCAGTTCCCATTCGGCGTGGTCCAGGCCCTGGATGATCCGGTCGGCGGATTTGCCAAGCTGCGCCAGGGCGTCGTGGATCTGTTCGAGCTGGGCCAATCCGAAACCGGCCCGGGCCAGGCAGGGCCAGGACGTGCGCACCGTCTCCGGGGAGATAGAAAGATTCTTTCTTTCTATCTTAAGAGGGGCGTTTTCGCTGTTGAATTCCACAGCTAAACTTGACTGCTGAGCTCGTCCTTTTGGTTTGTATGGTTGCTTTGTCTGCTGGCTTTGTATGTAAATTTTGTCTGCTTGACTATCGCGCGTGACAGCGGCCAAGGCCTCGGTGGGGGCCAGGGAAAGGGCCCGATTGCGGCCGGCGCCCCACTGCTCCTTGCGCAGCCAGCCGGCGGCGACGAACTTGTCGATGATGGTGCGCGCCGTGCCCAGGGGAACGCCGGTTTCAGCAGCAATGACGGCGTAGGTCGTGACCACGGGGCCGGTCTCCAGGAAATGGGCGGCCAGGGTTTTCTGGGCCATGGTGGCGATGGGCAGGCGCGGCGGCAGCCGCATAGCCGGGGCGGCGAGTCCGCTTGGTTTTTCTGTCTGCTTTGACTGTTCCTTTTGACTGCCTACTTTTAGCGCTTTTTTTGGCTGCTGACTTTCTATGCTTGATTTGTTTGTTGGTTTATACTGCTTTATTTGTGTGCTTGGCGTGTCTGTCTGCCCGCTGATTTTGTCTGCCTGCTTTGTCTGCTCGGCTGTTTGGGCCAGCGGTTGAACTACTCTTACGAGCTCAACTGTCGGCTTCAACTGTTGAGGCAAGCTGTCGAGTTCGTCAGTCTGGTTTGTCTGATTGGTTTTTATAAGTGCTTTATCTGCTGTGTTTGTCTGCTCTATATGGGGAACGGCGTCGGCAAAAACCTCCCGACGGCCCTCCGGAGCGGCGGCTGCCGCGGGCGGCTGCCCGGCCATGCGGCTTTGGGCCGCCTTGCGCAGGAGTTGTGTCATCGACGTGGCCATGGCCTGCTCCCGAAGTTATTGCGACAGGATGCCGAGCAGTTCCGTGGCCAGGGACCTATAGGCCTGGGCGCCGGGGCTTTTCGAGGCGTGGCGCAAAACGGTCTTGCTCAGCATTTCGGATTGCTGAATGTCGGTATTGACCGGGATGATCGTGGAAAACACTCTCCCGGGGTAGCTCTGCTGGATCTGTTCGATGGTCACCTTGCTGACAGCGGTGCGGCGGTCGGCCTTGTTGATGAGAAGGCGCAAGAAACGACCAGAGGGGTTGTCCGGGTCGGCCTGGGCGATGCCGCCGATGGTTTCGATGGTGCGGTCCAGGCCGTCCATGGCGTAGCGGCTGCCGGCCTCGACAGGCACGAGGATGAAATCGGACGCGATCATGGCCTGGATGGAGAACAGGCCGAGGTTGGGCGGGCAGTCGATGAGGGTAAAATCGAAAGTTTTGGCGGCGTGGAGGCGCAGTCGGTCGCGCAGCATGTACCAGCCGTAGTCCTCGCGGCGGGCCAGGGCCGGCTCCAGGGCGGCGCTGTCGGTCTTGTTGGGCAGCACGTGGAGGCGTTCGTAGTCAGGGGCGGGGATGATGCAGGCTTCCGCCGGGACACCGTCGCCGTCGAGCAGCTCCAGCAGGCTGTTGCCGCCCCAGGGGCTGCCCAGAAAGGTGCTGGTGAGGTTGCATTGGCTGTCGGCGTCCACGATCAGGACACGTTTTTTGCGGGCGGAAAGGGCATGGGCCAGGTTCGCCGTGGTGGTGGATTTCCCGACTCCCCCTTTGTTATTGGACACGGCAAGTATGATTCCCATGGGCTTTTGCCTCCCTGTGTGAGTCTGCTCCGTGCCGTGG
>NZ_CP026538.1:4242500-4524866 GCF_004135975.1 Solidesulfovibrio carbinolicus | reverse complement strand
GTTGCCAAGACGGCTGAAATGGGCCAAAAAAGGCCCCGCCGGGCGCGAAACGACGGCAGGAGGAGATTTCCGGCATGACCCATGAGGTGAAAAAGACCGTCGCCGAAATCAATCGGCGCATTGAGCAAGGCAAGGCCGTGGTGCTGACCGCCGCCGAAATGGTCGAGACCGTGCGGCGTCTCGGCAAGGTCAAGGCGGCCAAGGAAGTGGATGTGGTGACCACGGGCACCTTCTCGCCCATGTGCTCCTCGGGAATGCTTTTTAATTTCGGCCAGGAGCCGCCCACCCTCAAGGCCCAGAAGGTGCGGCTCAACAACGTCCCGGCCCACGCCGGCCTGGCCGCCGTGGACGCCTATATCGGGGCGACCGAACTGCCCAAGGAAGATCCCCTCAACAAGATCCACCCCGGCCGCTTCAAGTACGGCGGGGCCCATGTCATCGAGGATCTGCTGCGGGGCAAGGCCGTGCGTCTTTTCTGCGAATCCTACGGCACGGACTGCTATCCGCGCCGGGAACTGGAAAAGGACGTGACCCTGGCCGACCTCAAGTACGCCCAGCTTTTAAATCCCCGCAACTGCTACCAGAACTACAATGTGGCCGTGAACCTCACCAGCCGCATCATCTATACCTACATGGGGCCGCTTAAGCCCAACGCCCGAAACGCCAATTTCGCCACCGCCGGCGAGTTGTCGCCGCTTTTCAACGACCCGTATTTGAAGACCATAGGCCTTGGCACGCGTATCTTCATGGGCGGCGGGGTCGGCTACGTCATCGGGGCCGGCACCCAGCACGATCCCAAGCCCAAGCGCAACGAGCGCGGCATCCCCATTTCCGCCTCGGGCACGCTCATGGTCAAGGGCGACCTCAAGGGCATGAGCCCCCGCTACGTGCGGGCCGTGTCCATCCTCGGGTACGGCGTGTCCCTGGCCATGGGCATCGGCATTCCCATTCCCATTCTCAATGAAGACATGGCCTTTTTCACGGGCGTGTCCGACGCGGACATCGAAATGCCGGTGAAGGACTATGGCCACGACTATCCCAACGGCGTGGGCCGGTCGCTGGGGCTTGTGACCTACGCCGAGTGCCGCACGGGCGAGATTATGGTCAACGGCAAAAAGACCCAGGCCGTGCCCCTGACCAGCCTGTCCATGTCATTGGAAGTGGCCGAAAAATTGAAAGAAAAAATCGAGCAGGGCAAGTTCCTGCTGACCGAGCCGGTGGAGCCGATTCCCTCGGAATAGCGCTCTGGCCCTGCCGCCGACCGCCACGGGCCTGAGGGTTGGCCAGGCTCTTGGCGGCCGGCGACCCTCTGGTCCGGCCCATCGGCCGCGGCATGGGTCGGGCCGGGATTTTCGCAGCTCCGGCCCGGCAACCGGACGAAGGCGTCTTTACAAACGCCCGGCCTTGATATACCGCATCGGGTTCTTTCACCCGATAGGAGGAATTCCCATGTCCAAGCATAAGAAGCATGAGCGCCACAAGGAACTGGATCGTCGCCGCAAGCGCCGCAAGGAACGCCTCAAGGAGCGCGTCCGTCAGGCCATTGCCGCCAAAAAGGCCTAGTTCCGGCCGGCCGATTCTTTCGATTACCGGGTGTCGCCGGCTGCCTGCTTGGTTGGCCCGCCGGCCGACGCCATCCGCGACTGCCGCCGCCCTGCGCCATGGCCGTCAGGCCTTTCAGGCCCTGGCCTGATGTTTTCTGATAATCGCGCGTATTATTGGAAATGATGGAAACGCCGGGCGGCCTTGCGGCGTCGCGGCCTGTTTGCGCGACGTAACGACGCAGCAAAGCGCGCAAAAACCGGGTCGGGCCAATCCCTGCCCGGCTTTTTGCACGACTTCCGGAGGGGCACATGCCCTTGTATGAGTTCGAGTGTCCCGCCTGCGGCCGGGTGTTCGAGGAACTGTGCCGCACCGTGGACACGGGACAGGCTCCCTGCCCCGCCTGCGGCCGCAGCGCGCCGCGCATCGTCTCCCTGTCCGCCTTCGCCCTCAAGGGCAGCGGCTTTCACGCCACCGACTACGTCCAAAGACGCCCCGGCACGTTCAAGCGTGACGGCAACGACACCGTCAAGGGAACGCCCGTGGACGTGCCCCAGCTCGCCCGGGACCCGTCCGTGCCGCTGTCCGCCGAAGAACACCCCGAGGATGATGACCAGGCCCAAACGCCCAAGGAGCACGCATGATCGAGCGCTATACCCGCAAAGCCATGGGCGACCTGTGGTCCCTGGAAAACCGTTTCGCCGCCTGGCTCGAAGTCGAGCTGGCCGTGTGCGAGGCCTGGACCAGGCTTGGCCGCGTTCCCGAGGCCGACATGGCCGTCATCCGGGAAAAAGCCGGCTTCGACGTGGCCCGCATCCTCGAAATCGAGGAAACCACCCGCCACGACGTCATCGCCTTTTTGACCGCCGTGGAAGAGCGCGTCGGCCCTTCGGCCCGGTTCATTCACCTGGGCTGCACCTCCTCGGACATCGTGGACACGGCCAACGCCTTGCTGCTTGGCCGGGCCGGCGACCTGATCCTGGCCGACCTCGACGGGTTGCTTACCGCCATCAAGGACCTGGCCATGCGCTTCAAGGGCCAGCTGATGATCGGCCGTACCCACGGCATCCATGCCGAACCCTTGAGCTTCGGCATGAAGATGGCGTCTTTCTACGCCGAATTTTCCCGTCACCGCGAGCGCTTCGTCGCGGCGCTAACCGGCGTGCGCGTGGGCAAGATTTCCGGGGCCGTGGGCGGCTACGCCCACCTCGATCCCCGGGTTGAAGCCATCGCCATGGACATCATGGGGCTGGCGGTCGATCCCATCTCCACCCAGATCATCCAGCGCGACCGGCACGCCGCCTTTTTCACCGCCCTGGCGCTCATTGCCGGCGGCGTGGAGCGCCTGTCCACCGAACTGCGCCACCTCCAGCGCACCGAAGTCCTCGAAGCCGAGGAAGGCTTTGCCAAGGGCCAGAAAGGCTCCTCGGCCATGCCCCACAAGAAGAACCCGATTTCCGCCGAAAACCTCTGCGGCCTCTCGCGCCTGATTCGCACCAACGCCCTGGCCTCGCTGGAAAACATGCCGCTGTGGCACGAGCGCGACATCTCGCATTCCTCGGTGGAGCGCGTCATCATGCCCGATTCCACCATCCTGGCCGACTACACCCTGGCCCGGTTGACCAATATCCTGAAGAACCTCAAGGTCAACCCGGACAACATGGCCCGCAACCTCATGGGTTCCTTTGGCCTGTTCTACTCCCAGCGGGTGCTGTTGGCGCTCATCGAGGCCGGCATGGACCGCCAGGAAGCCTACGTGCTGGTGCAGCGGGTGGCCATGGCCTGCTGGGAAGGCCGCAAGTCCTTCCCCGACGCCGTCCGGGCCGATCCGGCCATCACCGCCAAGCTCGCGCCGGCCGTCCTCGACGCCCTGTTCGACCCGACCTACTACCTCGCCCACGAAGACCTTATTTATTCCAGGGTTTTCGGGTAGGATCGAGAAGAAGAGAAGATGCCTCCGGCGGCCGGGGGCCTTAGGCCCCCGGACCCCCAACATGGGGGAAGCGCGCGATGGCCGTTTACGATGAACCGCTTTTCAAAAAGGCCGGGCTTTTGTATGCCAAAAGCAAAGGGCCGCAATGAGGATAACCATGTCCTGTCCGCAAAATCTTGACGCCGCCGCCATGCGGGGCCGCCTGGCCGCCCTGCTCATGGAAAAATCCTACCGCGCCGGGGAAATCACCCTGACCTCCGGGCGCAAGAGCGACTACTATTTCGACTGCAAACAGACCGCCCTGCACCCCGAAGGGGCCTGGCTCATCGGCAATCTGCTTTTCGACCTGCTGCCGGCCGACATCGTCGGCGTCGGCGGCATGACCCTGGGGGCTGATCCCCTCGTCACGGCCGTGTCCGTGGCCTCGTTTCTGCGCCATCGCCCCATGCCGGCCTTTATCGTGCGCAAGGCCTCCAAGGGCCACGGCACAAATCAGTTTTTGGAAGGGCTGTCCAATTTCCAGCCCGGCGACAAGGTCGCGCTGCTGGAAGACGTGGTGACCACCGGCGGTACGCTTGTCACCGTCATCGACCGGGTCCAGGACGCCGGACTGACCATCGGCGCCGTGGTGACCGTGCTGGACCGCAACGAAGGCGGCAGCCAGCGTCTGGCCGAGCGGGGCTTTCCGCTTTTGTCCATCTTCACCCGTGAGGCCCTGGTCGCCGCCGCCAAAGAGCAACCGGCCTCCTGACGCGAGCACGCATGAAACGATTCGGCCACGCCCTTGTCCTCGCCGTCCTGCTGCTGCTGCCGTACCGTCCGGCGGCGGCGGAATGGACGGCGGACGTGGTGGACACGCAGTGGTTTCCCAAGCTGTCCGTGGCCGTGGACAAGAAGTCCCAGGCCTTTTTCCTGCTCTCGCGCCAAAGCCCGGTGCGGGTGGCCGAGTTTTTGCCCTGCGCCACCGGCCAGCTCCTTGGCGACAAGTTCAAGGAAGGCGACCTGCGCACCCCCGAGGGCGTCTACTTCATCGTCCGGCGCAAGGCTTCGGGACTCAATTACGAACTCTACGGCGACTTGGCCTTTCCGCTCAATTTCCCCAATCCGGCCGACGTGGTGCGCAAAAAGACCGGCCATGGCATCTGGATCCACGGCCGGGGCAATTCCATCGTCCCCTACGTGACCCAGGGCTGCGTGGCGCTGAATACCCCGGATCTCCATCGCCTGGATAACGATCTGGCCCTGGGCACGCCGGTCATCATCGCCGACGAGGTGCGCCTTGCCGCCGACGCCCCGCGCCTTAGGGCCGAGGCCAAGGAAGTGGTGGAAGCCACCCAAGCCTGGGGCAAGGCCTGGGCTGAGCGCTCCGAAGCCTTTTTCGGCTTCCACGACGCCGAAAAATTCGCCATCTCCGAAGGCCAGCCCTTCGCCGCTTTCCGGTCCCAAAAGGAACGGTTGTTCAAATCCCTGCCCTGGATTCAGGTCACACTGTCCGACATCCGGGCGCTTCCCGGACCGGATTACTGGGTGACCTACTTCGTCCAGGTCTACCGCTCGCCGACCCTGGTTTCCCAGGGCGTCAAACGCCTGTACTGGCAGCGCGGCACTGACGACCGTTTCCGCATCATCGGCATGGAGTACGAGGAATCGCCCACGCTGCTGGCCGCCAACGCCAAGACCGGCAAGGCCCTGGCCAACGAAGCCGAAACCGTCACCACGCCGCCCGACGCCCCCAGCGAAGAGGAAACGCAAGCCAAGCAACTCATGGACAGCCATCAGGCGGCCATGGAGAAGGTGGCCCAGAAAGCCTTCCATTCCCTGCCGCTCAAGGTTCCGCCCACCCCCGAGGACCATGCCATCCTCGACGTGGCCCAGACCGGACCGGTCAAGCCCGGGGTGTCGCCTTTCGCCACCGACGCCGCCAAGGTCGTGCCGCCGCCGCCGGCCGCTCCTGCCGTTCCCGCTGCCCCGGCAGCGCCGATTCAGGTGGCCCAGGCTCCGGAAAAATCGGCTGTTCCGCCGGCCCCCGTGGCCCAGCCCGTCGAGACACCAGCTCCGGCGGCCAAGGCCCCGGAACCGGCCGCGCCGCCGGTTCCCGCCGCCAAGGCGGTCGCGCCCGAACAGGCCGCCGCCATCCGCGCCGCCGTGGAAAGCTGGCGCGCCGCCTGGGAACGCGGCCGCATCGAGGACTATCTGGCCCATTACGCCGACAACGCCGTCCAGGGGAGCCTCAAGGGCAAGGAGGCCATCCGCCGCCAGAAGGCCGGGCTGTGGCAGGGCCATCCGCCAAGCCGCGTGACCATGGAAGTGCTGTCTGCCGCGTCCGAAGGCGACGGTTTCACCGTGGTCTGCGCCATGGACTACCAGGGCAAGGCCGGCGGCCGTGAAAGCGCCGGGTTCAAAACCCTGTCCCTGGTCCCTGCCGGCGGCAAACTGGTCATCGCCAAGGAACGCTGGTCCAAGCAGCGCCCCGCCGTCGGCCTGGCCCTGGGGCCCGCGCCGTCTGCGGTGGCCGTGGCCACCGCCACGCCCAAGGCCGAATCGGCCAAGCCGGCCCCAGCCGTCGAAATTCCTGCGCCGGCCGTTTCCACGGCGGCCGCCGGCCAGCCCGTTGCGCCTGTAGCTGCCCAGGCCCCGGCCAAGCCCGACAAGGCCGATAAGGCCGGCAAGGAAGCCGCCGCCGCAGCCATGGTGGAAGCCTGGCGGGCCGCCTGGGAACGCGGCCGGGTGGGCGAATACGCCTCTTTCTACGCCGACAGCGCCGTCCAGGGCGACAGCAAGGGCCGTGAGGCCATCCGCTCCCGCAAGGCCGACCTCTGGAAGGACAAGGCCCCGAAGAAAGTCACGTTTTCCGACGTGAAGATCACTCCGCGCCGAGACGGCTACGTGGTGACCTTCGTCCAGGACTACGAAAGCCGCGACGGCGGGTCGGACCGGGGCAAAAAGACACTCTATCTGGCTCCCTCGGGCAACGGATTCGCCATCGTCGAAGAAAAATGGAGCAGGATGTAAATGGCGGGCAGCGGCCGGATCGACATTCTCATTTTGCGCGATGCGGCCGGGGTAGGGCGTTACCGCCTGCCGGTCTGGCTTGTCAGAACCCTTGTGCTCACGCCCCTGGCCTTGCTGCTGGTTCTGGGCGCGGCCGTGGCCGTGGCCTACCATCTCTACCAGGCCAACCGCGACGACGCGGCCCGGACCGCCGTCCTGCGCCAGGAGATCGACGCGGCCGGCGAAAGCCTTATGCGCCTGGAGAATATTGAGCGCACCCTGCGCTCCAAGGACGCCACCGAACTCGAAACCTTGCTCGGTTCCTACAATCCTGACAAGCCCGACTGGTTCAAGGTCCGGCCCGAGGACCGCAAGGAACCGGCCCAGCCGGCCGCCGAAGCCGCCAAGGACCGGGTCGATCTGTCGAAGATTTTGGCCCGCGTCGATGCCAGCCAGGCCGGCGTGGACAATCTCAAGCTCAAGATCGACAACAAACGCCTGAACCTCGGTTTCGACCTCAGCAACGTCACGCCCCAGACCGGGCTGGTGGGCAAGGCCGAGGCGTTTGTTGTCACCAACGACGGCACGCTGTGGCCGCTGAAACCCGAAAAGGACGAGCTGTCGTTTCAGATCCAGCGCTTCAAGCAGATAGCCGCCAGCCTGCCGCTGCCGGCCAAGCTTGAGGCTCGCGACATCTACGGCCTGCGCCTGGTCATCCTCGATCCCTCGGGCAAGCCCATTTTCGCCCAGGTCTACCCCCTGCCCAAGGAATGAGCGGATCCATGTCGCGCTATTTCGTGAACTGCAATCTGCGGGTGGCCCGGCGCGAGCCCAGGCTCCTGCACCGTCATCTGCTCGATGGCGTGCCGGCCGAGTTGGGCCTGGACCCCCTGCTTCTCGACGCCACCGACGCCGCCTTTCACCGCGAACTGGCCCGGCTTTTCGCCGACGCCGGCGTGCCCGTCACCGTGCATCTGCCGTTTTTCGATCTCCAGCCCGGCAGCGCCGACGCCCGTATCCGGGCCGCCAGCCGCGATCGGCTGCTGGGGGCCATGGAAACGGCCGCCATCTACGGCCCGCGCCGCATGGTCGGCCACGCCGCCTACGACCGGTTCCTCTACATCCGCTCGTTCCCCGACTGGGCCCAGCGCAGCGCCGACACCTGGGCGGCCGTGCTGGCCGCCTGGCCCGGCCATCCGCCCCTTTGCCTGGAAAACACCCACGAGACCGATCCCCAGACCGTTTCCGGGACCATCGTCGCCCTGCGTGAGCGCCTGCCGGCCGAGGAAGCCGAAACCGTCGGGGCCTGTTTTGACGTCGGCCACTGGTACAGCTTCGCCGAAGGCAAAAAACGCGGCAATTTAGACGCCTGGCTCGACGCCCTGGCTCCCTTCCTCCTGCATCTGCACCTCCACGACAACGACGGCTCCTTCGACCAGCACCTCGGCCCCGGCCAGGGCGAAATCCCCTTCGAAGCGATTTTCGCCGGCCTGAGCGCCCGCCAGCTGACCCCCACCGCCACCTTCGAACCCCACACCCCCGAAGCCTTCGAGGCCGCCTTGACGTTTGTGAAAGCGAAGGGGGAGTTTTTCGGCAAGTAGGGTGGACGAGGAGAAGAGGGAATGCCTCCGGCGGCCGGGGGCCTGAGGCCCCCGGACCCCCCGACTGAAGAAAGGGGTAAAGGGGGTGAGGGCCGCGGGCGTGGATTTAGCGGATGGATGCGGGGCACATCCCGGAAAAGCAAAAGAAAAAGGCCGCAAGGAACCGAGAGGCGTCCATTTCTTTCTGGAGTGGATAACATCTCCACATGCGGCCATTTCGGGGATTACGGCGTAGACGGGGGACAGTCAATCGCGCCGGACAGCGCGACGCCCTGAAGAAAACCCGCGTCAGCGCAAATACGTCGGGATATTCATGAAAAGCTCCCGCGTGAAATTGAGCATCTTGTCCATCATCCAGGGGAAGGCCAAGAGCAGCGCGATGAACATGGACAGGATCTTCGGCACGAAAGTAAGCGTCATTTCCTGAATCTGGGTGGCCGCCTGGAGCACCGAGACGAACACGCCGACGACAAGACTCACCGCCAGCATGGGCATGGCCAGGAACAGCGCCAGCTCGATGGCCTGGCGCGACAGGGCGACAACCATATCCGTGGTCATGGCGTATGCTCCTTATGGCTTGCGCGGCGTGTTTGAGCGCGCCGCACTATCTCGTTTCAAGTAATGCCGCCAAACGCGGCGGCAATGGCCTTTCTTCACGTGGGGTTTCCAAAGGGGCTCAGCCCCTTTGGCCGCCGGAGGCCTCTTCTCTTATCGTCTCTTCACGCTCTTCGCTTCCCTGCTCACGTCGTCGTAAACGAGTTGACCAGCGAGGCGACGATGAGCCCCCAACCATCCACGAGCACGAACAACAGCAGTTTGAACGGCATGGCGATGGTGGCCGGCGGCAGCATCATCATGCCCATGGCCAGCAGGATGGACGAGATGACCATGTCGAGGATGAGAAACGGGATGTAGATCAAAAAGCCGATGGTAAACGCGGTTTTGAGTTCGCTGATCATGAACCCGGCGGCCAGCATGATGGTCGGCACTTCGCCCTTGTCCTTGGGGCGTTCCATCTTGGTGATGGTGTAGAAGACGGACAGGTCTTTTTCGCGGGTGTGTTTGAAGAGAAATTCGCGAAGAGGGGCTTCGGCTTTTTTCAGGGCTTCGGTGAAGCCGATTTCCTCGTTCAGGTAGGGTTGCAGGGCGTTGTCGTTTATGGCCTTGCCGGTGGGGTACATGATGACGGCCGTCAGAAAAATGGCGAGGCTGGCCAGGATTTGCGTCGGCGGCACCTGCTGCACGCCCATGGCCTGGCGCAGGAAGGAAAACACCACGATGATGCGGGTAAACGAGGTGACGGTCAGCACGAACGACGGGGCCAGGGACAGGATGGTCAGGGCGAACAGGATTTCGAGCAAGGTGGAGACGCGTTCGGGCGAGGTCTGTCCGGCGGCCAGGGAGAGGGTCAGCGACGGCGCGTCCTGGGCCAGGGCCAAGGCCGGGACGGCCAGCAGCGCCGTGAAGAAAGCCAGGGCCAAAAGGCGGCTAGGGCGCGTCATCGGGCTGGACCGTCTTGGCGGCCAGGGCGTCGGCGAAATCGGCGTTTGCGGCATGATCGACCTCGGCAAGGCGGGTGATGGTATGGTCGGTGACTCCGAGCACCAGATCTTTATTCAAGAACCGCACCACTACTACGGATTTCTTGGGTCCGACCGGCAGATGGTCCATGAGGCGCAGGCTTCCGCCCCGACCGCCCGGTCCCAGGCCGATCTTGGGGCCGTAGCGTTTCAGCAGCCAGAAGGCGGCGAAGATGACCCCGAGCAGCACGGCCAGGGTCAGGCCCATCTTGAGGGCCACGCCGGTGAGGCCGTACTCGACGGCGGGCAGGGGGGCGGCGGCTGGATCAGGCAAGCTGTTTCACCCGTTCGATGGGGCTGATGATGTCGGTGAGGCGCACACCGAATTTTTCGTTGATGACCACGGCTTCGCCCCGGGCCACGAGTTTGCCGTTGACGTAGATTTCCAGCGGTTCGCCGGCCAGCTTGTTGAGTTCGATGACCGAGCCCTGGCCGAGTTGCAGGAGTTCGTTGATTAAAAGTTTGGTGCGCCCCAGTTCGGCCGAGACGTCCAGCGGAATGTCCAGGATGAAGTCGAGGTCGCGGCGGATGTTTTCCGGCCGCTGGGCCTTGGCTTCGGGGGTCATGTCCTTGAACTTGGCCTTGGCGCTTTGGCGCGACATGGCTTCCTGGTCGCGTTCGCGCTTGATGGAGGTTTCCTCCTCGTCGGCCAGGGCGGCGGCCCATTCGGCGGCCAGGGCGTCATCGCCGCCGCCGCCGCCGCCGCCGGAAGGCTGGTCAAAAAGCGCGTCGATGTCGTTTTGGGAGGCCGGTTTGTCGTCCTGGTCATCCAGGGCGGCGGCCCATTCGGCGGCGAGTTTATCCTGGTCGATGTCGTCGGGAGTCATGGTGCTACCTCGCGGCGGCGCGGCGTTTATTGGATGACGAAATCCGTGAAATAGACCCGGGAGACCTTGGGCTGGCCGATGGCCTGGTTGAGGCGGTCCACGATTTCCTTGCGCAGCAGGATCTTGCCTTCCAGGGTGCTCAAGTCCTGGGAGGTCTTGGAGGACAGGAGCATGAGCAGGGCGTCGCGGATCTTGGCCTTGTTGTCTTCGAGCAGTTCCGGGTTGCTGGTCACTTCCACTTCGAGCACCACCTTGAGGTAGCGCCGGGCGTTGGGGTCGGCCAGATTGACCACGAAGGGGGGCAGGGCCACGTTGTTGGAGGCGGCCTTGTCCTTGCCGCCGCCGTGTCCGCCGCCCTTGGCGTCGCTTTTGGCTTCGCCGTGTCCGCCCTCGGCCTTTTTCTCGGCGGGTTTGGCCTCGGCGTGGGCGTCGGCCTTGGGCGCTTCGGCTGGGGCGGCCCCGTCGGCCGGCGGCGCGGCCGCCGGCGGCTTGGCGGCGAAAAACGTCAGATAGGCGAAGTAGCCGCCGCCGCCCAGGACCAGCAGCAACACCACCAGGATGATATACTTGATGAGGCCGGATTTTTTCTTTTTCGGTTGTTCTTCGGGCGCTGGATCAGCCATGGCTCCCTCCGCTTATCAGATTCTCGGGCCGAACAGGTCGGTGCCCACCCGCACGTGGGTGGCGCCTTCCGTGATGGCCGCTTCCAGGTCGCCGCTCATACCCATGGAAAGCACCGGCAGCGGCTGGCCAAGGCGGGACGCCAACGCGTCGCGCAGCGCCCGCAGCCGGGCAAAGGCCGGCCGCGCCCCTTCGGGGTCGTCGAAGACCGGCGCAATGACCATGAGGCCGTCGAGGCGCAGGTTCGGGCACGCGGCCACGGCCTCGGCCAGGGCGTCCAGGCCGCCCGGCGCCACGCCGGACTTTTGCGCCTCCCCGGCCACGTTGACCTGCAGGCACACGGCCTGGATCAGATGCTGGGCTGCCGCTCTTTTTTGCAATATATGCGCCAGCTCGACGTTGTCCACCGTGTGGATCAGATCGAAGCGCCCCACGGCCAGCTTGGCCTTGTTGCGCTGGAGATGGCCGATGAAATGCCAGCACAGCCCGGCCGGCGCGGCCTCGATCTTGGGCAGGGCCTCCTGGATGTAGGATTCCCCGAAAATGGTCTGACCGCAGGCGGCCAACTCGGCCACGGCCGAGGCGTCGTGGAATTTCGACACCGCCACCAGCGTCACCGCCGACGGGTCGCGGCCGCAAGCCCGGCAGGCCGCGCCTATACGCTCCAAAACGCCCGTCAGGCGCGTTTTCGCCGTTTGCCCGCCCACAAGTCCCGCTCCTGGCAAAAAGCTACTGGCCAAGGCCCAGGTCGCGCAAAAAGGCCCGGTCGTCGGTCCAGTCCGGCCGCACCTTGACCCACAGTTCCAAAAAGACTTGCCCGCCCAGCATCTCCTCGATGTCGGCCCGGGCTTTCTGGCCAACGTCCTTTAAGCGTTCGCCGCCCTTGCCGATGACCATGGGCTTGTGGCTTTCCCTCGCCACATGGATGGCGGCGCGGATTTTCGTCAGCCCGGGCTTGGACTGCTCGTCCCAATCCTCGATGGTGACGGCGGTGGAATAGGGCAGTTCCTCGCCAAGGGCCAAAAAGAGCTTCTCGCGCACGATTTCGGCGGCCAGAAACCGCACCGGGGCCGTGGACACCTCGTCCGGGTCGAACTGGTGCGCGCCCTGGGGCAGCCGGGACAGCAGCGCGGTCAGGAGGTCGTCCACGCCAAGGCCGGTGAGCGCGCTTATGGGAAAGATCTCGGCCGCCGGCAAGGCTTCGGACACGGCGGCCAACACCGGCAGCAGCCGGGCCTTTTCGCGCACCACGTCGGCCTTGTTGAGGGCAATGAGCACCGGCAGCCGGCCGTCGCCCACGGCCTTGACGATGGGGCGCAGGTCCGGGGCCAGGCCGTCCAGGCGGCGGGCGTACTGGGCCGCGTCGAGAATGAGCAGCACCACGTCGGCCTGGCCCAGGGCAGCGTAGGCCGAACGCAACAACAACGGGGCGATGCCGCGCTTTTGGCGGTGCAGGCCCGGGGTGTCCAGGAACACGGCCTGAAGGTCGCCCTGGGTGATGATGCCGCTAATCGAGTTGCGGGTGGTCTGCGGCTTGGGCGAGACGATGGAAATTTTCTGGCCGATGAGGCGGTTAAGCAAGGTGGATTTGCCGGCGTTGGTGGGGCCGAGCATGACCACATGGCCGAAGCGGGAAACGTTTTCCAAGGAAGGCTCCGAGGCGGACGTGCATTTCGTCGCCGTGCATCATTATTAAAAAGTCATACGCGAAAACCTCATAGGCAAGTATCGCGGCCCGAGGCAAACGGCAACCCTTGCCTTGCCCCCTCGGGCTGGCTATAGCACGCCTGCCATGGGAAAGGACCTTATCATCGTCGAGTCGCCGGCCAAGGTAAAGACCATCAAGAAGTTTCTCGGCAACGCCTATGCCGTGGAAGCTTCCGTCGGTCATGTGCGTGATCTTCCCTCCAAGAAACTGGGTGTGGATGAAAAAGACGATTTCGCGCCGCAATATCAAATCATTCCGGGCAAGCAGAAGGTGGTTTCCAAACTCAAGGAAGCCGCCGCCTCGGCTTCGACCATCTATCTCGCCCCCGACCCCGACCGCGAAGGCGAAGCCATTGCCTGGCACGTGGCCCAGATCGTCCAGGACGCCGGCGTGCCCGTGCACCGCATCCAGTTCAACGAGATCACGGCCAAAGCCGTGCGCGAGGCGCTTTCCCATCCCCGCGACATCAACGAAAAGCTGTTTCTCTCCCAGCAGGCCCGGCGCATCCTGGACCGGCTGGTGGGCTACAAGGTTTCGCCCATCCTGTGGCAGAAGGTCAAAAGCGGCATCTCGGCCGGCCGCGTCCAGTCCGTGGCCTTGCGCCTGGTCGTGGACCGCGAAAAGGAACGCCGGGCCTTCGTGCCGGTGGAGTACTGGAATTTCAAGGCCCGGCTCGCCGCCGGCACGCCCCCGGAGTTCGAGGCCGAGCTGGCCAAGTACCAGGGCAAGAAGCTCGAAATCGGCAGCGCCGAGGCGGCATTGGCCGCCGAGGCGGCCATCACGGGCCAGCCCTTCGTGGTCACGGCCGTGACGGAAAAGGAACGCAAGAAGTCCCCGCCGCCGCCCTTTATCACCTCGACCCTGCAGCAGGCCGCCAACCAGCGCCTGGGCTATTCGGCCAAGCGCACCATGGGCGCGGCCCAGAAGCTCTACGAGGGCCTGGAACTCGGCGACAGCGGCACGGTGGCCCTGATCACCTACATGCGTACCGACTCCACGCGCATCGCCGACGAGGCCCGCGACGCCGCCCGGGAATACATCACCGAGGCCCTGGGGCCGGACTACTACCCGGAAAAGGCCCGCCATTTCCGCTCCAAGGCCGGCGCTCAGGACGCCCACGAAGCCATCCGGCCCATCGATGTCCGCATCACCCCGGCCGACGTCAAAACGCTTCTGCCCAAGGACCTCTTTTCCCTGTACAAGCTCATCTGGGAACGCTTCGTCGCCTCCCAGATGGCCGAGGCGAGGTTCTGGGACACGGCCGTGGACGTCACGGCCGGGCCGGGACTGTTCAAGGCCAAGGGCCAGCGCCTGATTTTCCCCGGCTACCTCAAGGTCTACGGCCAGGAGGCCGGCGACGAGGCCAAGTCCTTGCCCAAGCTCGACACGGGCCAGGAACTCACGCTGCTCGAACTCAAGAAGGAACAGAAGTTCACCCAGCCGCCGCCGCGCTACACCGAAGCGTCGCTGGTGCGCGAGCTGGAAGAAAAAGGCATCGGCCGGCCCTCCACCTACGCCGCCATCATTTCCACGCTCATCGACCGCGACTACGCCCGGCTGGAGGAAAAGCACTTCGTGCCCTCCGAACTCGGCGAAACCGTCTCGGATCTGCTCGCCGAACACTTCGTCAAGATCATGGACGTCGGGTTCACCGCCGGCATGGAAGAGGCCCTCGACGCCGTGGCCGACGGCCGCACCGACTGGGTCCATCTGCTCCGGGACTTCACCGAGGACTTCAATCCGACCCTGGCCAAGGCGGCCAAGGACATGGCCAAGGTCAAGGCCGGCAAGGAGACCGACGTCAAGTGCGAGCTGTGCGGCAAGCCCATGGTCATCCGCTTCGGCAAGGCCGGCGAATTCCTGGGCTGCTCGGGCTACCCCGACTGCAAGAACACCAAGGAATTCGACCGCGCCGCCGATGGCGCGGTGATCCCCCGCGAGCGCAAGGCCGAGGAAGTCGCCTCGGTGGGGGCCTGCCCCACCTGCGGCAAGGATCTGGTGGTCAAGAAATCCCGCACCGGCAGCCGGTTCATCGCCTGCACCGGCTGGCCCGACTGCAAATACACCAAGCCGCTGTCCACCGGCGTCCCCTGCCCCAAGGAGGGCTGTTCCGGCACGCTGGTCGAAAAAAGCTCCAAGCGCGGCAAGGTGTTCTACGCCTGCGACGCCTACCCCCAGTGCGATTTCGCCGTCTGGGACTGGCCCATGAACGAACCCTGCCCCCAATGCGACTCCAAGATCCTCGTGCGCAAAAAGACCCGCGACGGCGAACTCATCACCTGCCCCAGCAAAAGCTGCCGCTACAAACGCGCCGTGGGCGGCAAGAAAGACGAGGGAGAGGGCGAGGAATAGCGGGTGGAGTGAGAGGGAAACGAAGAGAGTAAGAGGGTAAGATGCCTCCGGCGGCCGGGGGCCTGAGGCCCCCGGACCCCCCGAAAGGGGGTTAACTGGGGACGCTGGTGACGAACGTAGGCGACGAAGCGAATGTTCGTTCGGCAGAAAAGGGCTATGCGCCGTTCTTCCGACGGCTTTTCTGTCGAGTGGAAAGAAAAAAGTTGGTTCTGGATTTTTAAGAGGTTATGTCCGGCGTCCGGGGTCGTTGTCGGCAAAGCAAACACCGACCACGGCAACGCCCGGCTTCAGCAATGAGGCCGCCGGCCGCTCTTCCGACTCCCTCTTCTGGCTGGCGATATAATAAAATTTGGTTCTGGTTTTTTCAGGGGTTGCCTCGGCAACCCCTTTTTGCGTCCAACGCCATCGCGCTGCAACTTACGGCTTTCCCGCGTCCGCCGCCGTGGCCCCGATCACCAGCGGGTTGTCGGCGTCCAGCCACAGTTGGCCCCCCCCGGTGGCCGTAAACCGCACGGAAAACCCCTCGCCGCCGACCGGGAACGTCAGCCGCGTCCGGTTGTCGAAGCCTTCCCCGCGCTCGGGGAAATCGCCTTGCTTATGCACGGCCCGGCCAAGCTCACGGCCGTCGGCCGCCACCGCCGTCACCGTCAGCGTCTGGTCCGGCCCGGTCAGGCGCGGACAATACGACACCGATCCGTCCACCGCCGCCGGACCGGTCACGCCGTAAGTCAGGGTCATGCCCAGGGCCGGGTCCTCGGCCTGGATGTAGCTCCCCCATTGTCGCACGCCCCGGGCTTCGGTCACGGCCGCCGTGTAGCCGCCGTCGGTCCGCTCCACCCGGTCGGCCGCCGGCATGGCGATAAGCCCGGTTTCGGGCCGGGGGCGGTAGAACGTGTACAGCCCGGCGGACTCGGCCGGTTCGTAATACAGCGCGACGAGACCCAGCAGCTTGCGGCTGACAAAGGCCCGGGAATCCACGAACCGGGCGGCCAGCCGGCCGCGCACCGCCGCCGCCATGGGCGAATCGGCCATGGGCGCAAGCCCCAGCCTGTCATACATATCGGTTTCGAAAGCGTCATACAGCCACAACTTGCCGTAGGCCGGCGTCCCGGCAAAAAGGAACGCCCCTTCGGCGTCGGCCAGCAGCGGGCCCTGGATGTCGGAGACGATGGTCCGGGCTGCGGCGGCTTCGGCCACGGCCTGCTGGCGCGGGACGAGCGGGAGGGCGGATGGGGCGTGCAGGGTGATGAGGGACGGCACGCAGCCGGCCAGGGCTAGGGCGGCCAGTCCTCGGGCCACCGGGCCGCGCCCGGCCAGATAGCCGGCCAGCCGGGCCGCGCCCAGGGCGCACAGGGTCGCGGGCAGCAGCAGGTGGTTGGTGTCTGCCCCGCCCCACATGAGCGTGCGCCACAAAAAAGGGACAAAGGCCAGCAGCAGGGCGTCGGGCAGCGGCAGGCGACGCCGCACGGCGCACAGGGCCAGCCAGCCGGCGTAGGCGGCCAGCAGCGGTCCGTGGCCGGCGGCGAAGTCGCGCAGACGGGTCAAGGCCACGCCGTGGCTGTTGTCGGCGGCCAGGCCGGTCATGGCCTTGGGGAACAGCACGGTCTGCGCCCATATCCCCGGGCCGAACCAGGCCAGGCAGGCCAGTCCCAGGACCGCGCCGCCGCCGGCCAGCCCGGCCAGGGCGGAGAGCCGCTCCCGGCGTGAAAGGCGAAAGACGAACAGCAAGGCGGCGTATGCCCCGGCGAGAGGCCACATTTGCTGCTTGCCCAGGCAGGCCAGGGCCATGAGCAGGCCGCTTGCCGCGAAAAGCCGCGTGTTGCCGCGCCGACGGGCGGCCTCGAACACGGCTACGGCGGCCAGCAGGCTGCCCACGGCCAGGGTGTCGGGCTTGCAGACAAAGGCGTTGCCCATTTCCGGCTGGGCAAAGGCGGCAAGGGCCGCCAAAAGGCCGGTCAACGCGCCGCCAAGGGGGCCCAAGGTCTTGCCGTCCAGCCGGCGGCCCAGGAAAAAGAGCGCGAGCAGGATGGCCGCTCCGCCGGCCAGGGCGGCCAGTTTGCCGGCCAAAAGCGGCGCTGCGGCAAAAGGGGCCATCGCCGCCGCCGCGAGGTAGAAAAGCGGCGGGTAGAGCGTGACGAGGCGCGGCCAGGGCGGGCTGGCCCCGGGGTAGATGTCGGCTCCCCGGGCCACAAGCCAGCCCTTGAGGGCTTCGCGGCCTTCCAGGGCGTTGGCGGCAAGCGGTGAGAGAAGTTCGGGCAGCCGCGTCTGGATGAGCACATCCCAACCGGCCAGGGCGGCGGCCAGTACGGCGTAGACGAGGCAGCCCCGGATAAATGGCGCGTCCGGGCCGGGGCTCGGGGCCGGGCGGCGACGGAAGAGCAGCATGGTCAGCATGGGCAGGGCGGCGGCCGCCACAAGCGGTTCACGCCAGTGGCCCAGAGCCACGGCAGCGGCCAGCAGACAGCCGGCCACGGCCAGGGAGACGAGAGTGTTTCGGGTCATGTTGGGCGCAGTATCGCCCTGCCGCTGCCGTCTGGCAAGGGCGGACAAAGGCGGCGTTACATATAGCCCAGGGCGCGCAGCTGCTCCATGGCGTCTTCCTTGTCCTGGTCGCGCCCGGCCCGTTCGCCGCTGCGGTCGTCCAGGTCCTGTTCCCAGGCCGGCAGATCGCTTTTGCGGACGGTTCCGCTAAGGGTCCCGAGGCTGCGGTAGCCCTTGGCGTAGAGGGAGCAGTGGGGCAGGCCCTGGCCGCGCGTAATGGCCCAGACGTCGGCCTCGCGCATGTGCAGGATGGGGTGGACGCGCAGATGCGGCGGCTCTTCGCGCGGGCTTTCGTAGAGTTCGCCTTCCCGGGCCGGATGCTCGTCCCAGCGGATGGCCGTGGCCAGGGCGGCCACGCCGTTTTCGCGCAAAAAGGTGTTCATGGGCAGCACCTTCATGAGTTGGTTGCCGAGCGGCGATTCCGGGTCAAAGGGGAACCCGGGGCCGGTGAATCCGGTGCGGGCCGCTTCGTCGCGCACGGCCTGGGACAGGCCGGACAGGTCGATGTAGTCGCCGATGGCCGGCTTGCGGTCAAGAATCTCGTGGTTGGCGGCCAGATGGACGTCCAGGCCCCATTCGGCGGTCAGGCGCTTTTGGAAATCGAGGATTTCCGGGAACGGGTCGCCTTCGTCGATGGTGAGCACCCGCGGCATGGTCCGGCCGGTCTCGCGGCACAGTTCCCGGGCCAGCCACAGGGTCAGCGTGCTGTCCTTGGCCCCGGTCCAGGCGATCCAGAAGGCGTGGCCGAAGCGGTCCATGGCACCGGCCAGCACGCGCTTGGACAGGGCGATTTTGTCATCAAGGGGCAGATCGAGCAGGGCGTGGTCCATGGGTGTCGGTCCTTGGCGGTGGGATGGGCCGCCGGAGGTTGTCCGGCGGCAAGGCCGTCATAACCCGGCTCCGGCGTTTTATTCCAGGAAAAAAGGCTCGTGCCCGGCTGCGGCCATGTGTTGGCGAAAGGCCAGGAAGTAGAGGTAATGGCTGGGCTGGGCGATAACGGCGGCGCTTAAGCGAGCGGCAAAGGCGGCGGTGTTGGCCCGGGCCGCGTCCTCGGCCAACGCGCCGTTATCGCCGGGGGCGACCAGTGGGAGCGCGTCCTCGATGCGCAGGGTGAGGCTGCCGGACGGGGCGCGCTCCATGAAGCAGGGCAGCACGGCGCAGCCGGTCTTGGCGGCGAGCAGCATCGGCCCCAGGGAAAAAAGAGCCTGGCGGCCCAGAAACGGCACGGCTGCGCGTTTCTCGCCGCCGCCGCCGTCCATGGCCACGCCCAGGACATGGCCGCCGCGCAGGCAGGTGAACGCGCCCTTGAGGCTGCCGAACACGTCGATATGGGTCACGGGCAGGGTCTGTTCGTGGGCCCAGCGCAGTTCCCGGGTGCGGCGCACGGCGGCGCTTCGGGCCTCGGGCAGTTTTTCATTGAGCTTCGTGGCCGGGGCCGAGAGCTGGCACATGCGGTAGCCGGCGTGGCCCACGGCGGGCATGACCATCTGATTGGCCCCGTAGTGGCCAAAGGCGAGCATGACGCCGCGTCCCTGGGTCAAGGCGGCGTCCAGGCGCTGGCGGCCTTCTATGCGCACGTGGGCGGCCGTTATGGCCGGGGTGAGTCTGGGGAAGTAGAGCACTTCGAGGTCGGTCTGGCAGAACTGGCGCAAGGCCTCCCGGGCCAGGGCCAGGCGGGCGGCCGGATCGGCCGGAACGCCGGGAACGAGACGGGCCGCCTCGGCCATGCCGTGCAGCCGGGCGTTGGGCACGCGGCCAAGCAGGCTCCCCAGCCCCCGGGCCAGGGCCAGGGCGCGCGGCAGGGGCAGGGCCTGGATCAGTCGCTTGAAGGGATGCCAGTAGCACCACACCAGGGCGTCGCGGACGGCTCGCATGGGACCTCGAAGGGGGGTCGATTTCGCCGTGTTGGCTATCATGGCCGGACCCGGGGCGCAAACGCCATGGCTGGTCCTGGAGCGCAGCGTCCTGGCCTTGCCTGGGCCTTATTCCAAGTCCATTTCTTAAGCAAAAGGACATGGCAAACAACATATTGAGTAAATTGTATATGTTAAAATATTCCAGTGGTTTGTCTTGTCATAGGTCCTAGGCGTCGGCCGATGGCCTTTTCGTCAGCTTTGAAGCGTTTGGCCGCCCCGTCCGAGGCCTGTCCGAGAGCCTTTCCAGCTGTCCATAAGCCGGCTACTCTCCGAGCCGGAAAGCGGGCCCTCTCTTTCGACTAAAGGATTTGTCCACATTCCAGAGAGCGGGCGGCTCTCGCCGCCTCGCCGCGCGCTTCCTTCTCGAACTCCCCAGAAAAACCGTGTTTGGCGAAAGCTATCACGAAGCAGGCTGCGCCATGAAAAGCGAATGTTCCAAAATCGTGCCGGCGGGATACGCCATCATCCCGGCCGAGTCGCGGCATCTGCCCTTGTTGAACGCCATCGAGCTCGCGGCGGCGAAGCTTTTTCCTGACGATTACCTGCCGGAACATATTCTTTCGGACAAGGTGCCCATGGACGTTTTGCTAGATGCGCAAGCGCAGGACATGCTGTGGGTGGCTGTCGATGCTGGCGGATCGCCTGTTGGGTATATCCTTGTGCAAGCGGTCGACGGCCTGGCCCTGCTAGCCCAGGTGGACGTGCATCCTGACCACGGCCGGCAAGGCCTGGGAACGGCGTTGATCCGCCACGCCATGCAGGCAATGCACGAGCGCGGATTTGCGGAATGCTATCTGACGACCTTCTCGGATATTGCCTGGAATGCCCCGTTCTACGCCAAACTGGGTTTTGGCGTTGTCGGCGAGGCGGACATGCCGCAGGCGATTGCGGAGATACTGCGCGAAGAGCAGGAGCGGGGGTTGCGAAATCGGGTGGCGATGCGGCTGAAGATTTCGGAATAGGGGAAATGAGGCGCGTTGAGCGGCAGCGCAGCGGACGCGGGGAGGCGGGCCGACAGGGCACGGAGCTGTCCCGGCGCGGGGGGTGTTACGGCGCGGCGATGGCGCGCAGGATTTCGGGATGGGGATGGGGGATGGACTGCCCGGGCGTGACGATGTCCTCGGCCAGGACGCTGCCGTCGCCGGCCAGGACGCGGCGCAGGAAAGAGCCGTCCTCGCGGGGCGTCAAGGTCGTGCACCGGATGGGTTTCGGTGCGATGCCGGCGTCGAGGTCGGCGATGAGTTGGGAGAGGGCTTGTTGGGCTTTACTCATGGTCGAAAGCCTCCTTGATGCGGCGCAACGCATCTTAATAAGTATTCGATGTAATGTACTGATATTTGAGCAATATATGACTGGGTATAAATGATCTTGATTTTTGATGTTTGAAGATATAGACTGTAGTTATGCGAGATTGCATTCATCTTGTTGAAAATCCTTTGCCAACAAACTGGCGAGATCTGCAACTAGGTGTTAGAAATATATTCCGAGAAATCGGCTATTTTGCAGAACAAGAGTATACCATAGAGACCCCCCGTGGGAAAGTGTGCGTTGATGTATTTGCTGTTGATAAAGTTGGTGACCATCCCATAAAAATTATTTCGGAATGCAAAAATTGGAGCGAAAGGGTCGATCAGAGTGTAGTCCATTCGTTTATGACGGTTATGTCTGAAACAGGTGCTAATATTGGGTTTATAATTTCAAAGAATGGATTTCAAGCTGGAGCTTTAGAGTATACAAAAAATACAAATATTGTGTGTTTGACGTTTGAAGATTTACAGGAAAAGTACATCGACATTTGGTTTGAGCGGTATTTTTGCAAAGAAATTGGAATACAAGCTTACTATTTGCATAAATACACAGATTATATGTCTAGCGTTGTCAAGTTCATGGATGAAGAACATTGGAAATTAGTTCCATATGAAAGCAAATGCATCAATCGCTTGTGGACTGTATGGAATGCGAGAAAAGGCTTTGATGAGCATGGATTTGTCAATCAAGACACTGTTATAGAAAGTCTGTATCAATTTAGCCCTGAAATATTTGGAGATAATAATTTATACCTTCGCGAAGTTTTGAAAAATGCGCTTCTTTTGATTCAGCCTATAGTAGATAACCTAAATCAACAGTTCGGAGATAATATGGTTGTAAAGATGTACGGGAAAGAACTTGTTGGACTGAAATAACGATCTAAAAAACGGGCCGCCTCTTCCGAGGCGGCCCGTCCATTTTCCAATTACTTCGCCCCTCCCGGGGCCGGGGGCATTCCCCCGCACCGCTACGTCGTCAGCGGCGTATTCTCCACGATGCTCCAGACGCCGCAGGGGCAGGCGTTGGCGCAGAAACCGCAGCCGATGCACTTGTCCGGGTCCGAAACCATGGCGAATTCCTTGCCTTCCTTCTGCTGGCGGGTAATCGCCCCCACCGGGCACAAGGTCTCGCACAGGCCGCAGTCGCGGCAAGCGCCGCAGGACGAACACTGGCTGGCGCAGGAGTCGAGATCGTTGAACTCCAGCACGCGCGGATCGAAGTACTCAAGCTTGGCCCGCTTGTAGTCGATCATCTTGCGCGTGTCCTCGCAGGGACGCTTGCCGGTTAATATCTCGTCGATGGCCCGGGCCGCGTCGCGGCCCATGCCGATGGCCTGGGTTAAAAGGCCCGGCTTCACGATGTCGCCGATGGCGAACACCTTGGGGTTGGTCGTCTGGAAGATGCTGTTGACCTTCACATGGCCGCGTTCCGTGGCGATGGTGTCGCCCAGGAACTCGATGTCCGGCACGTCGCCCACGGACAGCAGCACCGTGTCGGCCGGGATCAGCTCGCCCGACTGCAGCAGCACGCCCTCGGGCGTGATCTCCTTGGTGAAGCAGGGCCACTTGAAGACCGCGCCGACTTCTTCGGCGTCGTGCTTTTCCTTGCCAAAGGCGGCGGGCTTTTGGATGTCGATGAGCGTAATGGACTCGGCCCCCAGGCGTGCGGCTTCGGTGGCCACGTCGCAGCCCACGTTGCCCGCGCCGATAATGACCACGCGCTTGCCGACCTTGCCTTCGCTCTTCTTGGCGGCCTTTAAGAAGGTCAGCGCCGGGGTGGCCAGTTCCTTGCCCGGAACCGGCAACATGCGGGGCTTGTTCGCGCCAACGGCCAGCACCACGTAGTCGTAGTCCGTGACGATCTGGGCGAACTCGTCGGCCGAAAGGGCCTTTTGGGTCTGGATGTGGGGCAGGATTTCCCGGGCCCGGGCGATCTCGGCGTCGAGCACGTCGGCCGGGATGCGGCTGGAGGGAATCGACGAGCTGATCTTGCCGCCGAGCTTCTCGGCCGGATCGTAGATCACGGCCTCATGGCCGGCCAGCCGCAGCTGCCAGGCCACGGACATGCCGGCCGGACCGCCGCCGATGACGGCCACGCGCTTGCCGGACAGCTCCGGGAGCTTGGGCATCTTGCCGGCCTTGACGTTGGCCTTGCCGAGCATGGCCGTGTCCAGGGGCTTTAAGGTGCCGACGTTGCGGGTGCAGCCCTGCATGCACAGGTTGGGGCACAGGTAGCCGCAGACCGTGGCCGGGAAGGGCGTGTAGGCGAGCGCCAGGTCCATGGCTTCGTCCATGAGCCCGTCGCGCACGAGCTGCCAGCGCTCCTGCACCGGGATGCCGGTGGGGCAGCTGGCCTGACAGGGGGCGAGGTATTTCTTGTTTTCCCAGACCGGCACGAACCGGCGCAGCTCGCCGGTGACGATAAGGCCGATGGTGCTGCGGTCGGAGTCGTCGAGGTCGCCGATAAGGCCGCCCCGGCCGAGTTCCGCGTCCCAGACCTGGGCGCGGAATTCGCCCATGGGACGGCGGCTCTTGCCGGTCTTTTCGTAGGGCGACCGGGCGGCGATGAGCTGCCAGTCGTCGCGGTTGGCCAGGGCGTCGAACAGTTCCGGCCGACCGATGGCGTCGAGGAACTTCCCCAGGTTCTCGGTCAGCCAGCCAAACGTGGCGTCGTCGATGGCCACGAGCTTGGCGTCGGCCAGGGAAAAGCCTTTGTGGGGGCCGCGGAAGAAGATGCGCCCGCCCACCATGCCGACGCAGGGGCGGTAGCCGAGCACGTTGTCCGGGTTTTGCGGCTCGAAGCCGCAGACCACGGCCGTGCCGCCGGCCATGAATTCGGCGAAGTAGTCGCCGACGCTGCCCAGGACAAAGAGTTCCGGCGCGGCGTACTTGGGGTTCTGCTTGGTCATGGTCATGCCGCGCGAACCGATGTTGCCGGCGATCATGACCTTGCCCTGGGCCATGGCGTTGCAGGCGCCGTTGCCGGCGTTGCCGCGCACGACAATGTCGGCTCCGGCGTTGAGCCAGCCGATGTCGTCGGAGACCGAGCCGTCGATGTCGATGCGGGTGCCGGGGAAGCCCATGGAGCCGGTGCGCTGGCCGGGCGAGCCGGTGATGCGCACGCGAATTGGTTCCTCGCGGGAGACCCACAGCCGGCCGCCGATGCCGTGCTGGCCGAAGGCTTCAACGATAAGGTCGCGCGCGCCCTGGGTGACGGCGCGCTGGATGCGCTCCTCCAGGATGCGGGACTGGACGCGTTGTCCGTTTTCTATGCCGTGTATGGTGACGGTTTGCTGTGCCATGTTCGTGCCGCCTTGGTGCGTGTAAAAGGACGCCCGGGTTAAACCACGTACTTGATCTTCAGGCGCTCGGCCACGTGGTAGTCGCTGATGCCCAGGCCGTCGGACATGCCGATGGGCAGGGACGTGGACCGGCCAAGGGGCGCGACGATCTTGCGCAGTTCGGTGTCGAAGGACAGGAAGACGTCGACCAGCCGTTCGGCCACTTTTTCGGGATCAAGCCGGCGGTACACGCGCGGGTCCTGGGAGGTGATGCCCTTGGGGCACACGCCGATGTTGCAGACGTTGCAGCGGTCGGCTTCGGAGCCGACGCAGCCGGCGGCGGCCTGCATGATGTATTTGCCGGACTGCACGGCGCTGGCTCCGAGCATGATCAGCGCGGCGGCGTTGGCGGCCAGATTGCCGTTCTTGCCGATGCCGCCGCCGGCGATGAGCGGAATCTCGTTTTGTTTGCCGGAGATGACCAGGTTGTCGTAGCAGTCGCGCAGGTTGGTGGCGATGGGGTGGCCCATGTGGTTCATGGACACGTTGTAGGCCGCGCCGGTGCCGCCGTCCTCGCCGTCGATGGCCAGCCCGGCGGCGTAGGGGTTGCGCACGAGGTTATTAAGCACCGCCGTGGAGGTCGTGGTGCCGGAGATCTTGGGATAGACCGGCACGCGGAAGCCCCAGGCCATGGACATGGACTGGATCATCTTGGCCACGGACTCTTCGATGGAGTACTGGGTCTGGTGGGTCGGGGGGCTTGGCAGGGACACGCCCTGGGGCACGCCGCGAATGGCGGCGATGAGCTTGTTGACCTTGTACCACATGAGCAGGCCGCCGTCGCCGGGCTTGGCTCCCTGGCCATACTTGATCTCAATGGCGCAGGGGTCTTCCTTCATGTCCGGCAGGGCTTTTATGATCTCGTCCCAGCCGAAGTAGCCCGAGGCGATCTGCAGGACCATGTACTTGAGGAACCGCGAGCGCAAAAGGCGCGGCGGGCAGCCGCCCTCGCCGGTGCACATGCGCACCGGCATGTTGAGCTCCTCGTTCAAGTAGGTCACGCCCATGACCAGGCCTTCCCACATGTTGGGGGAGAGCGCGCCAAAGGACATGGAGCCGATCATGAGCGGGTAGATTTCCCGCACGGCCGGCACCCAGCCGTTACCCGCCAGGGCGGCGAGGCCCTCTTCGGGCGGCTGGATGCGCCCTAAAAGCGTGCGCAGTTCGAACTCGTGGCGGCCGGCGTCCAGGGCCGGGTCGGTGAGCATGGAGATGCGGATGAATTTGATCTGATCGAGCAGGCTGCCGCCGTCGTTGCGCCGTCCGCCACGGGTGCGGGCCGCGCCGCCCCGGTTGTTGTGGAACTTCAGCGTCGTGGCTTCGGGACGCAGGCGCGGGGCGATGGCGTTATTGGGACAGACCATGTTGCACATGGCGCAGCCGATGCAGCGATAAGCCGGATCGGTGCGCTGGCGGATGCCATGGTAGATGGAATAGCTGTTGGTGGGCTTTTTGGGCAGGCCCGGCAAAGCCTCGACGGTGCGTTTGCGGTGGACGCCAAGCTCAATGGCGTTGACCGGGCAAACGGACGTGCAGCGCCCGCACAGGGTGCAGGTGTTCTTGTCCCACTCGATCTGCCAGGGCAGGTCGTTGACGCTTAGTGTGGACGGGGTAATGACTGCAGTTGATTGCATATGGTGACCTCTTGGCATTCGGGGCGCACGATGGCCGTATCCAGGTGCATGGGTTGAAAATCGGCGTGCTGGTCGCGGTCGGGGATGGCCGCGTCGAGGCCGCAGATTTCCGAGGAGAAGGCGAAGATGCCGGGCTTGCCGCCGACCACGCCGGGCCGCAGCTTCTTGCGGTCCTGGACCATGAACATGGTCTTGTCGGGCAGGCAGCCGATGACGCAGTTGGGGCCGTCGATGATGAGCTTGCGGCAGGTCTGCTTGATGCGGGCCAGAAGGGCCTGGTCGGGGTGCTCGGCCATCTCGGCGTCGGACAGTGGCGTGATGACGTGCTTGTAGTATTCGATGCCAAACTGGAGGCGGTTGAGCGTAAAGTGCATGATGTGGGCAAAGACTTCCGAATCGGACTGGTAGCCCATGTAGCCGGGGAAGCCGCGCGAGAGCAGGTATTCGCGGATGGGCACGAAGGCCGTGTTCTCGCCGTTGGTCATGGTGCACACGCCCTGCAGGAAAAACGGATGGCAGGCGTAGAGATTGATGGCGTAGTTGGTGTTCTGGCGGCCCTGGGCCAGGATGCGGCGGCAGGCCAGTTCGGGGCGGTCCAGGCCCAGGTATTCGCCGACCTCCATGGGGTCGCCGACTTCCTTGACCATGATGGTGTCGGGCCAGAACGAGAAGACGCGGATGTCTTCCTTTTCCTCGCCCATGTGGCGCAGTTCCACGCGCATGAGCATGTAGGCCAGCTCGCGTTCGGCCTGGCTTTTGGCCTTGAGGTCGGCCGGGGCCTCGTAGGCCCGGGCGATATAGGAGCCTCGCACCGGGGTGCCCAGCGGCGGTTTGGTGCGCGGATCGAGTTCGAGAGTCTTGCGGGTGACGAACCCGCGTTCTCCCATGTAGGCGTCGAGGCGTTTTAAGCCTTCGTCGGTAAAGATTCCGGAGAGGATGGGCGCATCCTTCATTTCACCGAAGGGGCCGCCGAGGTCGGAGAGGAAAAGACCGACGCCCGAGCCGTCGTGCCCTTCCTTCATGACGTTGAGCGCCTCGATGGCGCGCATGGGGGACACGGGGTCCCGGCTGCTGAGGGCGAATAAGCGGCACATGGTCTACTCCGAATAATCGAATTCTCATTAAGGGGGGTTTTTTCATAGTGACAAAATGGGCTATCGTAAAGTGAAAAATAAAATTCGGTGCTTAGGAGACATAATAATCAGCAAATACGGGCGGTAGCGCCATTGTGGAGACGGCCTTTTCAGAAGGCTTTTCGCCGGTTTTGGCAACTCGGCCGGGTAGGGTCCGGCCGGGCGTTCGGAATTGGGGCGTTTGGACGTCGTTTCGTCGGCGGTTCTTTCCAGGAAGCCGACGAACAATGTTCGTTTGGCCGGGCCGTAGCTGTGGAAAACGTCTTGCGGCCACGGATTTACCGGGCTGGATGGCGGCGTTGTAAGAGGGGAAAGCGGCGAAGAATATTCGGGTCACTGGCGCGGAGGGAAGCGTGACGACGCAGCATCGACGCCCCGGGCGCGGGCCGTGGGCCGCGTCCGGGGCGTCTGACGACAAGGGGCTGGCTGCCGACGAGGCGGCGCGAAGCGTGCGGCCTACTGGGCCGGCGCGTCCAGGATCTCGGCCGCCGGGAAGGGCTTGGCCAGAAGCCCGAACCGGGCCGACACGTCGATGACGCCGGAAAGCGCCTTGGGGTCAAGGCGCTGGGGAAAGCGCGGCAGCACGATTTTGGCGGCCAGCTCCGGGGCGAGCTTGGTGCGCTGACTTAAAATCTGCCGGGCCTTTTCCGGGTTGGCGTCGATAAAGGCCGCCGCCTTGGCCACGGCCCGGGCAAAGGCCGTCGCCTGGGCCGGATGGTCCTTGATCCAGGCCTTTTTGGCGAACCAGCCGCCGATGAGATAGGGGCTGCCGAAGGCGGCATGGGGCGAGGGATCGAGGACCTTGGCCGCGCCGCGCGAAACGGCGTCGGTGACAAAAGGCTCCAGGGTCAGCGCCGCCTGGACCGAGCCCTTGGCCATGGCTCCGGCCATGTCCGGGAAGGGGACCTCCACCAGCCGGATGGCGTCCGGGGCGATGCCGGCCTTCTGGGCCAGGGCGCGCATGGCCGCCTCGTTGATGTTGCCCAGGGTGTTTATGGCCACGGTCTTGCCGGCCAGCCCGGCCACGGACGTGAGGGGGGAGTCCGCCGGCACGAGCAGGGCATGGACGTCGTTGGCGCCGGCCACGCCCTCGGCTCCGGGGGCCAGGAAGGCGAAGTCGAAGCCCTTGGCGTGGGCCAGGATGATGGACACGGTGTTGGACCAGCCGATGGCCAGCTCGCCGCCCTCCACGGCCGGGGCGATGACCGCGCCGCCCTTCATGGCCGCGCCGGCCACGGCCAGCCCTTCGGCCGCGAAATAGCCTTCTTCCTCGGCCACGTAGTATTGCAGGCAGTCGCCGACAGGGATGTAGCCGACCTTAAGGGGGGTAGGATCGGCGGCCAGGGCCGGGACGGCGAGGAAAAGCGACAGGACGAAGGCGGCAAGGGCAGCGATGGGCATGGCGTCCTCCTGGGGTTGCTCAACGCCCCATACCATTTTTCCAGCCCTCGTGCCAGCCCAGCAAGCGCGAAAGCCCCCGCTCCACGGCCAAGTTGCAGCCCAGGCCCAAAATGCCCAGCCAAGCCACGCCGGCGTACATCTCCGGGATGGCGAAGGTGCGCTGCATCCGCAGGATGTAATGCCCGATGCCGCTGGACGCGCCCACCATCTCGGACAGCACGGCCACAATAAGCGCCATGGGCACGGCCGTGCGAAACCCGGCCGCCAGACTCGGCCCGGCCGCCGGCAAGATGACGCCGAAAAGCAGTTGCCACCGGCGCAGGCCATAGGCCGCCGCCGTCAGGCGAAAGCCCGGCTCCACATGGCGCGCGCCGTCCACCGCGCCAACCAGGATGGGGAAAAAGCAGGCAAAGACGATGACCGAAAGCTTCATGCCCGTGCCGATGCCCAAAAGCAGCATGGCCGCCGGAATGACGGCCGGCGGCGGCACGGGGCGCACCAGCTCCACGGCCGGGGTCAGCAGCGCCGACAACCGGCGCGACGTGCCCATGGCCAGCCCCAACGGCCCGGCCAGGACCAGGGCGGCCAAGAGCCCGGCCACGGCCCGGGCAAACGTCTCCCCGGCCTGGGCCGGCAGCGTCCCCGAAACCGTCAGCTCCCAAAACACGGCGGCAATGGTCGAGACCGGCGGAAAATAGAGCTTCGAGACCAGTCCGGCCCGGGACACGCACTCCCAGACGCCGGCCAGGGCGCACAACACGACGATGCCCGACAACCGCTTCATGGCCGCCCCGTCCCCGGCAGCCAGACAAGCGCCCGCCGCCGCAAGGCCAGAAACAGGGCGTTAAGCGCCGCGCCAAGCGCACCCACGGCCACGATGCCGGCGTACATCCGCTCCGGCCGGCCGGCCATGGAAGCCTCCAGGATAAACGAGCCCAGGCCGTTTGGCGCGGCCGCCATCTCCGTGGTCACGGCCACGGCCACGGCCACGGCCAACCCCGTGCGCAGCCCGGCGAAAATCTGCGGCAACGCGGCCGGAGCCAGGACGAACACAATGCTCTCGGCGCGCCCCAGGCCGTAAGCCCGGGCCGTGTCGCGCAACTCCGGTCCGGCCGCGCCAGCCCCGGCCCGGGCCGCCACATAAGCCGGCCAACAGCAGGCAAAGGCGGCCACGGCCACGCACAGCCCAAACCCCAGCCCGAGAAACAAAATGCCGATGGGAATAAGCGCCACCGACGGCATGGGGCGCAAAAATTCCGCCGTGGTCCCCACCGCCCGGCCAAAGCCCGGAAACACGCCGCAGCCAAAGCCCAACACCACGCCCGCCAATCCGCCCAAGGCGAACCCGGCCAAGGCCCGGCCGGCCGTGCGGCCGATCTCGGCGAAAATCTCGCCGCTTGCCCCCAGCTCCCACAACGCCGCCGCCACCCGCGAAGCCGGTGGCACGGCCCCGGCCGGCAACACCTCCGCCCGGGCCAGGCACTCCCAAAGCACGAGGAGAAACAGGACGAACAAGAGGCCGGAGAGTTCATAAGCAGGGCTCCGCCCTGCACCCGCCGGGGGGGATGATCCCCCCCGGACCCCCTCAATAGGGGGGGTGGGGTTAGGCGCGGCCATGGATATGGACGCCGCAAGGGCTTGCGGTCTTGTTGGAGACTTGCGGATGCCGCCGCCCCCCATTTCGGGGGTCCGGGGGGATGATCCCCCCGGCGAGGAGGGTTCGGGAGGGGCAGCGCCCCTCCTGACTCTTTTCCCTATTCACGTCGCAGCAACGCATGGATGGCCTTGCGGGCGTCGAGGAAGTCGCGGCGTTCACGGCTGGCGATCTGGTCGCGGGGCCGGGGCAGGTCGATGGGCAGCACGGCCGCGACCCGGGCCGGCGGCGGGGTCAGGGCCACCACGGCGTCGGAGAGATACACGGCCTCGTCGATGTCGTGGGTGACGAACAACACGGTCTTGCCCTGGGCCAGGGCCACGCCGGCCAGCAGGTCTTCCAGCTCTTCCCGGGTCTGGGCGTCCACCGAGGCAAAGGGTTCGTCGAGGAGCAAAATTTCGGCCCCGTAGGCCAGCCCCCGGGCCAGGGCGGCGCGCTGCTGCATGCCGCCGGAAAGCTGCCAGGGATAGTGGCCGGCGAAATCGGCCAGCCCCACCGAGCGCAGGGCTTCCATGGCCTTGTCGGTTTTTTCGGCCTTGGTCCCGGCCGCCCGGCGCAGGATGAAGCGGATGTTGCCGCAGATGGTGAACCACGGAAAGAGCGACGCGGCGGCGTTCTGGAAAATAAGGGCCATCTCCGGCGGCGGCGAAACGATCTCCCGGCCGTCCAGGGTCACCCGGCCGCTCGTCGGGCGCATAAGCCCGCACACGCACTGCAACAGCGTGGATTTGCCGCAGCCAGACGGCCCGACCAGCGACACGAACGACCCCCTGGGCACGTCAAAGCTCACGCCGCCCAGGGCGCACATCCCCGGCGTCCCGTTCACGCCGTACGTCTTGGTCAAGCCTTCAATACGCAGCATCATTTTCTCGGAATACGTCATAATATCGAGAAGAGGGAAGAGGGGGAATGCCTCCGGCGGCCGGGAGGGGGTTACCCCCTCCCGGCCCCTCCCAGTCTGGGGAGCGCTTTTTCCCGGGGATTTTCAGGCGGAGCCTGAAAATCCCCGGGAAAAAGCGCTCCCCAAACAGGAAGGCTTCGCGAAGAGAAAGCAAGCCACGTCCATGCGGCGAAGCCGCCCCCTTTTCTTCATTCGGGGGGTCCGGGGGCCTCAGGCCCCCGGCCGCCGGAGGCATCTTCCTCCTCTCTTCTTCTATGCCCACTCTACGGGCAATCTCACGATCTTCCCCGCCTTATTGCTGAATAGCAAGTAGCCGTTGTCGCGGCCGAAGGTGTAGAGGTCGCGGGTGACGAGCACGTCCTTTTTGCAGTAGGCGGCGATTTCGTCGATGCGGCCTTCCTTCCACCAGGCCAGGGCTTCCAGACCGCTGGCCGATTTTTGCGTGCCGAGCGTCGCCTTGGCCAGGCCGTCCAGGGACAGGCGGTAGCCCAGTCGGGCGTGGACGCGCTCCAGGATGTCCAGGGTGGGCAGCTTGCGGTGGTCGAAGGGCGACGCGCCGGCCAGCACCTTGTAGTCGAAGCGCAGGATATTGAAGCCCACGACGAGGTCGAGACGGGCCAGGGCTTCGTAGAGCGCCGGCAGTTCCTCCTGGGCGTAGGTGATGCAGTCGTCCAGGCCCGAGTCGTAGAGCACGGCCACGGACACGCCCATCTTGTGGGCGTTGCCCCAGCCGCCGACGTCGGCGGCGGCCCGGCGGGTTTCGACGTCCAGCACGCCGTAGCGGCCCGGGGATTTTTTCGTCATGGCGGCCTTGGGATTGGCGGCGGTCTGGAGTTCGCCGGGTTGCGGCGGTTCGTTGGAGATCAGGCCTTCGGGGCGGCAGGGATCGGTTTCAGGGAGTTTGCCGGACATGAGCAGCTCCAGGAGATAGCGGGCGGCCACCTTGTCGATGGGACGGTTGCCGGAGCCGCATTTGGGGGAGTGGACGCAGGACGGACAGCCGGTTTCGCAGGGACAGCCGGCCACGGCGGCCAGCGTTCGGGACAGGGCCTCATCGGCCTTGGCAAAGGCCAGGCGGGTCAGCCCCACGCCGCCGGGCGCGCCGTCGTAGACAAACACGCAGGCCCGGCCGACTTGGGGATGCAGGGGCGTGGAGATGCCGCCGAGGTCGTTGCGGTCGGTGAGGACCAGAAGCGGCAGGATGCCGATCATGGCGTGTTCCATGGCGTGGATGGCCCCCATGAAGTGGAACAGCCGCTTGTCGAGTTCGGCCTGGACGTCCTGGGGGATGACCCACCACAGGCCCTCGGTCTCGAAGACCATGGGCGGCAGGTCCAGGGGCACGATGGACAGGAGCTGGCCGCCCCTGGCCCGGCGGCGTTCGTAGCCGGTGACGGTCTCGGTGACCTTGAGCCGGCCGAGGAAGACCGGCACGCCGTTGACCGTTTTTTCGCCCAGCACGTCGAGAATTTCGGTGGTCTTTTGGCCGCGCGCCCGGGTGTAGTAGTCCACTGTTCCGGGCGAAACCACCACCCGGCGTTCGGGGATGTCCAGGGATTCCACGAGATAGGAGACGCCCCGGTGGATGTAGACCGCGCCGGGATGGGTTTCGCGGTAGGCGCGCATCTCGTCGATCTGGCCGATGACCGCGCCGCCGGCCTCGATGGTGAACTGGCCGCCCGAGCCGCGCAGGTTGACGTCGCGGTGGGGGCGTTTGCGGGCGGCGAAGTAGCGCGTGCCTTCGCGGTCGCGCAGCAGCAGGCCCTTGTCTTCCAGGCGTTCGGCCTCGGCCCGGACGGCGGGGTCGGCCAGCAGCGGATCGGTCAGTTCGATGGGCAGCTCGGCGGCGGCGCATTCCAGGTGTTTGGCGGCGATGGCCGGATTGGCCGGATTGATGACGGCCGATTCCGGCGGGCGGTCGAAGAATTCGGCCGGATGGCGCATGAAATACTGGTCCAGGGCGTCCTCGCCGGCGATGAGCACCACGGCGGATTCGCGCCCGGCCCGGCCCACCCGGCCGCCGCGCTGCCAGGCCGACATGACCGAGCCCGGGTAGCCGCACAGGATGCACAGGTCCAGGCCGCCAATGTCGATGCCCAGTTCCAGGGCCGAGGTGGAGACCACGCCAAGGAGCCGGCCCGAGGCCATGGCCGCCTCGATGTCGCGGCGCTCCTCGGGCAGAAATCCCGAGCGGTAGGCCGACACCCGGGAGGCGTAGGGGCCGGCTTTCTCCTTGATCCATAAGCTGATCAGTTCCGTCATCTTGCGCGACTGGGTGTAGACGATGGTGCGCAGGCCGCGTTTGAGGGCGGCGGCCAGGAGCATGACGGCGGTGGTGGCGGCGGACTGTTCGGGATTGAGAAACAGGAAATGGCGGGCGGCGGTGGGCGCGCCGGATTCGGTGACCGTGGTCACGGGCAGGCCCGTCAGGTCCTCGGCCAGCTGCCCGGGATTGCCGATGGTGGCCGAGGAGAAGACGTAGGCCGGGTCGGTCCCGAAGCGGCGGCACACGCGGGTCAGCCGGCGGAACACGTGGGCCATGTGCGACCCCATCACGCCCCGGTAGGTGTGCATTTCGTCCACCACGACATGGGACAGGCCGGCGAAAAGGGCGCCCCAGTTCTCGTGGTTGGGCAGAAGCGACAGGTGGAGCATTTCCGGGTTGGTGATGAGGATGTGCGGCGGATTGTCGCGGATCTTGCGGCGGAAATGCGGGCTGGTGTCGCCATCGTAGATGGCCGTGGTCGGCCGGGCCGAGTCGGGCAGGCTGGCGGCCAGTTCGCGGATGGCCTTTTGCTGGTCCTGGGCCAGGGCTTTTAAGGGATAGAGGAAAATGGCCCGGGAATCGGGGTTGCGGATGACTTCCTCCAGCACGGGCAGCAGGTAGGTCATGGTCTTGCCGCTGGCCGTGGGGGTGGCCACGGCCACGTGGCGGCCGGCCCGGGCCAGATCGGTGGCCTTGGCCTGGTGGCTGTAGAGGGCGGGGATGGCCTTGGCGGCCAGAAGGCCGGCGACGGCCCGGGAAAAGGGCCGGGCCGGTTCGGCGAAAACGGCCGGTGTGGCCGGCAGCACGCGGTGGTGGACGACCAGATGCCCCAGACGCTCGGAAGCGATAAGCGCGGCCACGTAGGCGGCCACGTCGCGGCCGTCTTGGTCGTCGTCGGGTATCGGGGGGGGAGGGGTCTCGGACTGCATGGCCTTGCCTGCAACGGTCATGGTCGAAAATCCGGGTTTGCGCAAGGCGGGCGCATTGCCGGACCGGCCGGTTTGGGCTAGACTAGCCGGATTGATTCACTTCATTGGGCCACGACGCTCCTTGTGGGATACAGCGTCGTCCGGCAGGAGTCATGCGACTGAAACGTTGGCTTGGTCTCGACACCCTTCGCGGACTGCTGCGTTTTTATACGCTGCTGTGCGTTTCGTTGCCGCTGCTTTTGGCGGCCGGTTTCTTTTATTTCTTTCAGCGCGGTCAAATCATTGACGATACGCTGTCCGGCATGGCCGAGACGTTGGCCACGGAGCGCAGCGTCTTGCGCTCCTGGATCGACGAGCGGTTCGACGATGCGCGGTTTCTGGCCCTGCTCGACGGGACGCGCACGGGCAACACGGACCTGATGCGCCAGGCTTTCGCCAAGTACGTGCGGACCCATCCCTCGGTTTCGGCCGTGGTTGCCGTGAACCAGGACGGGCACACCCAGGTCGATTCGTCTGGATCGCCCAGCGTCTATGTCGGCGACCGATCCTATTTTCTGGAAGCGCGTCAAGGTCGCGACTCCTTGGTGGCCGGCATCATCGGCCGCGCTTCGGGCAAGCCGATCTGCCTGTTCGCCACGCCTGTGGCGCGCCTGGACGGCACGTTCGGCGGTCTTGTCTTTGCTTCGGTGCAGCTCGACGCCTTGGACGTCTGGCTGCGGCAAACCACGATCCTGGGCCAGGGCAAGGCCGTGCTGTGCGACGCCGAGGGGCGCATCCTGGCCCCCAGCGCGGCGGTGCGCGTCGCCAGCGGCCAGTTGACCGGCCGGATCGCGCCCCAGGCCCTGGGGGCCGGGGAGCGGGGGGCGGTCTACCGCGATGCGGACGGCCGGGAAATGCTGGCCGTGTCGGTGGCCGTGGACCGTGGGGGCCTCAAGCTTGTGCGCCAGGAACCGGCCGCCGTCGCCCTGGTCGGCTACCGCAGCCAGGCCTTATGGGTCGCGGCCGGCGCCCTGGCCGCCATCATCCTCATTTCCCCGCTGGTGCTGCGGTTTTGCCGTAAGCTGGAACAGCCCCTGGAAGCCCTGTCGCGCCATGCCCGGGAGCTGCGTTCCAAGGAGTACGACGAGACATGCCCTCTGGCCGCGCCGCCGGATCTGCCCCGGGAGGTGGAGGAACTGTTCGTCGCCTTTTCGGCAATGGCCTGCGACGTGCGCGGCCACATCGACGCCATCGAACAGTTAAGCGTCCAGGACGAGCTGACCGGCCTGTACAACCGACGATTCTTGTTCTCCAGCGGCCTCAAGCTCGTGGCCGCCGCCCTGCGGGCCGGCCAGCCCTGCTGCTGCCTCATGTTCGACGTGGACCATTTCAAGCGGGTCAACGACACCTTCGGCCATCAGGCCGGGGACCACGTGCTGGCCCACATTGGGACTTTGCTGACCGGGGCCGTACGGCGTTCCGATCTGGCGGCCCGCTACGGCGGCGAGGAATTCGCCGTGCTGCTCGTGGGCGCTGACCTAGCCCAGGGCCTGGAACAGGCCGAGCGCATCCGCCGGGCCATGGCCGAAAAACCGTGTGAAGCGGCCGGCCGCAGCCTGTCGGTGACGGTAAGCGTGGGCGTGGCGGCCGTGCCCGATAGCCAGGAATTCGGCGAAGCCGCCTTCGACGACCTGCTGGCCCGGGCCGACGCCGCGCTGTATGCGGCCAAGGCGGCCGGCCGCAACCGAGTGATGGCGGAGTGACGGGATAAAAAGAAAAGATGCCGGCGGCCGGGGGCCTGAGGCCCCCGGACCCCCCAATGGGGTGTGGGGCTAGTGGCCGGTGAGTTTGTACTTCTTGAGCTTGTATTGCAGCAGGCTCTTGGAAATTTCCAGCATCTCCGCCGCCTTGACCTGGACGAAGTTGGAGCGGGCCAAGGCCCGGCGAATGAGCGCCACTTCGATTTTTTCCAGCGTGTCGTTTAAATTGATGGTCACCGGCAGCAGATCAACGGCGGATTTGTACTGGCTCTCCTCGTCGCGGATTTCCGTGGGCAAATCCTCCACCTGCACCACGTCCGAGGCGGCCAGCACCACGCAGCGCTCCACGACATTCTGCAATTGCCGCACGTTGCCCGGCCATTCATAGGCCGTCAGGTACTCCATGGCTTCGGGGGAAAAACCCTTGAAGACCTTGTTGTTTTCCCCGGAGTAGCGGGTGAGGAAATGGGCGGCCAGGATGGGGATGTCCTCGCGGCGTTCGCGCAAGGGCGGCGTTTCGATGTGGACGACGTTGAGGCGGTAATACAGGTCCTCGCGGAAGGTTCCGGCGGCCACGGCCTCGGCCAGGTTGCGGTTGGTGGCGGCCAGGATGCGGATGTCCACCTCGATGGGGTCCGAGCCGCCTACCCGCTCGAACTTGCGCTCCTGGAGCACGCGCAGGAGCTTGACCTGGAGTTCGGGCGAGAGTTCGCCGATCTCGTCGAGAAAAATGGTGCCCTGATGGGCCATTTCAAAACGGCCGCGCTTGCGGGCCACCGCGCCGGTGAACGACCCCTTCTCGTGGCCAAACAGCTCCGACTCCAGCACTCCCGAGGCCAGGGCCATGCAGTTGACCGAGATAAAGGCCGCGTCCTTGCGGGGCGAGGCGTAGTGGATGGCCTTGGCGAAAAGCTCCTTGCCGGTGCCGGATTCGCCGGTGATGAGCACGGTGGATTTGGTGGGCGCGGCCTTGGCGATCATTTCCAGCACCCGCTGCATGGCCTTGCCCCGGCCGATGATGTTCTCCGAGGAGAACTTGTCTTCCAGGGACTGGCGCAGCAGCATGTTTTCGCGCTGGGCGGCGGCGAAACGGCTGGCCTTTTCCACGGTCAGCAGCAGCTCGTCGTTGGCGAAGGGCTTGGCGATGTAGTCAAAGGCTCCGATGCGCATGGCCTCCACCGCGCCTTCGATGCTGCCGAAGGCGGTCATGATGATGACCGGGATGTAGGGGTAGTTGCGCTTGACGTGCTCCAGCACCTGCTGCCCCGTGACCTTGGGCATCTTCATGTCCGTGATGACCACGTCCACTTCGGATTCGTCCAGGAAGGCCAGGCCGGTCTCCGGGTCGTCCAGGGCGGTGACGGCATAGCCGGCGTCGCCGAGCATGGTCTCCAGGATGAGGAGATAGTTCTTCTCGTCGTCTAAAATCAAAATCTGGCTGGGCATGGTGGCTCTTCTCGTTGGATGGGGGGTCTGGGGGCCTCAGGCCCCCAGCCGCCGGAGGCATCTTCTCTTCAAAACCTAAGCCGCCGTAAACGTCATCGTCACCCGGGCGCCGCCTTCGGGGGCATTGTCCAGGGCCAGGGCGGCATTGTGGCTTTCCACGATGGTGCGCACGATGGCCAGTCCCAGGCCTGTGCCGGCGTCCTTGGTGGTGAAAAACGGGTCCAGCACGCGGTCCTTGTTGTCCGGGCAAAAGCCGGGGCCGGTGTCGGCGATGGTCAGCGTCAGCTCGTCGCCGTCGCGGGTCGCGGCCACGGCCAGGGCCGGTTCGCGGAGCTTTTCCTTGTCCTCGGCCATGGCGTCCAGGGCGTTGGAGAGCACGTTGTAGACGGCCCGGTAGAGGAGATCCTTGTCGCCGCGCACGGTGAGCCCCGGGGCGTAGTCGCGGCTGACGGCGATGCCGAGCTCCTCGCATTTGGCTTCGAGGAAGGTCAGGGCCTGGTCGCAGGTAAGGGCCAGATCGACCTCGTCCTGGCGGGGGTTTCTGGGCCGGGCATAGTCCAGGAAGTCGCCCACGGTCTTGGACAGGCGCTTGGATTCGTCGAAGATGGCTGAGAGCAGCCTGGCGTTGGCCGGGTCGGCGTCCTTGGCCCGTTTGAGGAGCAGTTCGGCCGTGGAGCGGATGATGCCCAGGGGATTGCGGATCTCGTGGGCGATGCCGGCCACCATGCGGCCCATGCCGGCGAGCTTTTCCTGCTGCTGGAGTTCGCGTTCCAGGCGTTCGCGGTCGGCGATGCGCTGGGCGTTGATGCGCCCGGCCCGGCTGATGATGATGCGCAGCATGACGAAGAGCAGCAACGAGGACATAAGCGAGGTGGCGATGATGATGCGCTGGAAATCGACGACTTTTTGGTAGTCGTCGGTGATGTCCTGGGTGAATTCCAGCACGCCCATGATGAATCCCTGGGGATTGCCGGGCACCAGCGACCGTTCGGTGCGCAGGGGATAGATGGTTTTGAGCGTCACCGTGTCGGGCTTGGGCGAAAAATCGAAGATGCCGCCGAACATGCCGGCCCGGGTCACCACCTGGAAGCTCGACGTGCCCTGTTCCAGGGCCTCGATGATGGCCGCGCCGGCAAAGCCGGATTGGCCGACCAGCTCCTTGTCGGTGGAATACGACACGCGTTTGTCGTGGTCGTAGATGCGCACTTCGCTGACGTGGAAGCTGTGGATGGTGGACAGCACCGTCTTGTCCAGGCGGTCGTACTGGGCCGGCTGGGACAGTTCCACCCGGCCAAAGCCGATGACCGTGGGCAGGGTGAAGCGCTGATAGATCTGGTGGTTGAGGTTTTCGGCCAGAAGCAGGGCGAATTCCTTCTGCTTGGCCAGCACGTCCTGGCGGGCGTAGTTGGAAAGAAAGATGGACAGGAACAAATTGACGAGCAGGATCAGCGCCAGGGAGCTCCAGGACAGGAACTTGACGAACCCCAGGGATTGATCATCGTCTTTTCGCAGCTTTGTGGTCACGCCTTGCTCGCGGCGGCCGGTCGCGGGACCGGCCGCCGTCGGGGTTTCGGGCTTGGGGCCCGGCTAACCGAGTTTTTTGAGGAAATCGCCCATCTGGGTCAGGGCTTTTTCCAGGGTTTCGTCGCTGGTGGCGTAGGACAGGCGCACGCAGCGGTCCTCGCCAAAGGCCACACCCGGGACGGTGGCGATGCCGGCTTCGGTCAAAAGCGCTTCGGACAGGGCCGTGGAATTGGGCACGGCCTCGTTGTAGTAGGCCGAAAGGCTCGGGAACAGGTAGAACGCGCCGGCCGGAACGGGGCAAAAGGCCTTGTCCCAGGTCTTGATGATGGCCAGGCACAGGTCGCGGCGGCGGGCAAAGGCCTGGCGCATTTCTTCCACGCAGTCCAGGGGGCCGGTCAGGGCCGCGATGGCCGCTTTTTGCACGATGGAGCAGATGTTGGAGGTGGACTGGCTTTGCAGGGTGGACATGGCCCGGATGACGTCGGGATGGGCAATGCAGTAGCCCATGCGCCAGCCGGTCATGGCGAAGCTCTTGGCCAGGCCGCCAACCACGGCCACGTTGTCCGGGTACATGGCGAAGCAGCCGGCCATGGAGGCGGGCTTGGCCGGCTCGTAGACAAGGCGGTCGTAGATCTCGTCGGAGACGATGTAGATGCCTCGGGAAACGGCCCACGCCATGATGGCGTCGAGCTGTTCGGCGGTGTAATGGGCCCCGGTGGGATTGGAGGGCGAGTTGAGGACCATGGCCCTGGTGGCCGGGGTGGCCGCCCGGTCAAGGTCTTCCACGGTGACGAGGAAGCCGTTTTCCGGGCTGCTCGGCACGGCCACGGGTTCGCCGCCGGCCAGACGGATCATGTCCGGGTAGCTGACCCAGTAGGGGGCCGGCACCAGCACTTCGTCGCCGGGGTTGAGCACGGCCAGGAAGAGATTATACAGGGCCTGCTTGCCGCCGTTGGTGGCGATGACCGCCTCCTTGGGCACGGGCACGCCGTAGATTTTCTTGTAATAGCCGGTGACCGCCTCGCGTAGGGTGGGGATGCCCGGCACCGGCGTGTAGCGGGTGAAATTGTCGTCAATGGCCTTTTTGGCGGCGTCCTTGATGTGCTGGGGCGTGTTGAAGTCGGGTTCGCCAGCCGAGAGGTCGAGGATGGCCTTGCCCTGACGGCGCAGATCGGCGGCCTTGGCGGCCATGCCGAGGGTGGCGGACGGGGCGACGAGACGCATACGGAGCGCGGTGCGCATGGCCCGAAATCCTTGGCTTGGGGGTTGATGGCGGGGACCGCGTCGGACGCGGCCGGGTTGGAACTCTAAAGCATAATGCCTGGAAGGTAAATCATGGAGCGAGAACCGAGCCGAGTCGTTTTGTCCCACCCCGGCCCCATCCTCGAAGCCCGATTCGTGCGGCGCTACAAGCGGTTCCTCGTGGATGCCGAAGGCCCGGACGGCCCCGTCACCGCCCACGCCAACAACACCGGCTCCATGCTGGGCCTGCTGCGCCCGGGCGCGACCATCGGCCTGTCCACGTCCGACAATCCCAAACGGCGGCTGCCCTATACCCTGGAAATGACGAAAGTGCCGGATTTCGCAGGCGATTTCTGGGTCGGGGTCAATACGCTGACCCCAAACCGGCTGCTGCGCCGGGCCGTGGCCGCCCGAGCCATCCCGGAACTGGCCGGCTACGACGCGGCCCGCCCCGAACCGCCCTTTGCCGAGGGCCGGCTCGATTTCCTGCTCACCGGCCCGGCCGGACGCTGCTTCGTGGAATGCAAAAACGTGACGATGGTCGAGGACGACGCGGCCATGTTCCCGGACGCCGCCACCGAACGCGGCCGCAAACACCTCATTGAACTCACCCGGCTGGCCCGGGAAGGCGTGGACAAGGCCGCCATCTTCTACTGCGTCCAGCGCCCGGACGGCCACTGTTTCGCCCCGGCCGCCGTCATTGATCCCGAATACGCCGATCTGCTGACCACCGCCGCCGCTGCCGGCGTCCTCGTCCTGCCCTACCGCGCCGCCGTCAGCGCCGCCGGCGTGGCGCTTGGCGAGCGGTTGCCGCTGGCGCCCTGGTAGGGGGCCTCGACGACAGGGCCGGCGACACGGCCGTTTTCGGGGTCCAAGCCTGCCGGTGCGGGCGGCGGCAACCGCAATCGGCGGTGCGCAAGGCAACACCCCCCGCGGCATTGCCGCAGGGGGGTGCGGTGGATCGACAAATCTTTCGCCGAAGCAGGGCGTTGTCGCTCCTTGCGGTCCGCCGAAACTAGTTGGCGGGGGTGGCGGTCTTTTTGGCCTTCTTCTTGTCCTTCATGATCTCGACCACGGAATAGCTGCCGTCCTTGGTGGCCTTCTTGGTCTTTTTCTTGGTGCCGGCGAAAGCCATGGAGGTGGCGAGCAGGCAGGACACGACGGTGAAGATGACGATCTTTTTCATGGTATGGACTCCTTGTAAAAAGGGTAAGCGGTTTCTGGCATCCCCCAACCGACCGGGACGATTCCCTCGGCGCGGGCCCTCCCGTATCGACCGGGGCCGCAGCCGCCGTGTCGATGGCAACGGTCTAGGCCCGTCTTCCTTTCCCGGTGCTTACCCGTTCATTACAGGAGTGAAATTTTAAGTACGATTTCAGTATGTTACATGATCCTTACTGGGCGATTACAGATCTGAAAAAAGCTGGAAAACCGTAGCCCGGCCGGACGCTGGTCATTATGGGGAGTTCTATGTATACCCCGATGCATCCAGAGCGGCGGCCGGGCAGCCTCGCCCAGGCCGCCAACACCGCAAAGGACGTTCCTGTCATGCGCATCCTCCTCGTCGAGGACGACGAGAAAATCGCCTCGTTTATCCTTGGCGGCCTGCGCCAGAGCGGGTTTGCCGTGGACCATGCGGCAAACGGTCCCGACGGTCTGCATCTGGCCGCCACCGAACCCTACTGCGTGGCCATCATCGACGTCATGCTGCCCGGCCTGGACGGATTGCAGGTCATTGAGGAACTGCGCCGCCGCAAGATCATGACCCCCATCATCATCCTCTCGGCCAAGCGGTCGGTGGAGGACCGGGTGCGGGGGCTTGAAACCGGCGGCGACGACTATCTGTCCAAGCCCTTTTCCTTTGCCGAACTCCTGGCCCGGGTCCAGGCGCTCATCCGCCGTTCCACCAGCGCTTCGGAGCCCACCCGCCTGACCGTGGGCCAGCTGTCCATGAACCTGCTCACCCGGGAGGTGTCCCGGGGCGAGACGGCCGTGCAGCTCCAGCCCAGGGAGTTCGCCCTGCTGGAATACTTCATGCGCAATCCCGGCAAGGTGCTGTCCAAGACCATGATCATGGAGCACGTCTGGGACTACCACTTCGATCCCCAGACCAACCTCGTGGACGTCCTCGTCTGCCGACTGCGCAACAAGATCGACCGGGACTACGACCGGAAGATGCTCCATACCCTGCGCGGGGTCGGCTATGTTCTCAAGGAATAGCCGGCCGCTGTTGCGCTCCACCACCCTGCGCCTGACGGCGCTGTACTCCTGCATCTTCATCTGCAGCGCCCTGACACTGTTCGTCCTGGCCTACTCCCTGCTCTCGGGAGCCGTGCGCGAGGGCGACCGGGTGGCCATGGCCCAGAAACTGCGGGAATACGTGTCCGTGAGCCAGAAAAAAGGCCTGGCCGGGCTGCTCGATTTCCTGCGCCTGGAGCGGGAAAACATTGATGTCGAAGAGTATCTGCTGCGGGTGACCGGCCCGGACGGGGCCACCCTGTTCAGCCAGTCGCCCGAGGACTCCGCGCCCCTGCCGGAGGCCCTGCCCCTGGTCCCGGGACCGTCGGTGCAGTGGGCCTTCGTGCCGGGTTCCGATCCCGAAGGGGGACTGACGGAAATCGGCAGCCGGGCGCTTCCCGGCGGCGGTTCGGTGACCATCGGCAAGGACGCCAGCGAACGCGAGGGCTTGCTGGCCCGGTTTCGGGTGATTTTTGCCGGCATCATGCTGCCGGTGGCGCTTTTCGGCCTGGCCGCCGGCTTCGTCCTGGCCCGGCGGGTGCTCACGCCCCTAAAAGACCTCATCGACACGGTGCGGGCCATCGACACCGGCCGCATGGACGCCAGGGTGCCGGAAGTCGGCGCGGGCGACGAACTCAGCGAACTGGCCAGGCTCTTTAACGCCATGCTCGACAAGATCCGCACGCTCATCACCGGCATGCGCGAGGCCCTGGACAACGTGGCCCACGATCTGCGCACCCCGGCCACGCGGACCCTGGCCGCCGTGGAAATGGCCGTGGCCTCAAAAAACGATCCGGCCGAGCTGCGCGAGGCTCTGCTCGACTGCGCCGAGGAAACCCGGCGCATGGTCGCCATGCTCGGGGCGCTCATGGACATCTCCGAGGCCGAGACCGGAGCCATGCGCCTGCGTCTGGAAGTGGCCGACATGGCCCGGCTGGCGGCCGAGGCGGCCGAACTCTACGAATACGTGGCCGAGGAAAAAGGCGTGGCCCTTTCCGTGGCCGCCGTCGGCCCCCTGCCGGTCCTGGCCGACCCCAACCGTCTGCGCCAGGTGCTGGCCAACCTCATCGACAACGCCGTCAAGTACACCCCGCCCGGCGGACGGGTGACGGTGGCCGCCGCCCGGGAAGACCGCTTCGTGGCCGTGCGGGTGGCCGACACCGGCCAGGGCATCGCCGCCGAAGACCAGCCCCGCATTTTCGACCGCCTCTACCGGGCCGACCGCAGCCGCTCCGAACGGGGCCTGGGCCTGGGGTTGTCCCTGGTGCGGGCCGTGCTTTTCGCCCATGGCGTGGCCGTCGAGGTGAAAAGCGAGCCGGGACGGGGCTCGGCCTTCGCCTTCCGCCTGCCCCTGGTCATGGACGCGTAAGGCGCGCCCGGCGACCTCGCGCTCGTTCCAGGCCCCTGTCGCGCCCAGCCGGCGGCCAAATCGCCCTCGTGTCGCGTCCACGAAAAGCGCATAGGGCATTTGGTGGACAACGTCGTAAAGCAAGAGGTTTTTCTTAAAAATACCAGGGTATTTTCAAGGGACTCCACGCCAGGTCCGGCCAATCCGGCAAACGACGCGAAAGCCGTTGTCAAACCACGCCGCCTGGGGCATGTTTGCCGGAAGTCTCGCCATGTCTTGCCGCCCTCCAACCGACTAATCGTCACGGGGTCGATCATGAGCGACAACGGCCAGTCCGGCGCAAGCCCGTTTTTTTTCACCAAACAGGCGCTGTTCGACGTCAAGCGCAAGCTGTGGGGCTACGAGATCCAGGGCGGCGCGGACGCCTGCTCGGCCCTGGCCTGCTTCGCCGACCAGGAGCATCTGGCCGGCTCCCTGGCCTCCACCTCCTATATGGGCGTGCAAAGCGCCGTGGAGCGCGGCAAGAAAGTGGCCGTGCCCTTTGATGAGGTCGGCTTCCTGGCCCAGGCCCCCTATGCCCTGCCGCCGGCCCACGGCGTGGTGAAATTCGTGGGCCAGGCCTCGCGGCCCAGGGAGGTCGTCGAGCTGGCCGCCCGGCTTCGAGCCGACGGCTACAGCCTGGCCGTGGACGTGGGCGCCGGCCAGCCCGAGCTGGCCGAACTGGCCGCCCTGGCCGACGTGTGGTGCTTCGATGCCGGCGGTGCCGACGACCCGACCCCCATCGCCGCCCGCAATAAGGGCGGCAAGGCCCTGCTATGGGCCTCCCGGGTGGGCAGCCTCGATACCTTTGAAAAACTCAAGGCCGCCGGATTCGCCGTGTTCCAGGGCCGTTTTTTCAAGGAACCGGAGCTGGTGTCCGAGCGCAAGCTCACCTCCCACCAAATGAGCCGCTTCCAGCTTTTGCGACTCATCGAATCCGAGGACCCGGACGTGGACGCCCTGGCCGAGGCCATTTCCGCCGACGTGTCCGTGAGCTTTCGGCTGCTTTCCTACCTCAACAGCGCCGCCTTCGGCCTGCCGCAAAAAATCCAGTCCATCAAGCAAGCCATCATGATCCTGGGCAGCATCAAAATCCGCAACTGGCTGCGGGCGGTGCTTCTGGCCGACATGGCCCAGGGCGGCGACATGCCGCGCGAGCTGGCCGAGCTGTCCTTGCAGCGGGCCAGACTCCTGGAGCTTGTCACCACCCGCTACGATTTCTGGGACTTCAACCCGGGAACGCTCTTTCTGCTCGGGCTTTTTTCCCTGCTTGACGCCATCCTGGGCCTGCCCATGCGCCAGGTGGCCGAGCATCTGCCGCTGGATGAAAAGCTCAAATCGGCCCTGCGCCACGACGCCCAGAACGAATACCAGCCCCTGCTCGATCTGGCCGAATGCATCGAGGACGCGGACTGGCCGCGCTTGGCCGACATGACCCGGCAACTTGGGCTGGAACTCGACGCGGTCAAGGTCTGCGCCAGCGAGGCCATGGCCTACAGCAGCGGCTTTTTCGCCACCCAGGCCGACGCGCCGACGCCGTCGGCCGGCAAGAAGGCCCGGCAGTAGGCCCAGGCCTCACGCTACGGGGCCGGCCCAGGTGAGGCGTCCGGGAGCCTCAGGCCCAGGACGCGAAGCCGGCCCGTCCCCTCCACGCCCGCTTTGGCCGTCCGGCCGACAGCGCGCCACTCCCTGCCAAGCACAATGCCATGCGGACGTCCGGGGGGCCTTAGGCCCCCGGACGCTGCGGCCGCTTCGCCATTACCCAACGCGCGGCGGGATGTTCGATACAGCGCGCGACGGCCAGGCCGACGCATAGGGTGGCGGCGAGGCCGGCGGCCAGGCGGAGCAGGGCTTCAGGCCAGCCGGTTTCCGGCGGGCCGGTGAAGACGCCCAGCGTCCAAGTCTGGACGAGATAGACCGACAGGCTCGCGGCGCTTATCGCGCCCAGGCGGCGGGCGGAGAGAAAGGCCCGGGGCCGGGCGGCGAAGGCCAGGAGCAGGGCGGTCAGCAGCGGGGCGTAGAGCACGTTTTGGGCAATCACCTGGAGATAGAAGTTGTCCTTGGGCAGGGGGGCGACCAGCAGGCCGGCCAGCCCAAGGGCGGCGACGATGTCAAGGTTGTGGGGCATCCGGGGCTTGAGGACAAACAAACGGGCCGCCGCCGCGCCCATGAGCCACTCGAAAATCCGCAGGTAGGGGCTTGAATAGAAGAGCCACTGGAAGAGCAGGGCGGCCAGTTCGCCGGACGTGCCGGCCCATTCGGGGTGGCGGGCGGCGTAGGCCGTGAAGAGCCGGGGCCACAGGCGCGCGCCGAGCCCGTCCAGGGCCAGGGCCAGGGCCAGGGGGGCCAGGATGAGCCAAAGGGCCGCCCGGGGCGTGCGCGCCCGGGCCAGCAGCCAGGCCGTGGCCGGAAAGGCAAGATAGAAAAAGACCTCCACGCTCACGGCCCAGGCCAGGGGAAAGATTTGCGGCCAGCCCGGCACGAGAAACCAGGTCTGGGTGAGGCTGGCGAAGGCCAGCAGATGGCCCGGACCGCCAAAGGAGCCTGGGCCGTGTTTGAGCAGGGCCAGCCCGGCCGCCAGCCCCAGGGTCAGCAGATAGACCGGATAGAGCCGGGCCAGCCGGGCCAGGGCGAAGCGCCCAAAGGGCAGCTCCCCGGCGGCCATGGCCGCGCCGTGGTTGTAGGCCAGCACAAATCCCGACAGCACGAAAAAGGCCGACAGCCCGCACCGGGTGAGCCGGGCGAAGGGCTCGTAGAGGTCCGGAGTCTGCGGCAGCGGCGTAAGCCAGGCCAGGCCGTGGCCGAGAAGCACGGCCAGGGCGGCCAGCCCGCGCAGTCCGCCAAGGCCCGGGAGAAAGGGCGGTCGTTGTCCGGTGTTCGCCATGGCGGCAGCCATTACCATGGCCGGGCCGGCCGGAAAAGGGCGCGTCGCCGCGCCAAGGATGACAAACGGCTCGGAAGGCCGTATCTCTCCAGATGGCCGGCGCGCGCCGGCCCTATCCCCTAACGCCCTTCCCAGACGGATTCCATGACCAGAAATCTGACGCCCACGGACCTTCGCGCCTGCTGCGATCCCGCTTCACTGCCCTTTGCCGACAGCCGGGACATTCCCGACGATCCCGGAGCCCTGGCCCGCACCCAGCCCCGGGCCATGGCCGCCCTGGACCTGGCTTTGGCCATCGGCGGCCGGGAATATAACGTCTATCTTGCCGGCGAGCCGGCCATGGGGCGCACCCATTTCGCCCGGGCCTTCCTCGATCCGGCCGCCAAGGCCGGGGCCACGCCGCCGGACTGGCTCTATGTCCACAATTTCGACGACCCGGACCGGCCCAGGGTCGTGTCGCTGCCGGCCGGCCAGGGGCGCGGCTTCAAGACCGCCCTGGCCAAGGCCGTCACCGACATGCGCGAGGAGATTCCGGCCCGGTTCGAGCGCGAGGCCTATCTGGCCCAGAAGCAGACCCTCATGCGCGGCTACAACGCCGACCGCGAGACCATGCTCGACGAGATGGAGGAGCGGGCCAAGACCGAGGGCTACAACCTCCTGGTCGATGACCAGGGGGCCTTTACCCTCTATCCGCTGCTCGAAGGCAAGGTGGTCAGCGACGAGGAGTTCGAGCGCCTGGAGCCGGAGCTCAAGAAATCCCTCAAGGCCAAGGGCGACCTGCTCCTGGAGGAAATGAGCTCGGCGCTTCGCAAGCTCTCCAAGGAAGAGCGCGGCTACCGCGACCGCGAAAAGGACCTGGAGCGCGATGCCGCCGGCGAGGTCTGCGACGCCGCCCTGGCTCCCTTTGCCGATCTGCGGGCCGCCTCCCCGGCCATCGACCAGTTCCTCACGGCCATGCGGGCCGACATCCTGGACAACATCGACGCCTTCATGCCCCAGGTCCAGCCGGCTCCGCCCTCGCCCCACGGCGACCTGAATCTCCCCGAGGACATCTTCTACCGCTACGAGGCCAACCTCTTCGTGGATAACGGCCAGCTCTCGGGCGCGCCGGTGGTGGCCGAGGACCATCCGACCTATTTCAACCTCATGGGCTGCATTGAGCGCGAATCCGAGATGGGCGCGCTCTACACCGATTTTACGCTCATCAAGTCCGGCTCCCTGCACCGGGCCAACGGCGGTTTCCTCATCATCCGGGTGGACGATCTGGCCGCCAATCCCGGGGCCTGGGAGAGCTTGCTTCGCGCCTTGCGCTCGGGCCAGGCCCGGGTGGAGGATCCGGCCGAGGGCGGCGAGCATGTGCGCACCCGCACCATCGAGCCCGAACCCATTCCGCTGGACCTCAAGATCGTGCTGGTCGGGCCGGACGAGGCCTACGAGGCCCTGCTCTACAGCGACGAGCGTTTCGGCAAGCTGTTCAAGCTCAAGGCCCATCTCCAGGAGAACATGGCCCGCAACCCGGACAACGTCGGCCTCTACCTGACCCTGGCCGGCCAGGCCATCCGTCAGGCGAATTTGCTGCCCTTTGACCGGGCCGCCCTGGCTGCTCTTGTGGACTACGCCTCGGTGCTGGCCGAGGACCAGACCCGGTTGTCGCTGAAAATTCCCTTTGCCCGGGAACTCATGATCGAGGCCGATGCCCTGGCCCGCCGCCAGGGGGCCGAGGCCGTCACCGCCGCCCACCTGGCCCTGGCCCGCAAGGCCCGGGAATTTCGCGTCAATCTCTACGAGGAGGAATACCTCGAAGAGTACGACCGCGAGATGATCAAGGTGGCCACCTCCGGCGAGGCCGTGGGCAAGGCCAACGGGCTGTCCGTGCGCATGTTCGGCGACTACGCCTTCGGCCTGCCCCATCAGATCTCCTGCACCGTGGGCGTGGGCCACGGCGGCATCCTGGACCTCGAACGTGAAGCCGAGCTGGGCGGCCCCATCCACACCAAGGGCATGATGATCTTAAAAAGCTATCTGGTCAGCCGCTTCGCCCAGGACAAGGGGCTGGTCATGACCGGATCGCTGTGTTTCGAGCAGAACTACGCCGGCGTCGAGGGCGATTCGGCCTCGGGCGCGGAGCTGGCGGCCCTGCTTTCGGCCTTGGCCGAGACGCCCATCCGGCTGCGCTACGCCATGACCGGGGCGGTGTCCCAGTCCGGCGAGATCATGGCTGTGGGCGGGGTCAACGAGAAGATTCGCGGCTTTTTCGCGGTCTGCCGCCGCCGGGGCCTGTCCGGCGACCAGGGCGTGATCCTGCCGGCCGACAACGTGGTCAACCTCATGCTCGACGACGAGGTCATCGACGCCGTGGCCCAGGGCCGTTTCCACATCCATCCCGTGGCCACCGTCGAGGAGGCCATGGAAATTCTGACCGGCCTGCCGGCGGGCGGGCGCGGGCCGGACGGGACGTTCCCCGAGGGCAGCCTCTACGCCCGGGTCGATGCGCGTCTGGCCCGGCTGGCCCAGCTTGCCCCCCAGGGCGGCTGGCAGGGCTGCGGACGGGGATAACGCCATGTCGCACACCTGGTTCGAGGAAAAGCGCGACGAATTCTGCCGCGATCTGCTGCGGGACTATTGCCTGTCCGTGGAGACCCTGGAGCGGCTGTTTCAGGACTTCGACCGCTCGGGCAAGGTGGTGTTCGAGGAATTGCGCGACCTGCTCGGCGAAGAGATGAACAAGGGCCTGCTGTGGCGCTTAAAGGACACGGCCCACCATCTGTTCCGCGAAGGCGGGACCACCAGCCCGGTGGGGCAGTTTCTCGACTGGTGCATCGGCTACATCTTCCACGAGTCCATGAAGCTCAAGGAAGACGCCTACCAGCAGCAAAACTACGCCCCGTGGTTTCGCTCCATGCAGGAGCGCGAATTGCCCGAGCAGGACCTCATCATCAGCCGGGAGCTGTTTCAGCTGCTCATGCAGACCGCCGAGAGCATGCAGCGCGAGATAAGGCGCATCCGGTTTTTATTTGGCGAATGCCGCAAGCTGTTTCCCATGTATCTGTCCGACCAGGCCGACAACCATTGGCTGGCCCGGTTTTTGTTCAAGCGCAACGAACTCGTGCGCGAGGTCTTCGGCCAGGGCTACCGGGAGCTGTTGCGCGGCATCTACGGGGCCGCGCCGGAATCCATGTACGTCATGGCCTCGCGCAGCCTGCGCGAAGGCGGCTGGATGCAGCAGGCCGCCGAAGCGGCGGCCAAGGCCTGCGACCTGAACCCGGACAGCGAACCGGCCCGCCGCGAAAAAGAGATCGTCGACACCTGGCGCACGCGGCTGCGGGCGTAAGGGGGAATAAGGCGAGAGAAGATGGGGGATGCCTCCGGCGGCTGGGGGCCTGAGGCCCCCACTTGGAGAATGGTGAAAAGGGGGGGCGGCGAGGATTGGCTTTTTGGCGGCCGAAAGCCAGAAAGCCGTCATGACGTTTGACGGGAAACACCGTTGTTCCGGCGGCTTGGAGAGGTGCAACCCCTGCCTTGCCGGGCCGCAGGCTCCTTGCCCCCGCTCGTCGCAGACCCCTGGCAGAGGCCTGCGACGAGGGTTTTGCTCAGGCTACTGCGTCGGGCGTTTTCCTTCCCGCAGTTCCCGGATGTCCATTTCCAGGGACAGCTCTTCTTTTTGCTGCTTGAGTTGATTGATCTTGTTGTTGCTTGCGGCGATGGCCGAGACCAGGGCCACGCCGGAGTTGCCGAGCTTTTCGACCTGCTGCATGTCAATGGCCTTCGTCTCGACCCCAAGCGACTTCAGGCCGCCGGTATCGGTAAAAAACTCCATGGAAAAAGCCGCGTCCGTGGTCTTCATCTTGGAAGGCAGGGCCAGGACGGGGCCGAGTTGGGCGACGGGCACCTTGAAGGTCTCGCCGACGACCTTGTCGATCTTGCCGTCCTTTGTCTGCACGAGGGTAATCGATACCTCGCCGGGCATGCGATAATAGAGGCCCCGTTCCCCCTTTGGCTCGGGGACAAGCCCTTTGACCTTCTGCGAGGGGTGCTCGTGGTTGACCTTGACGATGACTTCCAGGGATTCCAGCTTGGCAATCCCTGCGGCTCCGACTTTTTCACGCACGGTGGCCTGAAGTTGCGCCAGGCGTTGCTGGGCAATGGCGTCGGTGAAAAGCGGCAAGAGTTTGTGCTGGCCGTCGTGCAGAAGAAGGCTGTCGTCAAGGGGGCATATGAGGGTGATGTTCGTGACATCCTTGCCAAGAAGACGGTCTTTTAAGTCTGCCATCCTGGCGTCTATGGCGGCGAGTCTTGCTTTGAAGACGTCAAGTGAAGGATCAATCCCCGCCGGGTTTTTTCCGAAAAGCCAGTTGTCTCTGTCGAGAGTAAGGCTAACATAGGTTTCAATAGCCTTTTTGTCTTCCTCCGTGCAGGGAGATGGGGGTGGGGAGTCAGTATCTGTGGTCGAATACCCTCCTGTTAACAGTGTGCTTCCGATTTTTGCGAGCGATTCTATGACTTGGACGGTGAATTCCAACGTTTTATCTTTTGCTGAATAATCAGCAGATACCAACATGCCGTTTTCATTGAAGACGAGCTTTTTCTTGGTGTCTTTTAAAAACGTAGTGCTTAAATCCATGTTGTAAATATGATCAGCGTCTGGGACGGCAGATATTGTTATTTGGGCGTCGCCAGTTTCGAATCGTGGAGAACTTGTGCCTTCACGGAAAAGTGCTGCAATTTCCTTTTCGCATGCGTTTGCTCTTGATTTTTCTAATGATTTAAGCTTTCTTTGGTTTTTTAAGGCTTGGCGCTTTTGAATTTGTAACTGCATTTGCTCGTCTTTTTTTGAAATGTAATATGCTTTTGCATGTTCATATTTATTCAGGGCGATTTCCCATTTTGTCCTCGACTCAGATAGTTTTTGTATTACATCTTTATTGTCTGGTGATGAATTTGCTTCAGCGGTGAGCTTTTCAAACTCTCTTTGTGCGGCATTCGCTTCGCCCTGGGCAGCCTTTTGGGCTTCTTCCGCAATCCTCGTCTGGGAAGAGGCATTGTGTAATAAATATGCAGTTTCTGCGGCCTCTTTCATGAGTTGTAAGTCAAATTCCTTATCTGCTCTGTTGTAAGTTGTGATTTTTATCGGAATATTGAGCGCGACCGCAGTCTTTGGCAGAATATAAATCGCCCCTGGGTTGCTTTTGTCCGGCAGCTCCGCCAATGGGGTGACTTTGTTCGTCGTTGTGGAACAGGCAAGCAAGTTCACGAAGGCAATTATTCCAACGACACACATAAAGATCCTGTGAATTCGCATGGGAGCCTCCTGGCGATTTTATACGGGAACGTATTTAATAATGACTTTTTCATCAATTTAAAAATATCATTTATAGCGTAAACATTCCCCCAGATTTCAGAAATGCGAACGGTATCCACCGGAAATCTCGGAATCAACAGGCCTCTGGGTTTTTTTACATGAGGCGCAGCCGCCGCTTCTCCAAGGCCACGCCTGGCGGAGGCTGCGATCAATTTGACCGAGACTGGGCCATGGCCTCGCTGCCGGACAGCGGCAGGCCGCACGCAACGATGCCGGTAGCCTGGGATTTCGCGGGGAAACCCTGGCTGCCTGCAACGGGCGTTGGATTCGACGGCGTTGGGGGAGCGGCCGGCGAGAAGGGCGGGTCAGCCCATGCGCCTGGCGTAGAGCAGGATGTCGGGCTGGGTGAGCACGCCGGCCAGGCGGCCGTCGGCTTCGGTGACGGCCAGACGGCGCACGCCCTTTTGGCGCATGTACAAAATGACCTTGTAAACCATGGCCTCGGCCGGCACGCTGACCACCGGCCGGCTCATGTAGGCCGAGACGGGATCGTCGAGCCGTTCGGGCTGGCCCATGATGGCCCGCAGGGCGTCGCGTTCGGTGAAGATGCCGGCGGCCTTGCCGTCCACAACCACCAGCACCGAGCCGACGCCGGCCTGACGCATCCGGTCCAGGGCCGCCTGCACGGGCGCTTCCGGGGGCAGGCAGATCGGCTCGGGCCGCATGACGGCCCGGCAATCGACATTTTCCACCATGAAGTCCACGGCCAGGGCGTCCACGAGCTCCTTGTCCGTGACCACGCCAATGAGCGAGCCGCCCACGTCGATGACCGGCAGATGGCGCTCCTTGCGCTCCAGCATGGTCTTGATGGCTTCGTTGGCCGACAGGTCCTTGAGGATGCCGCCGCCCACGGTGCGCGACAGGGTTTCGCGCACGGGCGAGGCCGGGTCGAGATCGACGTCCAGGCGACGCACCAACTCGCGCTCGGTGACGAACCCCACGACCTTGGCCCCGGTGACGGCGGCCAGGCAACTGACGTCGGCGCGCACCATAAGATCGGCCGCCTGGGTCACGGTGGCGTCCGCCGGCACGATAAGGGGCCTTTTGGCCAGTTCGCCGACCCTGCGTTTGAACATGAAGATTCCTGGTGAGGATGCTCTACAACAATTTATGGTCCGCCGGGGCATGAAAGTCAAGGCTCGCACGTCCGCGTCGCCCGGCCGGCTTGCCGCCGCCAGATGATTGCGCTAGACCGGGGATGAATCCGTTTCCGGGAGCAACCGGCATGACCGTCGACAGCGCCTTTATCCCCACCGGCGACGCGCCGCTGTTCGTGACGCGGCTGCTTGAGCTTGGCGCTTCCCGGCGCGAGGCTCTGCCCGCGCCGTCGCCGGGAGCTGCTCCGGCCGCGTCCCTGTCCCCGGGCAAACGTCGGTCCCTGGCCGACATCAATCCGCCGCCCCTGCCCGAAGCCTACCTGGCCCTGCGCCGTACGGCCGAGAACCCCCTAAGCGGAGTGGCCGACGTGGCCAAGGCCGTGTCCCTGGACCCGAGCCTGGCCGCCTACGTGCTGCGCCTGGCCAACAGCCCCATCTATGCCCCAAGGGTCCGGGTGGAGACCGTCAGCCGGGCCGTGGGCCTTATCGGCCTCACCGAAATCGTCAATCTGGCCGCCGGCGCGGTGCTGTCCCGGCTGTTCGACAAGCCGCCCCGGGCCGATCTGCTGTCCATGCCCGATTTCTGGCGTCACGCCGTGGCCGTGGGCATGCTGGCCCGGGGGCTGGCCCGGCGACGCGACGAGGCCGCGTCGGAGCGCTTTTTCGTGGCCGGCCTGCTCCACGACATGGGCCGGCTGGTCCTGGCCGTGGCCGAACCCGATCTGGCCCAGGCGGTGCTGGCCCGGGTGGCCGAGGGGCGCATCCCGTCCGACGCGGCCGAGCGGTTGGAGCTTGGCTTCGACCATGCCGCCCTGGGCGGGCGCATCGGCGATAAATGGCGGCTGGCCGACACGCTGATCGAAGGCGTGGCCGCCCATCACGATCCGGCTCAGTGCCCGGAATCGGTGGTGGCCGCCGCCGTGCATGTGGCCGATTTCATGGCCAATGCCCTGGGGTACCGCGTAACACCCTGCGGGGCGCTGCCCCGGCTCGACCTGCGCGCCCTGGCCATGTTCCGCCTGGCCGAGGCCGACCCGGCGGAATTTGACGAACTCCTGGGCGAGGGCCTGGCCGCCCTGGCCGCCCTGTTCACGCCATGAACGCCGTCGCCGCTTGCCATTCCCCCGTCGCGGCGCTACAGCTCGGAAAAAGGGAGCATCACGCCATGGGCGGTCCGACCATCACCCTCACGCCGCTGACAGGATCGGCCATCAACGACATGGTCCTGGATTACATGGCCCTGTCCGGCGACCGTCGCCGGGCCGAGCTGGCCCATTTCCTGGAAAGCGGCCGCTCCGTGCAAAGCGACATCATGGCCGTGACCCTGCGCGGCATGATTCTGCGCACCTCGGCCTAAAACCTTCTCCCCCCCTTTCCCCGCATGAAAAAAACGCTGTCTCTGCTGCTGGTCTGTTGCCTTGCCCTGGCCGCCACGCCCGCCCTGGCCAAAAAGGCCCCGCCCGAAAAACACGAAACCCAAAAGGCCGCCGCGCCCCACGAGCCGTCCGGCCCGGCCGAGACCGTGGACGCGCCGGGCAAGGTCATCAAGGAGCCCAATGCCTTCAACGGCATCAAATGGGGCACGGCCATGGCCGCCATCCCGGACCTGACCGTGGCCGAACGCGACGGCCAGGCCGCCTACGCCACGGCCGAAGGCGTGGTCTACCGCATCGGCGAGGCCTTCCTTTCCGGCGTGGTCTACGGCTTTTGCCAGGACAAGTTCGCGGCCGTGATGGTGGAATACAAGGGCAAAAAAACCACGAGAGCATCAAGAACTTCCTGGCCGGCAAGTACAGCAAGCCCATCGACCTCGAAGGCAAGGGCGTGGACCTGGGCTGGCCCGTGGGCAACGTGCTCATCCGGATGCAGTATTCGCCCGAACGCGACATGGGGACGCTAAGCTATTTCTATGAGCCGCTCTACGCCCCGTGCGGCCAGGCCAAGGCGGCCCAGTGACCCCGGCCCGGCGAGTGCTTTGGCTGGCGGCCCTGGCCGCGTTTTGCCTGTGGCCGGCCCTGGACGCCGTGGCCGCCGAGGGCGGCCGCAGTCTGGCGTTTAACAAACAAAACGTGTTTATGTATTTCAAGCAGGTGGAAGACGCCAAGAACAAGCTGCCCGAGGATCTGCACCCCCAGGAGCTGCATGACCGGGAATGCATGGTCTACGCCACGGTGCTCAAGCAGGGCGGCTACGACTTCGAAGCCACGGTGTTAAGCGCCTTGAGCTTTGCGGAAAAGGGCGGCAACCGCCTGGACGACCCGCGTTTCATGTTCCTGGCCGGCGTGTTCCAGTTCCATCCCGACGAGTTCGTTCGCTTAAAACTCATCTCCAAGACCACCCGCGACGCCGTGGTGCGCTACTTCGGCGGTTAAGGCAAATCGTCGTAGAGGGAAGATGCTCCGGCGGCCGGGGGCCTGAGGCCCCCGGCCCCCCCGCATGGGGGAAAAGGGGCTCGGCATGGGCTGATGCCCGTGCGCAGGGGAGTGGGGGATGCGGGCGTCAGCCCGTAAAGCTCAGGTAGTTCTTGCCCACCCGGTCCAGGAGCGCCAGATGGCGGTATTCGCCCTTGATCTGGCCGGCCTCGTAGATGCGGTAGGCTTCATCCACGCAGCGTTCGCAGGCCCCGATGGGCGCTTCAACGCCCAGGCACAGCGGGTTTCGCGTGGATTCCGTCTCATACTTCACCACGCCCCGGCAGTGGTCGCACAGGCGCACCGACTCGGTCTGGTATTCCGTGATGGCGTCGGTGTCGTAGTAGAGCGTCTTGCGCCGCGAAAACCAGCCGTTCGCCACATCGCCCTTGCCCGGACCGCGCGGGTTACGCACTTCCTTGACGATGTCGCGGCAGACTTCCTCGATGTAGCCCGTCACCTTGTCGCTTTGGCGCACGGCCGCCGGGTCGAAACCCGGTTCCCGCACGTGGCTGTAATCCAGCCCCGCCATGGACAGCACCAGCCCCAGATTGACGTAGGGCAGCGCGCCCTGGATGGCGTAGCCGCCTTCCAGCACGGCGATGTCCGCCCCGAGCAGTTCGGTGAGCTGGGCGTAGCCCTGGGCCGAGAAGGCCATGTCCGTGATGGGGTCGGAGAAATGGTTGTCCTGGCCGGCGGAGTTGATGATCAGATCGGGCTTGAAGTCCTCAATAAGCGGCATGACCACTTCGCGCATGGCGAAAAGGAAGCCCTGGTCCGAGGTTCCGGGCGGCAGGGGCACGTTGACCGTGGTCCCCAAGGCTCTTGGGCCGCCGAGTTCCAGGGGAAAGCCCGTGCCGGGATACAGCGTGCGGCCGTCCTGGTGCAGGGAAATAAAGAGCGTATCGGGGTCGTTCCAGTAGACGTCCTGGGTGCCGTCGCCATGATGGCAGTCGGTGTCCACGATGGCCACGCGCAAGGGGCCGTAGCGCTCCCGCAGCCATTCCACCATCACCGCTTCGATGTTGATGTTGCAAAACCCGCGCGAGCCGTGGACCACCTTCATGGCGTGGTGGCCGGGCGGCCGCACCAGGGCAAAGGCGCGCTCGGCTTCCTTTTCCATGACCGTGCGGGCGGCCCGGATGGCCCCGCCGGCGGAAATGAGGTGGGAGGTGGTGGTGACGGCCGCCACGTCGGGAAAGCAGAAATGCACCCGGGCCACGTCTTCGTGGCTGGCCAGGTCGGGCTTGAGTTCGGTTACGCCCGGGATGTCGAAGACGCCTTCCTCGCGCAGCTGGTCCTGGGTGTAGAGCAGGCGTTCCTGGCGCTCGGGGTGGGTGGGCGAGATGGCCCAGTCGTAGGCCGGGAAAAAGACGATCCCCAGGGGATGGCGGGCTTTCAGCATTGCTTGGACACCGCCTGTTTGTAGGCCCCGGAGACGCCAGGCCGCACCTGGCAGGCCACGCGGATGTTGTAGCCGGCCAGCTCCTGGCCCTCGACCATGGGAAACGACGACAGCTCCACGGTTTCGATGGGCGCGTCGTCGACGTCGGCCCCGATGGAGGCGAGATAGTCGCGCAGGCTGGCCCCGGCCTCGCCCTCGGCGGCCGCCTGGCTGTAGTTGCCGGACACGGACCGGGCCACGCCCAGGGAGGGAATGGTCAGGCGGCCGGCAGCGGTGTCGGCGAAAAGCTCCACGGAAAAGGTCGGCCTGGCCAGGGCCGCGCCGATGGCGTTGGCCACGGCAAAGCTCTCGGGCACGATGACTTCCTCGGAAAAGGCGTCCTGGAGCAGGGCGGAAAGGGCCAGCGCCGGTCCGCCCATGACGTAGACCCGGGTGGGGCGCACGTGCTTGCCTTCCAGCAGCTCGAAGATGGTGTAGACCGGGCGGTCGTTTATTTCGCGCACAACGGCCGCCACTTCCGAGCGGATCTGGTTGACGGCATTGAGGATGGCGGCCTCGGCCACCTCTTCGGGCTCGAAGCCGTGGGGCGCGGCGGCGGCAAGCAGGCCCTGATACGAGGCCCGGGGATCGCCCACGGCGATGACGTTTTGGACGTTGAGCGCGTCAATAAGCGTCGGAACCTTGCCGCCCAGGGCCATGGGCGGGCCGAAGCGGCGCGGGCCGACCTCGATGGCCTGCCGGCTGACCGTGACGGCCGAATCGCCGCCCACGCCGATGGAGCGGGTGCGCAGCGCCCGCACGAGCGTCGGGCGGCCGTCGATAGCGATGCCTTCGTTTTCAATAAGCGGCGCGCCGGCGGCAAAAACGGCGATGTCGGTGGTGGTGCCGCCGATGTCGAGGATGACCGAATCCTCGGCGATGTCGCACACGGCGATGATGCCCATGACCGAGGCGGCCGGGCCGGACAGGATGGACTGCACGGGCTGGGCGCGGGAAACCGACAACGGCATGGTGCCGCCGTCGGCCTTGAGCACGTTTATGGCGGCGGTCATGCCCAGGTCGGCCACGGATTGTTCCACGGCGTCGCAAAAGCGGTTGTAGACGCGCCACACGGCGCTGTTGAGGCAGGCCGTGGCGATGCGCCGTCCAAAGCCCAGGCGGCCGGAAAATTCGTGCCCCAGCGACACGCAGTCGGCCCGGCCGGCGAGCAAGCCGCGCAGGGCCAGCTCCTGGTCCGGGCAGCGGGTGGAAAATTTGGTGACCGCGGCAAAGGCGCGCAGCCCCTCGGCCAGCCAGGCGTCGACAACGGCCTTGGCCGCGTCGAGGTCGATGGCGGCGGTTTCGCGGCCCCGGTGGTCGATGGCCCCGGCCAGGACATGGTAATGCCCGCCCTGTCTATACGCCTCGGGGTCGATGCCCGGGCCGCCGGACACGAGGACGCCCACGGCGTCGGCCGTGCCTTCGATGATGGCGTTGGTGGTGAGCGTGGTGGACAGGGTCAGGCGATGGATGGCGGCCGGCCCGGCCACGGCCACGATGCTGGAAAGCGCCTCGCGTATGGAGGCGAGGAGATCGTCATGGTTGGTGGGCAGCTTGGCGCAAGCAACGACCCCTTCCGGGCCGATGAGGACCGCGTCCGTGTGCGTGCCGCCGACGTCGATGCCGCAAAGCATTGGATAGCCTTAGCAGCTACGACGCCGGCCGTCGAGCCGGGAGTGGGGGGCGCAGGTGGGAGGGGGCGAGGCTAGCACAAGGCGTCGACGCCTTTGCGGTCCACCACGTCGAGCAGCCGCAGGGACGGGCCGCTGGGTTTTTTGAGGCCCCGTTCCCAGTGCTCGACCGTGGACGGGCCGACGTTGAGCAACGCGGCGAACACGCTGCGGCTCATGCGGGTCTTTTCGCGTATTGCCTTGATTTGTTCCGGGCTAAGCGCCCTGGCCTTGGGCAGGCACAGCGCTTCGAGCTGTCGCAGGGTCGTCTTGTCCATGCCGCCGGCGTCATGAAGCCCCCGGGCCATCTCCTGGACGGCGTCAAGAATGTCGCTCATCGTCTGTCTCCTTGATGACCTCGACGAGTTCTCCGGCGCGCAGGAGGTTGTCGATCACGACTGGCGTGGCGTCGAGAAAATGCTTGGCGACGAGGGCCAAGCCGTGCCGTTCCGTTTCGGTGATGTTGGCCTGCTGTTTTTTTGCAAACCCGTAGACGAAAAACACCCGGTCTCCGCTGGCGTTTTTGAACGCGATAATGGTTCGCAATCCCGAGCGTTTGCCTTCCCCCGGCCGGGCCAGACGTTTTTTATAGAGGCATTGCCCCAGGCTGGCCTCGACATTGCCCGCCGCCACTTCCAGCGCGGCTTGCCACAAGGCCTTGTCGGCGAGGCCTTCCTTGCCGGCCCATCGGTCAAGCCGCTTGGTTTTGAACACGCGCACGGCAGAACTGTCTTACTCGGTAGGCCTGTTGTCAAGAGACGCTTGGCATCAGCGGGGCGGGTCTTCAGGATTTGATGTCCAGGGCGAGCAGGTTGGCCACGGCCTCGGGCGTGCCGGCCTTGAGCAGTTCCATGAAGGAGACGGGAGCGGTCGGGTTGGCGGAAATGGTGAGCTGGCGCGGGTTTTCCACAAACTGCTTGAGAGCGTTGATAAAGGCCTGGGGCAGGGACTTCGGCGAATGCTGCAATGCCGCGTCGAGTTGGCCGACGAGTTGCTTCTTATAGGCCGGCAGGTCCAGGCCTTGTTTCGCGGCGTTTTGCTTGAAAATGCGCTCAACGAGGGAAGCGTCGACATAGGCCATTTCCGCCTGCTTCAAGGCGCAGTTGAACAGGCTGGCCATGACCGCCTCGGGCTTGACGGTGGTATAGTCCAGATTGCCGAGCACGAAGTCGAGGCGCAAGGAACCGATGTCCTTGGCCGCATAGACCATGTGGGCCTTGAGTTCCCGCTTCTCGGCCAGGCTGTCCATGTCAACGGTCACATCGCACGACCACGGCCCGGCGTAGCCCAGGGCGGCCAGCTCGGCGGCGGCTTCCTTGCCCAGGGAGGACGGCTCCAGCTCGATGCCCAGCACGTCGATGGAAACATACGTCGGCTTGGGCGAATCCAGGTCCAGGCGGCGAATGATGACTTCCTTGGCGAAAACCGGAGTGGCCATGCCCGGTCCCCGCAGGGAGACGGCCTTGATGACAGTATGTTGCGTGAAGAGGTTGTAGGATATTTTTCCGTAATGAATCTGTACGAACGGCCCCTGCTTGGCGATGGCGTCGTCAAGACGCGTCTTGGCGACGTGGGAGGCGTATTGCGTCAGGCCGAAGTAGGCAATGGCGAGAACAACGATGATGCCGACGGCGATGCCCTGTTTCTTGCTCATGATGGATCGATTGTCCTTTGCATTATTGGCGATGCAGCGCTCATTCGGGGCAATGGCGCGATTGCCGGGCGTTGTCCTGCGAAAGCGCGGCGGAACGCAGGACTATCGGTTGTCCTGTAGCTGATCTGTTCGGGCGGCGTCAACAGACCGAAATGCTAGACAATGCCCGCCGCCAACAGCCCGGCCAGGGTCAGCAGCATCCAGCCGACCAGCCTGCTCACGCCGTCGAGGGTCATCTTGCCGAGAATCCGCGCCCCGGCGAAGGCGCCGGCAAAGGCGCAGGCCGAGGCGGCCAGGAGCAGGGGCAGGTTGTCGGCCACGCCCGGCGCGGACAGATGGCCGGCGTAGACGGCCAGCCGGGCGGCGTCCACCAGACAGGCCACGACCACGCCGGTGGCGATAAACGTCTCCTTGGGCAGGCCCAGGCGCAGGAGAAAGGCGCTGCGAAACGCGCCCTGATGGCCGGACAGGCCGCCGAAAAAGCCGGAAACCAGCCCGCCCAGGGGGAGCAGGGCCGGCGGCAGGCCGCGCTTTTTGATGCGCTTGGTGATCTCGGGCAGGGAGAACAGTCCGATGAGCAGCCCCACCACGAGCTTGACCGGCGTGACGGCGTGGGGCGCGCCAAAAAGCGTGTAGGTCGCCAGCGGCGGCAGATCGGCCAGGGCCACCAGCAGGGCCGCGCCGCCGAAACTGGCCAACAGGGCCGGCAGCCCGAACACGGCCGCGACCTTCCAGTCGGCCTTGCGGGCAAAAAGCGCCAGCTTGAAGAGGTTGTTGGCGAAGTGCACCAGGGCGGTCATGGCCACGGCCGCCTCGATGGGAAAGTAGATCGCCATGATGGGCGTGAGGAGCGTGCCCAGGCCGAAGCCGGAATAAAGCGTCAGCAGCGAGGCGACAAGGGCGGTGGCGCAGACGGCGACAAGGGCGGGCATGGTGTGCTCCTTGGCGGGGGATGGGGCCGCATAGCCGGGCGCGGCAACAGGGGCGTGACGGCGCGGGCACAGGGCGCAAAACGGGCCGCCCCTCCCGGAGCGGCCCGCCTTTTTCGCAGTCGTTTTCTTTCCCCGCCCCCTACGCCCCCTGGGCCCAGCGAATCAGCCCCAGGCTGTGGGAGTCGAGCAGCAGCGGATGGTGCGGCAACACCCGCACCGTGAAGCCGAAACGTCCGGCTTCGGAGGGCTGCACCTCGCCCATGTACATGTGCCAGCCGTCGGCCGTCGTCTCCACCGGCCGCATGTCCACGGTCTCGCGCTGGGCGAACTTGCCTTCCACGTCCAGCCGGCCGGCGTAAATCTGCACCGACACGTCCTGGGGGCGGATGCCGTTTAAATGCACCTCGCAGGTCACCCGCACCGGGTCGCCCACGTGCAGCTGCTCGGGGTCGCCGGCCCGCACGTTGCGGACATCAAGGCCGCCCCACTTGGTCATGATGTCCATGCGCCAGGAGGCCAGGTCCTTGGCCGGGGCGCATTCCTCGCGCGTCAGGCGGGTGTAGTTCTCCAGGGCCGGGATGTAGGCGATGCGGGCGTAGTCCTCCACCATGCGGTGGGAGTTGTAGACCGGCGTGAGCTCGCAAATGGAGTCCTTCATCTTGCGGATCCAGTTGCGCGGCAGATTGCCGTGGCCCCGCTCGTAGAAGGTCGGGATGATCTCGTTTTCCAGGATGTTGTAGAGCGTTTGGCTCTCCACGAAATCCTGGTACCCGGCGTCTTCATATTCCTCGCCCATGCCCACGGCCCAGCCCACGCTGTTGTCGGGCTTCCAGGCCTCGGCCCACCAGCCGTCCAGGGTCGAGAAATTGAGCACGCCGTTGCACATGGCCTTCATGCCGCTGGTGCCGCAGGCTTCCAGGGGCCGGCGCGGCGTGTTGAGCCACACGTCCACGCCCTGGACGAGGTAGCTGGCGATCTCCATGTCGTAGTCTTCGAGAAACACCAGATTGTAGCGGCAGGCCGTGCTGGTGCACAGCTGCACCAGCTCCTGAATGAGCCGCTTGCCCTCGTTGTCGTGGGGATGGGCCTTGCCGGCGAAAATGAACTGCACCGGGCGCTGGGCGTCGGAGATGATGCGAATGAGCCGCTCCTTGTCCTGGAGCAGCATGCTGGCCCGTTTGTAGGTGGCGAACCGCCGGGCGAAGCCGATGGTCAGCGCCTGGGGATCAAGAACCTCATCGGCGGTCTGCAGTTCCTTGCGCTTGGCCCCGCGCGCCAGCAGCTGGTCGCGCAAGCGCTCGCGCACGTAGCCGACGAGCCGTTCGCGCAGCCGCTCGTGGGTGCGCCACAGTTCGGCGTCGGAAATCAGATGGGCCTGGGAAAAGACACGCGAGGTGTCCGGGTCCTCGCGCCAGTTGGCCCCGAGGTAGCGGTCGTAGAGGGCGGCCAGATCCTGGGCCACCCAGGTCGGCACGTGCACGCCGTTGGTGATGGCCCCGATGGGCACGTCCTCCATGGGATACTGGGTCCAGACCCGGTTCCACATCTTGCGCGAGACCTCGCCGTGGAGCTGGGAAACGCCGTTATTAAAGCGCGAGAGCTTGAGCGCCAGCACGGTCATGCAGAAATGTTCGGTGTCGTTTCGCGGGTCTTCGCGGCCAAGGGCCAAGAGCACCTTGAAGGCCAGACCCAGGCGCTTGGCGTAGTCCTCGAAATAGGCCTGGATGAGTTCCGGCGGAAACCGGTCGTTGCCGGCCGGCACCGGGGTGTGGGTGGTGAAGATGGAGCTGGAGGCCACAAGCTCCATGGCCGCCTCGAAGGACAGCTGGTGCTTGTCCATGAAGTTGGCGATGCGCTCAAGGCCCGCGAATGCCGAATGGCCCTCGTTCATGTGGATGACCTTGGGCTTGAGGCCCAGGACCTCCAGGGCGCGGATGCCGCCGATGCCGAGCAGGTATTCCTGGCGCACCCGGGTTTCCAGGTCGCCGCCGTAGAGGCGGTTGGTGAGCTGGCGCGTGCCGGGCTGGTTTTCCGGCACGTTGGTGTCCATGAGATAGAGCGAAACGCGCCCGACCTGCGCCTTCCACAGCTGGGCCGCCACCCGCTCACCCTTGAGGTCCACATGGACGAGCAGGGGATTGCCGGCCTCGTCCTTGCACAAGGTCAGCGGCATCTGCTCGAAGTCGTAAATGGGGTAGCGTTCCTGCTGCCAGCCGTCCGGGGTGAGGTACTGGCGGAAATAGCCCTGCTGGTAGCACAGGCCGATGCCGACCAGGGGCACGCACAGGTCGCTGGCCGATTTGAGATGGTCGCCGGCCAGAATCCCCAGGCCGCCGGAATAGACCGGCAGGCACTGGCTGATGCCGTACTCCAGGCTGAAATAGGCGATGACCGGCGTGCCGTCGCGGTCCGGGAAGGGAATGGACGAGTTCTTGCGGGCCAGATAAGTGGCCAGGCTCTGGCGCAGATCGGCCACGCGCTCCACGAAGAAGTCGTCCTCGGCCAGGGCTTCCAGGGTCTTTTGCGGCAGGCGGTTGAGGAAACAGACCGGATTGCCGTAGCACTCCCGCCAGATCTTGCGATCAACCTGGGCGAAAAGCGACACGATGTCGTCGTTCCAGGAAAAGAGCAGATTGTACGCCAGATCCCAAAGCGGCCGCAGCTTCTCCGGAAGTTTCGGCACCACGCTGTAGACACGTAACGGCTGCATAGGTTCCCCTTGAGTAAGTCCTTGCGCTCGCACGGCGTCGCCGCTGTGCGTCGTCATGCCGGCATCTATCCATAAGGTTCCGCAAAAGGCAAGGCCGCCCCGAAAACGTCGCCGAGATGACGCCTGACGCCGACCGGACCGGAGCACGCCCCCCGTCCGGGCCGGGCGGAAACGGCCCGGACGGGATTGTGCTTGCCCGTCGCCGTCCTTTCGGCGCATACCCGGGAACGCGCGGCCCGGGCCGCCGCCAAGGCGGCCTGGCCTTGGCCGGGGAGAGCGCTCATGAGCAAGCTGCATCTGAAATTCACCGACCGCGTCGGCATCGTGGCCGACATTTCCGCGCTGCTGGCCAGCCGGGGCCATAACATCCTGTCCATGGAAGTGGCCCAGGAACACGGCTGCGCCCATATCTTCCTGGAGATCGACCACGAGCGCGGCGACTGTCCGCGCAAGGACTTGATGTCCATGCTGGCCGCCTGCCCGGGGCTGCTGCGCATCAGCTGCATCGAGGCCATGCCCCACGAAAAGCAGGCCAACCTGCTGCGCACGGTCCTGGACAACGTGGACGAGTCCGTGGTCGCCATCGACGCCAGCGGCTGCGTGACGCTGATAAACAACGTGGCCCGCGAGAACTTCAAATGCGGCCGGGCCGAGCTGGTCGGCCGCCACGTGCGGGAGCTGCCCCTGCCCGACCACGCCATCCTGGGCTGCCTGGAAGGCCGGCGCTACAACAACGTCCGCAAGAACGTGACGGTTGGGCGCAAGCGCCTGCAATACTTCGCCACCGGCCGGCCCATTCTCGACGCCGAGGGCGGCGTGACCGGGGCCGTGGAGATCGCCAAGGACGCCCAGGAGATCCGCGATCTGGCCAAGTCGATTTACGAGCCGGCCGACGTGGGCTTTAGCGACATCATCGGGGCCAGCGCGGCCATGCGGCAGGTGGTGGCCATGGCCGAAAAAATCGCCTCCTCCGAGGCCATCGTGACCATCCGGGGCGAATCCGGCACCGGCAAGGACATGCTGGCCCAGGCCATGCACGCCGCCAGCGGGCTGCCCGGCCAGTTCGTGGCCATCAACTGCGCGGCCGTGCCCGAGACGCTCATGGAAAGCGAACTCTTCGGCTACGTGGGCGGCGCGTTTTCCGGGGCCAGGCGCGAGGGCAAGCCCGGGCTTTTTGAGCTGGCCAAGGACGGCACCGTGTTTTTCGACGAAATCGCCGAAATGCCCCTGGCCGCCCAGGCCAAGATCCTGCGCCTGATCCAGAACGGCCGCCTGCGCCGCCTGGGCGACAGCCGGGAAACCCAGGCCAACGCCCGCATCATCACGGCCACCAACCGCAATCTGGAACAGTTCGTGGAAAAGGGGCTTTTCCGCGAGGATCTCTACTACCGCATAAACGTCCTGCCCCTGCACATCCCGCCCCTGCGCGAGCGTCCCGAGGACATTGGCGCCCTGGCCGACCATTTCCTGTTCCAGCTCTCGGCCCGGCTGGGCAAGGAGCTCACGGGCTTCGACCCGGCCGCCCGGGACAAGCTCATGCGCCATGGCTGGCCCGGCAACGTGCGGGAACTTAAAAACGTGGTCGAACGCGCCGCCATCCTGTGCGACCAGCCCGTCATCGGCGAGCGCCATGTGCTGCTGGTCCACGAGCTTGGGCGCGATCCCCTGGCCGGCGGGAGCGTGGCGGCCGGCGACGGCGGCCGGCTGTCCCTGCGGGCGGCCATGGAGCGCTACGAGCGCGACCTGCTCGAAAACGCGCTCAAAGGGCGCAAGAGCCTGCGCCAGGCCGCCCGGGAACTCGGCCTGTCCCATACGGCCTTGCTGGCCAAGGTCAAAAAACATCGTCTGGCATGAAAACGGACCAGTGGTCCGTTTTCATGCCATTTATTTATCTGCACAATTTCGAGTGCTTAACGCTTTGAATTGGTTTTTTGGAAGCTTTTCGTTCCAAAGTGCGCCGTCCAATCCCGCCGGCCTCGGTTTGGCCGGCCGGTTTGCCGTCCGGCGCGCCCCAATAGGGCAGGGCAGGTGCCGCCTCACCGTTTTCTAATGTGCCGCTATTTTACATTTTTTGCATATTTCGCAAAACAGCCGCCGCCAGACGGCGTTATTTTCGGCTTCCCGGTGAACCCTGGCAAGGGACTTGCTAACCGAGGGGGACGGCAAGAGAAATTCCCCGACGGCAACCCGTAAACCGGAGTTTGAAATGATCGTTGGCATCCTCAAAGAGATCAAGTCCGAAGAGAATCGCGTGTGCATGACCCCGGCCGGCGTGGAAGTGATGCGCCAAAATGGTCATACCATGCTGGTCGAGAAAAACGCCGGCGCGGGTAGCGGGTTTGACGACGACGCCTACATCGCCGCCGGCGCGGAGATGGTGGCCACCCCCAAAGAGATCTTTGAGCGCGCCGACATGGTCATGCACGTCAAGGAACCACTGCCGGCCGAGTACGACCTTATCCGCGAAGGCCAGATCGTCTTCACCTACCTGCACCTGGCCGCCGACGAGCGCCAGACCCATGCGCTGATCAAGAGCAAGTGCGTCGGCATCGCCTACGAAACCATCCAGAAGGCCGACGGCTCCCTGCCCCTGCTCACCCCCATGAGCGAAGTGGCCGGCCGCATGGCCATCCAGCAGGGCGCGAAGTACCTCGAAATGGAACACGGGGGCCTTGGCGTGCTGCTCGGCGGCGTCACCGGCGTCGATCCGGCCACGGTGGTGGTCATCGGCGGCGGCGAAGTCGGCGCCAACGCGGCCAAGATGGCCTGCGGCCTGGGCGCCAAGGTCTACATCCTCGACCTCAACCTGGACCGGCTGCGTTACTTAAGCGACATCATGCCCAAAAACTGCTTCCCGCTCATGTCCAGCCCGGCCCTGTTGCGCGACCTGCTCACCCGGGCCGACGTGGTCGTGGGCGCGGTGCTCATCCCCGGCGCCAAGGCCCCCAAGCTCATCACCCGGGAAATGCTCGCCACCATGAAAAAGGGCGCGGTCCTCGTGGACGTGGCCATCGACCAGGGCGGCTGCTTTGAAACCTCCCGCCCCACCACCCACGGCGACCCCATCTACACCGTGGACGGCGTGATCCACTACTGCGTGGCCAACATGCCCGGCGCGGTGGCCAAGACCTCCACCATGGCCCTGACCAACGCCACCTTGCCCTACGCCCTGCAGATCGCCGGCAAGGGCTGGAAACAGGCCATGCTGGACTCCGCTGAAATCAAGGCCGGAGCCAACGTCGTCCACGGCAAGGTCACCTACAAGGGCGTCTCCGACGCCTTTGGCCTGGAATACACCCCGGTGGACACCCTGCTGTAGGACCCACGACAGCGGGACGGCCAGACACAGGCCGTCCCGCGCCCGCCGCAGGCTCCCCGCGCGCCATGCCGACGGACGCGGCCGCTGCCGGAAAACCCCTCCCGCCAGCGGCCGTCTCCGGGCGCGCCGCCGTCTGTTTGTTCCCCGCCGCATCCCCGCAGCTGCCTCCGTCGCCCTGTCGTCTTACGGCCTTGCCCGTGCCCCTGCGCGGACGCCCTTTCCAGGTTCGCGCCGCCGATCCCGTCGTCCCTCCGCGTCTGTCCGCCGTCCCCCGTCCTCTCCCCGTTTCCCCTTTCTCCCCGACCGCCTGGCCCGCGCCGCGCCGAAACGCCCTCAAGCGCCGTCTAAAAATTGTAGTATTTCAGTAAATTAAAAAGCGTTTACAAATCCCCTCAAAGGGGTACTTTTACGCCCCTGATTTCCCGACCCGGAGGCGACCATCATGACCGGCCCGACATCCATTCTGCGCGTCAAATTCCTGCGCGACTCCAGCCGCGACAATCCGCCCAGCGTCGGCACCGCCGGCTCGGCCGGCCTGGACCTGCGCGCCGACATCGAGGCCGCGTCGCTGACCATCGCCCCGGGCCAGCGCGCCGCCGTGCCCACCGGCATCGCCATCGCCATCGACGCACCCGGCGTGGCCGGCTTCATCTATTCCCGCTCGGGCCTGGGGGCCAAGCACGGCCTCACCGTGGCCCAGGGCGTGGGCGTCATCGATCCGGACTACCGGGGCGAAATCATCGTCTGGCTGCTCAACACGTCCACCGAGCCCCTGACCATCAATCGCCACGACCGCATCGCCCAACTCGTCCTGGCCCCCTTTGTCCGGCCCATTATCACGCCCGTCGACGACCTCGACGCCACCGCCCGCGGCGCGGGCGGGTTTGGGCATACGGGAAGAGAGTAATAGAAGAATAAGAAGAATAAGAGGAAGATGCCTCCGGCGGCCGGGGGGATGATCCCCCCGGACCCCCTCATCTTGGGTGCGGCGAATCGCCCGGTTTTCGGCCGGGGCGCGCCCCGGTCCAAAACCGGGCGATTCGCTGCCCCCAATAAGGGGACCAGAAGGCAGGGTTTACGGTGATCGCAACCCGTTGAAAGTTTTTGGGGGAGGGTGGGGGTCCGGGGGAGGGAACCCCCTTTTTGCAAAAAGGGGGTTCCCTCCCCCGGGAATTCACGTCCCGTAAGGAGGATCGCGATGAGTGAAGCGTTTGACGCGCTGAAGGCGCGGGAGCAGGCGTCCGTCATGAGCACCTATGGCCGGTATCCGTTGGCCGTGGCCTCGGCCGACGGTTGCCGTATGCGCGATCTCGACGGCCGCGAGTATGTGGACTTGCTGGCCGGCATCGCGGTGTGCAACCTGGGGCATTGTCATCCCGAGGTGGCCGACGTGGTGGCGCAAAAGGCCAGGGAACTCGTGCATGTGAGCAACGTGTTTTACCAGCGCGAGCAGGTCGAGCTGGCCGAGGCCCTCAAGGCCACCTGCCACATGGGCAAGGTGTTTTTCTGCAATTCCGGAGCCGAGGCCAACGAAGGGGCCATCAAGCTGGCCCGGCGTTATATGCGCACAGTCAAAAACCGCGACGCCTACGAGATCATCACCCTGACCAAGTCCTTCCACGGCCGTACGCTGGCGACCCTGACCGCCACCGGCCAGGACAAGATCAAGTTCGGTTTTGATCCCCTGCCCGAGGGCTTCACCACCGTGGAGGCCGGCGACATCGAGGCCTTGGGCGCGGCCGTCAGCGACAAGACGGCGGCGGTGCTGCTGGAGTGCATCCAGGGCGAGGGCGGCGTGAAGCCGTTCCCCGAGGCCTATCTGGAGGCGGTCCAGGCTCTTTGCCGCCAGCGCGACATCCTGTTCATGATCGACGAGGTGCAGACCGGCATGTGCCGCACCGGCAAGTTCTGGGCCTTCCAGAATTACGGTCTGACGCCTGACGTCTTCACCTGCTCCAAGGCCCTGGCCAACGGCCTGCCCATGGGCGCGGTGTTGGCCACGGACGAAGTGGCGGCCGGGTTCGCTCCGGGTTCCCACGCCACGACCTTTGGCGGCGGGGCGCTGGTGGCGGCGGCGGCGTCCAAGACCATTGAGATCATGAACCGCGACAAGCTGGCCGAGCGAGCGCGGCGCCTGGGCGATTTCGCCAAGGCCCTTTTTGCCGAGGTGGCCGAGCGCCGGCCGGGCAAGATCGCCGAGATTCGGGGCCTGGGGCTGATGCTTGGCATCGAGCTGACCTTCCCGGGCGCGGACGTCTGGAAGGCGCTTATGGACAAGGGCTTCGTGTGCAACCTGACCCAGGACACGGTGCTGCGCCTGCTGCCGCCGCTGGTGGTCGAGCAGGACGATCTGAAGGCCTTTGCCGAGGCCCTGGAGGCCATCCTGGCCTGAAACGGGCAGGGAACGGACAGATGATTGTTTTGCGAAATTAGCAAAAAACCAAATATCGGCCGGCGGCGAAGCATTTTTTTCGTCGCCTGATCCGCCGTCCGTCCAGGGGGCAAACGCCTCCCGGGCGGGCGGCGGATTGTTGTTTTTAGACTTTTTTGTTAAGGATTTCCGAACGCTTTTTGTTCTTGGCCACGGCTTGGGGGTGTTGCCGGCGGCAGCGGTAACCCAACGGACTCCCTGAAAATTTCCCCTTTTTTTTCTTGTGATTTTTTCGTATAGAGTCAATCCCATGGCCCACCTGTGTCTAACCGATGTCAGTGTCCACTTCGGCGGGCTCCAAGCCCTCACGGAAGTGTCCTTCGATCTGCGTCCCGGCGAGATCGTGAGCCTCATTGGCCCCAACGGTGCCGGCAAGACGACGATATTTAACGTCATAACAGGCATTTACAAGATTTCCGGCGGGTCCGTGGCCTACGACGGCCAGACCATTTCCGGTCTGCGCCCCCACCATATCCTGGCCCGGGGCATTGCCCGCACGTTTCAGAATATTCGGCTGTTTACCGCCATGACCGCCCTGGAAAACGTCATGGTGGCGCGCCACTGCCGCACCCGCTCCGGGGTGATCGGCTCGGTGCTGCGCACCCGGCGTCAGCGGGCCGAGGAACGGGTCGTGCGCGAACGGGCCATGGCCGCCCTGGATTTCGTGGGTCTGGCCGCCCATGCCGACGCCGTGGCCAAGAATCTGCCCTACGGCCTCCAGCGCCGCCTGGAGATCGCCCGGGCCCTGGGCTCCGATCCTACGACCATTTTGCTTGATGAGCCGGCCGCCGGACTCAATCCGTCCGAAAGCCGCGACCTCATGGAAATGATCCAGCGCATCGCCGCCACCGGCGTCAATGTGCTGCTGGTCGAGCACGACATGAGCGTGGTCATGAACGTGAGCCATCGGGTGGTGGTCCTGGACCACGGAGTGTGCATCTGCCAGGGCGCGCCGGCCGAGGTCCGGTCCAATCCGGCCGTCATTGAGGCCTACCTCGGCTCCGAGACCGATTAACGACGTATTTTGGGAAACGATTACGGAATAGTGTTAGAGAATGTCTGTCACGCTTGAGGCTTTTTGGGCCGTGTCGCGGCAGGTCCGCGCGACAGGGCAAGCAGGCCGCGAAACGCCCGGGGAGGCCGCACGTCGCGGCCGTTAGGGCGACACCATGAGCAAGGAGGTTTGCGGAACATGAGTGCGAAACGTGTCATCCTGACCCTGGTTGCGATGTGTCTGATGGCCGGCACGGCCACGGCCGCCACCCTGAAGATCGGCAGCTTAAGCCCGCTGACCGGCTCCTACGCCGCCGACGGCAACGACATCGCCAACGGCACCCGCGCCGCCATCGCGGCCATCGAAAAAGAAGGCGGCATCCCCGGCTTCGACAAGATCGAGCTTTTCGCCGAGGACAGCGCCTGCGATCCGCGCCAGGCCGTGGCCGCCGCCAACAAGCTGGTCAACGAGAAGGTCGTCGGCGTGATCGGCGCCTACTGCTCCTCGGCCACCATCCCGGCCTCCGAAACCCTGGCCGAAGCCGACATCCCCATGCTGACCCCGGCCTCCACCTCGGAGAAAGTCACCGAGCGCGGCCTGCCCTACATGTTCCGCGTCTGCGGCCGCGATGACGACCAGTCCATCGCCGCCATGAAGTTCATCAAGGACGTGCTGCAGGCCAAGACCGTCTTTATCGTCGACGACAAGACCACCTATTCCCAGGGTCTGGCCGACAACGTCGAGAAGCTGGCCAACAAGGAAGGCCTCAAGGTCATCGCCCATGACCACGTCAACCAGGGCGACAAGGACTTCTCGGCCGTGCTCACCAAGATCAAGGACGCCAAGCCCGACGTTCTCTACATGAGCCTGCAGAACTCCGCCTCCGGCGCGCTCATGCTCATCCAGGCCAAGCGTGCCGGCGTCACCGCCGCCATCATCGGCCAGGACGCCGTCTACCATCCCCAGCTCATGGAAATCGCCAAGGACGCCGCCGAGGGCATGTACCTGACCTTTGGCTACATCGACGAGGAAACCCCCTCCTACAAGAAGTTCCTGGCCGCCTACGAGAAGTTCGGCAAGCCCGGCGCGTATTCCGCGTATTCCTACGACGCCGCCTACTCGCTGCTTTCCGCCATCAAGGCCGCCAAGAGCACCGATCCGGCCAAGATCAAGGCCGAGCTGATCAAGGGCGAGATGCAGGGCGCTTCCAAGAAGATCAAGTTCCAGCAAAACGGCGAGTCCGGCTCCAACTACATCATCCGTGTGGTCAAGGACGGCAAGTTCGCCAACTTCTGGGACCCCCAGACCGGCAAAAAGTACTAGGACACGATCCTCAAGCAGCAGGGGGGAGGGCCGTCCCTCCCCCCAATGGCGGCCCCGACGCATGGACTATTTTTTCCAGCAGCTCATAAACGGACTGACCCTTGGCGGGGTCTACGCCCTGGTGGCCCTGGGCTACACCATGGTCTACGGCATCATCCAGCTCATCAATTTCGCCCACGGCGAGATCTTCGCCGCCGGCGGCTATCTCGGCGTCATCCTGTTAAGCTACATGGCCTCCCAGGGCCTCATGGACAGCCATCCCTGGTTCGGGCTGGCCTTTGCCCTGATCCTGGCCATGGGCTACTGCGCCATGCTGGCCATGGCCGTGGAAAAGGTCGCCTACAAGCCGCTGCGCCAATCCTCGCGCCTGTCCGTGCTGCTCTCGGCCCTGGGCATGTCGATCTTTCTGCAAAACGGCCTCATGCTCACCCAGGGCGTCTACGACAAGGCCTACCCCACGGAGTTCACCCACGGCGGCTTCGAGTGGCTGGGCGTGCGGGTGAGCTTCATGCAGATCGGCATCCTGCTCGTCACGACCCTGCTTCTGGTGCTGCTCAACACGCTGGTTTTCAAAACCCGCATCGGCAAGGCCATGCGGGCCACGGCCCAGGACAAGGTCATGTCCGCCCTGGTCGGCATCCACTCCGACAAGGTCATCAGCACCACCTTCGCCATCGGCGCGGCCCTGGCCGCCGCCGCCGGCATCATGGTCGGCCTCTACTACGGCTCGGTGCGCTACGACATGGGCTTCGTCCCCGGCATCAAGGCCTTCGCCGCCGCCGTGCTCGGCGGCATTGGCAACATCACCGGAGCCATGATCGGCGGGCTCATCATCGGCATGGTGGAGATCCTGGCCGCCGCCTACATCCCGGCCGGCGGCGAGTACAAGGACGTCTTCGCCTTCGTCATCCTCATCGGGGTGCTCTATTTCATGCCCACGGGCATCATGGGAGAGAATGTCGATGACACGCGGGTCTAGGAAATCCTGGCAGTATTTCGGCCTGGGCCTGGCCTGGTTCTACCTGCTCCTGTGGCCGCTTCTGGGCATCCGCGACGGCGAGCTGCATTTCGCCGACGCCTTTGCCGTCTGGCTGCGGGTGGCCGTGGGCGCGACCATCTGTTTCGTGCTCTACCGCCTGGGCAAGGCCGGCCGGCTCGACGGGGTGTTAAATCCCCTGGCCGCCGCCCGGGACGCCCTGGGCGACAGCCTGTCCCGCGCGCCGCGCTGGATGCTGTTGACCCCGGTCATCGTCTTCGCCCTGGTCTTCCCCATGCTCACCAACCGCTATGCCCAGGACGTGGCGATAAACGTCCTGGTCTACATCTGCCTGGGCTTGGGGCTTAACGTGGTCGTGGGCCTGTGCGGCCTGCTCGACCTTGGCTACATCGCCTTTTACGGCGTCGGAGCCTACACCTACGCGCTGCTCTCGGTGCACTATGCCGTGCCGTTTTGGGTCTGCCTGCCCATCTGCGCCGTGTTCGCCGCCGTGGCCGGCTGTTTCATCGGCTACCCGACCCTGCGGATGCGCGGCGACTATCTGGCCATCGTGACCCTGGGGTTCGGCGAAATCGTGCGCATCGTCATCAACAACTGGATGGCCTTGACCGGCGGCCCCAACGGCATTTTGGGCATCAAGTCCCCGGGCGTCTACATCCCGCATTTCGTGGACGGCTCCTTTTCCTTTGAATATCTGCTGCTGCGAAAGCTCGAATACCTCTATTACGTCATCCTGGCCCTGGCCGCCTTTACCATCGTGGCCGTGCACCGCATCAACTTCTCGCGCATCGGCCGGGCCTTCGAGGCCATCCGCGAGGACGAGACCGCGGCCGAACTCATGGGCGTGGACACGTTTCGGTTCAAGCTTCTGGCCTACGCCCTGGGCGCGGTCTTCGGCGGCCTGGCCGGAGCCTTTTTCGCCGCCCGGATGCGCTTTGTCAGCCCGGAGAGCTTCACCTTCATCGAGTCGGCCATGGTGCTGGCCATGGTGGTGCTCGGCGGCATGGGCTCCATTCCCGGGGTCATCCTCGGCGCGCTGGCCCTGGTCGCCCTGCCCGAGGCTTTCCGCGAATTTGAACTCTACCGGATGCTGGCCTTTGGCGGCGCCATGGCCGTCATGATGCTGGTGCGCCCGGCCGGACTCTGGCCGGCGGCGCGCATGGGCAAACGTTCCGACGATACGGAGTAGTCGTGGCCGCTATTTTGGAGCTTGAGGGCGTGTGCGCCCACTACGGCCGCATCCAGGCCCTGCGCGACGTGTCGCTGCGGGTGGAGGAAGGCGAGGTCGTCACCATCATCGGGGCCAACGGCGCGGGCAAGTCCACCACGCTCATGACCATCTGCGGCATCGTGCGGGCCACGGCCGGCGAGGTGCGCTACGCCGGGGAGTCCATCCGCGACAAGCGCCCGGACCAGCTGCCGGCCCTGGGCCTGTGCCAGGTGCCCGAGGGACGCCGCATCTTTCCGCGGCTTACCGTCCAGGAAAACCTCGACATGGGCGCGTTCTTGCGCCGCGACGCCGACGAGATCGAGGCCGACCTGGGCATGGTGTTTCGGCTGTTCCCGGTGCTCCACGAGCGGCGCAAGCAGCACGGCGGGACGCTCTCTGGCGGCGAGCAGCAGATGCTGGCCATCGCCCGGGCGCTCATGGGGAGGCCGCGCATGTTGCTTTTGGACGAGCCGTCCCTTGGGCTGTCGCCCATGATCTCCCAGCACATCTTCCGCATCATCCGCAACGTCAACGAGGAGCGCGGCATGACCGTGCTGCTCGTCGAGCAAAACGCCAACATGGCGCTCAAATTGGCCGACCGGGCCTACGTCATGGAGACCGGCGCGGTGGTCATGGAAGACGACGCGGCGGCGCTGCGGGAAAACGCCGACATCAGAAAGGCCTACCTGGGGCAATAGCCCCGTCGTCGGGCAGAAGCCCGAAGCGCAGACTGAACTGGAACACGCTGCCCTTGCCGGGCTGGCTCTCCACGGTCAGCTCCCCGCCCATGGCTTCCACCAGCCCCCGGCTGATGGCCAGCCCCAGCCCCGTGCCGCCGAAACGTCGGGTGGACGAGGCGTCCACCTGGGTGAAACGCTCGAAAATCCGCTCCTGATCGTCCTTGGCGATGCCGATGCCGGTGTCGCGCACGGCAAAGCCCACTTCCACCGTCTCGCCTTCCGGTCCGGACAGCACGCACGGCTTGGCGCAGTAGGCCTCGATGGTCACCGACCCCGACGACGTGAACTTCACGGCGTTGCCGCCAATGTTCTGGAGCACCTGGCGCAGTTTGCCGCCGTCGCCACACAAGAGTTCCGGAACATCCCCGGCGATGGTCGCCGACAGTTGCAGGCCTTTTTCCTGGGCCACGGGGGCCAGGGTCGCCTCGATGCCTTGAAGAATGGACGACAGGACAAAGGGATGCGTGTCGAGGGCGAGCTTGTTCGACTCCAGGTGCGACAAATCGAGGAGGTTTTCGACGAGCTGCAGCAGCGCGCCGGCGGCTTGTTCGATGTCGGCCAGGCATTGCCGCTGGTCCGGGTCGAGGTTCGAGGCGGCCAGGACCTGTCCCATGCCGATGATGCCGTTTAAGGGCGTGCGCAGCTCGTGGCTGACGTTGGCCAGAAAGTCGCTTTTGGCCTGGCTGGCCGCTTCGGCCGCCTGTCTGGCCCGGATCATGGCCGTGACGTCGCGGGCGAAGAGGGCCGCCCGGGGAGGGAAGCCGGGCGGAGTGGGCAGGGGGGCGGCGATGATGTCGAAGAGGATGCCGGCCCGCTCGTCGGTAAACCGCACCCGCCGGCCGAGCTTCACGGCCCGGTGCAGCTGGGCCAGCCGCAGTTCGCCGACCCTGCCCGGAAAGATCTCGGCGAAGGTCCTCCCCGCCAGGGCCTCGTTGGGCTGGCCGATGCCGGCGGCCGCGGCGGCGTTGACGGCCAGGATACGGCCCGAGGTGTCGGCCACGATCACCCGGTCCGAGGCGGCGTCGAGGAGTTCGCGCACGGCGGCGGCGTTGTCCCGGGCGGCGGCCTCGGCCATCTTGCGGTCGGTGATCTCCGCGATGACGCTGATGAAATAGAGCGGCTCGCCGTCGTCGTCGCGCACCAGGGACACGGTCAGGGTGATCCAGACCAGGGAGCCGTCCTTGCGCACGTAGCGCTTGTCCATGGAGTAGGTGGCCAACCGGCCGGACAGCAGGTCTCGCACACGTTCCAAGTCGGCGTCCAGGTCGTCGGGGTGGGTGATGGCCGCGAAATCGAGGCGATCGAATTCGGCCGCGTCGTAGCCGGTGATCTCCTGGAACCGGGCGTTGACTCGCAGGAACCGGCCGTCCAGCCCCACATGGGCGATGCCCACGGCGGCCAGCTCGAAGGTGCCCCGAAAGCGCCGTTCCGAGGCGGCCAGCTCGGAGCGGGCCTCGTCGTTGGCCCGGGAAACGCGGGCCGCCCGGCGCAGCAGCAGCAGGCTCCCCAGGGCCAGGGTGGGCGTGGCCACGGCGATGGCCGCCAGGCCCGCCGCAGCGTGGCGGGCCTGGGCGTCGAGCAGCGCGTCCAGGCCGGCCTTGACCGAGGCGTGGCAGGTGGTCAGGCAAAGATGGAGCTCGGCCAGAAGGCTTTCGTAGTCCCTCCCGTGGAGCATGGCCCAGGCCTCGTCGGTGCGCCTTTGGCGGGCCAAGTCCAGGGCCTGGGCCTGGATGGCCATGAGCTTGGACAGATGCTTCTCAATGGCGGCTATGTCGGCCAACCCCGGCGAGGCATCGACCAGTCGGCGCAATTCCCGAAGGCTTTGGGCGGCGATATCGGCTTGTTGGCGGTAGACCACGGCAGCGTCGTCGTCGCCCCGCGCCGCCACGACCAGGGCCAGGGCGCGCATCTCCCCGGCCGCGGCTCCAATGGACGACAAGGCGTTGTCGGCTTCCAGCACCACGTCGCGGATGGCGGCGGCGTTACGGTTGGCGGCCACCACCAGCCAGCCCAGGACGAGGTACAGGGCCAGGGCCAGGGAGACCAGGGCCAGACCGCGTCCGACGGGAAAGGGGCGAAAGGGTTGCTTGGCCGTGAGCATGACGGTTTGGGCGGGTCGAGAGCACCGGTGGTTTGGCGACGCCGCGAAAGCCGTCAGGGTTGGGGAAGCGTGGCGCTGCGGCACACGTGTCGGGCTCTTGGAAACTGTTTATAAGGTAAATTATTCGAAGGATTTGCCATCTCTTGGGGGCACCCGGGACAGTAGCCAAGCCCGCCGGAAAGGGCAAGCTGGTCATTGGGCTGAGATCCTAGGCCCTGGGTTGGGTGAGGCGTCCCTGGTGTCGCGTCCCCGAAAAACGCTTGGGGCGTTTCGTAGGCAACAGACTAAAACCATGCGGATTCGAAAAAATCGTCCGTATAAGGGACACGCCCTAGACCGATTTGTCCAGGATGGCTTCGGCGGCAAAGGCTCGCAGTTTGACCACCAGGCGCAGCCATTCTTCGTCAGGCAGTTCCCGCAGGAGCTTGCCCGTGGCGTCGTCGCGCACAAGGGTCTGGACGATCTGGGTGGCCTCGTCGATGCGCAGGGCGATGCTGCGGTTGGGGAAGGCGGCCTGGATGTCGCGCACCGTGGACTGGGCGTCGTGCTCCTCGATCTTCTGGCGCTCGGCCACAGGAGCCGAGGCCGTCCGTTGCGGGGCGGTTTGGGCCGGGGCAGTCGCCCCAAGAAGGGGAGTGTTCGCGCTGTCGCTCATGGCTGCCTTCGCCGCGCGGACGCGACGGTCCTCCACGCCCTTCCTATCGGTTTTCGGGCCGGCCGTCTTTAGTTTCCGCTCCCCTGGGGCAGGGGGGCGCGCAGCCGCTCGCGCGCGCCGTCCCAGATAGTGGCCAGCACCGAGGCGATGATGAGCGCCGAACCAAGATAGCCGATAAAGCCGAAGCGCTCGCCGAAAAGGGCGTAGGCCAAAATGGCGGCCATGACCGGCTCCAGGGTGGCCACCACGGCCGCCCGGGTGGCTTCCAGGCGTTTTAAGCCGGCGTAATAGAGCGAATAGGCTCCGTAGGTGGAGCACAGGGCCAGGACGATGCAGGGCACGGCCCCGGCCAGGGTCGGCCGGGTGAAGTGGACAAAGGGCAAAAGGGTCAGCGACCCCACGGGCAGGGCGTAGAGAAAGAGCGTGGGCGTCTTGTAGCGGCCCAGGTAGTATTTGCCGAAGATGTAGTACAAGGCATAGGTGACGCCCGAGAGCAGGCCGAAAAAGATGGCCCGGCCGTTGACGGCGGCGGACCCGTCGCCGCAGCTCACCCCGGCCACGCCGACGATGGTGGCGGCCACGGCCGCGATCTTGTAGCCGCCCATGGGTTCCTTGAGAAACAGCCACGACATCACGGCCACCCAGGCCGGGGCGGTGTAGAGCAGCACCGAGGCCAGGGCCGCGCCGCCGGCTTCCACGGCCACGACATAGGCGCCGAAAAGCCCGGCGATGCCGGCCACGCCGAATCCGGCCACGGCCGGCAGGTCCCGGGGCGCGATGCGCGTTTCCCGGGCGCGCAGGGCCTGGGCGGCGAAAAAAAACCAGGCCAGGGTGGTGCGCCAGAAGGCCACTTCCACCGTGTCCATGCCGGCGGCGAACGACAGCTTGGACAGCGGCCCGATCAGCCCCCACAAGGCGGCGGCTCCCAGAACGTAGAGATAGCCCGACATGTCTTAAGCCTCCAGGCCGCGGCGGCGGCGAGGCTAGGGGCTATCAGAATACGCCCCGGCGCGAAAGGGAAAACCCCCAGTGCAGGCGGGGAATTGCAGCCGGGCGTGTTGATTGTTTCGCTCGGCCGTACTATGCCTTGGACGGTTTCGCCTCTGTTTACGGACCCAAGGAGCCTGCCATGCTTTCGCGCCGACTTTTCTGCGTCGCCGACCCGACCCACGCCGATTTCGGCTGGGCGGCCGAGAGTCGCTTTCTGCACATCCGCAAGTACGACGCCTGCGGCAATACGGTCAACGACTGGACCTTCCCGGTGGCCGACACCGCCGCCGGCGAGATCACCTGCGCCGTGTGCGGCGCGCCGGCCTATCTGGCCGGCGTTCAGCCCAAGGCCGGGGCGCAGGTCGTGGCCTGCGACTTCCTGGGCCGCTGCCAGGCCGGGCCGGCCGACGCCAACCTGGCCCGCCTGGACGCCTTGTGCCGCCGGCTGGCCGACATTCCCTATCCGGTGGAGCGCGCCCGCATCGCTTCGGCCGTGGCCGCGCTGATGGCAGCCGTGGCCAACGATCCGGCCGCCGCCGCCGTCCTGGCCGCCCACAAAATCGCGGACATCTACGCTGCCGGCTGAGCCGGCCGCGACCCACGCCATTTCGGGCCAAGCGCCCCGCCACGACAAGGAGGACTCGATGACCAAGACGGATATGACCGCCTTCAACCAGGCCCTGGCCGTTGGCCGCCCGCCCAACGTCAAGACCCTTTTCCCCCATTCCCGGGCGCTTCTCGTCAGCGGCAAGGCCGTGGACCGGGCCATGCTCAAAAAGGGCCAGGCCATGACCATCGCCGCCAACTCCCGCAGCAACGCCGTGCTGCGCGGGGCGCTTATCGCCGCCCAGAAGGCCGACGCCGCCGTCATCCTGGAGATCGCCCGGTCGGAGTCCACCTACTGCAACGTCACCATGTGGAACATTGCCCGGCAGGCCGACCAGGCCATGAACGAACTGGGCATCACCGTGCCCGTGGCCATCCATGCCGACCACTACGGCATCAAAAAGCCCGGCGACGTGGCCGAGGCCCTGGCCGAAATCCCGACGCTGTTCGAGGCCGGCATCACCTCCATCGCCATCGACGCCTCCCACCTCCCCGACGAGGACAACCTCCTGGCCAATATCGCCCTGGCCCCCGTGGTCCCGGGCTGGGCCGGCTACGAGACGGAAGTGGGCGAGATCAAGGGCAAGTCCGGCCTGTCCACCCCGGACGAGGCCCTGTTCCTCATCCGGGGGCTCAACGCCAACGGCATCCACCCGGACTGGATTGCGCTCAATAACGGCACCACCCACGGCATCGAGGCCTCGGCCACGGGCATCCAGGTGGAGCTGACCGCCGAGATCCATCAGGCCCTGGCCCCCTACGGCATTTCCGGGGCCCAGCACGGCACCTCGGGCAATTCCTCGGACAAGCTCAAGCAGATCGCCAGCCTGACCCGCACCACCAAGGCCAACGTGGCCACGGCCCTGCAGATGATCGCCTGGGGCGTGGCCGTCAACGACTATGGCAACGCCGTGCTCGACGCGGCCGGGGCCTTCACCAAGGAGCCGGGCAAGGGCCTGGACGAGGCCCTGTGGGCCGAGATGGTGGCCTATGCCGGAGCCAAGGGCATCAAGGCCGGCGACTACAAAAAGCTCAACGCCGTGTTTGAAAACAAGATCCTGGGCCAGCCCAAGGCCATCCGCGACCGCATGGCCGGGGCCGTGGCCGAGTTCGTGGCCTGGCTGCTCACCGACGTCTTCAATGCCGCCGGCACCGCGCCCCTGGCCGTGGAAGCCCTGGTGGCCGCTGGTTCCCATGACCTTGGCCCCAAGGCCGGCGTCATCGAGAATCCGGCCGAATGGACCCGGGAGAAGATCCTGGAGCGGGCCAAGTCCCTGTCCCGCGACAAGGGCCCCGAAGGCGACTTCGACGATTAAACGTGCTTTTTGCGGCGGCCGGCCGGGTGAGTGCCCGGCCGGCCGCCTTGGCATGCCGCGTCTTTGGCCTCTCAAAAAATAGAGGCGTAGTCTTCGGGAAAACGTGCTAACAAGGTGTTGCTTGTGAAGCATGAGAGACTTCTCGGGGACGCGCCAGACGCGTCCAAGGAGCGCCGATGCCCCAGACGCTGACGCTCGCCTCGCCGGCCTTTGTCCATATGGGCCGGATTCCCGACCGTTACGCCGCCGCCGGGGCGGACCTGTCGCCGCCGCTGCTGTTTGCCGGCGTCCCGGCCGGCGCGGCCAGCCTGGCGCTGGTGTGCGACGATCCCGACGCCGTCTCCGGCGTGTTCGACCACTTCGTGCTCTACAATCTTTCCCCGGCCACCCCGGGCCTGCCCGAGGGCCTGCCGGCCGTGCCCCGCCACGCCGACGGCAGCCTGTCCGGGCTCAACGGCTGGGGACGCCTCGGCTACGCCGGACCCCGTCCGCCGTCGGGCATCCACCGCTACGTTTTCACCCTCTACGCCCTGGACGCCGTCCTGGATCTGCCGCCCGGGGCCGCCAAGAAAGATCTCCTGCGCGCCGCCAAGGGCCACATCCTGGCCTCGGCCACCCTCATTGGCCGCTACGGCCGGGAGTAAGGTCCGGGCCAAGCGATCTTGGCCCATGGCCCGCTTGTCCGTCCCCGTCGCGGCATCCGCCTCCGATTTCATTGCAGCGAGCAGGCCCGGGCGCAGCGCTCGCGCACGTCGGCTTTGTCCAGCCCCAGGTGGGCGGCCACGCAGGCCTGGCACAGGCTGGGCGGTTGGGACAGGGGTACGCCTTCCTCGCCGGCCCGGGCCAGCACCATGGAAAAGACCGCCTCGGCCAGATCGGCCCGGGCCGGCGCGGCGACCCCTCGTGGGGCGGGAGCGGCCGGCCCCGCCGAGGGCCGATCCAGGACAAACAGCGCGAAAAGCGCGGCGGCGGCCAGGCTGGCGACGACGATTTTCTTGACATTGGACATTGTTTTTTCCTCCATCCGTAACGCCCGGCCCGGCCTTTACGACAGGGGCGGGCTGTGCCATAGGCCCCAGTGGGGCTTCGGTCGGACCGTAGCCCGCCGCGCCGGTCGCGATCCAATCGCAATGTCCGAAGCGGTGCTTCGGCTTGGCCGAAGACGCGCGACGCCGGGAGGGGCGTTGTGGAATACTATCACCTGCGCACCTTCGTGGCCGTGGCCGAGGAGGAGCATCTCACCCGGGCGGCCGAGCGGTTAAACGCCAGCCTGCCGGCGGTCAGCGCCCATATCCGGGGTCTGGAAGAGGAGCTCGGGGTGGCGCTTTTTTCGCGCACGCCCAAGGGCATGCGCCTGACGGCCGAGGGCCGGGCGCTTCTGGAAGAGGCCCGGGAGGCCCTGCGCGGCCTGGACGCCGTGCGGCGGCGGGCCGGAGCCTTGCGCCAGGACGTGACGGGCGTGGTGCGGCTGGGGCTTAATAACGAAGCCGCGCGCCTGCATGTGCCGGAAATCCTGGCCGTCATGACCCGGCGGCATCCCGGGGTGGAGCTGCATCTGGTCAATTCCAGTTCGCCGCGCATCCTGGACAACGTGCGCCTGGGCCGGCTCGACATCGGTTTCGTCTACGACAACATCATCGAGGCCGGGCACGAGGTGGCGGTGACCCCTCTGGAAGAGGTGCCCATGGCCGTGGTGGGGCCGACCTCCTGGTCCGAGCGGGTGCGCCGGGCCGATTGGGACGAACTGGCCGGTCTGCCCTGGGTGTGGTTTTCCGAGCGCTGTCCGTTTCAGTATCTGCTCGAATCCTCGTTTTCACGCCGGGGACTGCCCATCAACAAGGTGATGGTGGGCGACAACGACGCCACGCTGCGCACGTTGGTCGCGGCCGGCGTCGGACTGACCTTGCTGCGCCGCGACGACGCCCTGGAGGCGGCGGCGGCCGGCGAGGCCTGCGTGTGGCCATGGGAAGGCATGGCCTTGGGACTGGCCCTGGTCCACCGCCGGGAACGGGCGGCGGACCGGTGCATCGAAGCGGTGGCCCAAGCCGTGGCCGAGGTCTGGGGACTGCCGGCCCGGAAACGTTAAGGCTCAGCCCCTTACAAAATACGAACGTATTTTGTAAGAAAATCAATGGTTTTGTTGGCAGCCCACGAGACGCCCAGGCGTTTTCGGGGACGAGACCCTCGGCCTAGAGTTGTGAACAAGCGCGGGAGAATTATTGCATGAGCGAGTCGGCGAAGCCTGACCGGGAATTGCCCTGGCGGGCCGCGTGCGGCGTTACGGTGTTGGTGTTGCTCTTGTCCATGATGGCCCTTGCCCAGGCCAACTACCGGGAAGACGACCCGGGAGCCAACCAGGTGCTTTCGGGCAGCGCCTTCGGCTTTGCCGACCAGCCGGGCCGGCAGGTGCTCGTTCCGGTGGAGCCGGGCCTGGCCCGGGGCATGAAGGGCTTTCGCAAGGCCGTGGCCGCCCCGGGGCGGGTGGTCGATCTGGCCTATGCCGGTTCCCAGCGCAGCGAGCTGGACTCCGGGGCGTCGTCCCAGCGTTTCGCCGAAGAGTCGGGCGCGGTCTTCGCGGCCAGCCAGGCCTTTGGCCCGGGCGACCACGTGCTGGTGGCCACCGAGGATTTCCTGGCCGAGCGGCAGGTCCTGGCCGTGACCCCGGCCGCCGGGGAGGTCCCCTGTTCCCCGGCCGTGCGGCGCGAAATGGCTGACCGGACCGGGCGCGAGGTGGCCTGGTGCCGGGAGATCGGCACGCTTTCCGACGGCGGCCGGCTGTCCCTGGCCCGGTTTGCGCCCCATGGCCGCGACGAGCTGGTGACCCTGAGTTGGTCCATGCCCGGCGCGCCCACGGTCTACCTGGACCATGCCGGGACGGCCGAGGCCGGCGGCACGTGGCAGGCTGGCGATGGCGGCGAGTTTTCGCCCGAGAGCTACCGACCGCTTTTCGCCTTTGTGAGCGCATCCGGGCGGGAGCTGGCCGTGCGCTGGTCGGGTCCCGAGGGCGACGCCCTGGATCTCTACCGTCAGGACGGCGACACACTGGCTCCCTTCGTGGCGGCGGCCTGGGCCAGGCCGGAGTAGCCGAAGGCACGCGAACGTTTTGGGCCGTCCGCGACGCGGGCGGCTTTTTTTGTGCTGCGTCGCGCCCTGGGCGGCGGGCAGGAGGAGACATGATGGCGGACAACGACACGACGGAAAACGATGCCGCTGACGGCCCCAAGCCTTTGCCGCGCGAAGTGGCCTGGCTGGTGGAGGAAGGCTATTCGCCCATCCGGGCCTGGCGGGAGCACCTGGGCGTGACCCGGGAGGAACTTGGCCGCCGGCTGGCCATTTCCCCGGCCGCCGTGACCCAGATGGAGGCCAAAAAAAGCCGGCCGCGCGGGGCGACGCTTAAAAAGATCGCGGCGGTGCTGGCCATAGACTGGGAGCTGCTGCGGGCCAAATAGCCGTCTTCGCCGCCGGCGGCGGCGGCTGCCCGGAGAACGGCCGCGCCTGGCCGGCCGGCTGACTCGACGCTCCCGGCCAGCCTCCCCCTTGGATTTTTGGATGCGGCCGGAGCAGGGCCTTGCCCGCGCCGTCGCCACCCTTGGGGCGCAACGTTGGGTTGCGTCGCGTCCCTTGTCCGCATTCCCCGTCCACATTCCCCAATCTCCCGGCCGTGTCGGCGTTTCCAGCCAAAAGGAACAACCAGACACGGCTGAGGAACATAAACCGTCCCAAAACGAACCGTTCGGGGCCGGTTAGGCACAGCCGCGCCCGGGATAGGCACAGGCCAAGCCCGGCAAGGAACCGGCGCGCACACGCAACGAACAAGTTGTGTTCGTTTTTTTGAAAATGATTTCAAGTAAGTAATGTTGATAAGCACAGTTGGGCGGCGCTGTCGTCGTTTCCGGCGGCTTGCCGTATTGGCTCAAGCCGCCCTCGGGCCGGCTTGGAACCGAAGGATTGGTCGCCCGGAACGGCCGGATGTCGCGCCCGGGCACGCCGAAAAGGCACAGCAAGGCACGGCGAAGAAACGTCCAAGGAACAGCGAGACCTCGATATACGAACACCGTACGAACAGCGAAAGGAAACGTAAGAACGGCCAAAGAACAAGAAGAGAACAGCCGGCGAACAAACGATGGTCGTTATTTTCTGCTGTGATTTTAGTTGGTAAGGCAATATTTGCACAAAATGATGCTCGCCCGTCTCGCCTTGGGCCGGATGCAGGGCCGCACGGTCCCAGGCCTGAGGCGCAATGGATTGGCCGTGGGTTTCCTCGGACGCCACCTGGGCGGTACGCATCTGCCGGCCGGGAGGCGTCGCATGAAGATCGGGGGAGGCGTGCCCAAGCGATTCTGGGGCGGCATGAGACGCAGGCGTCGCTGCGGCTGCTTTGGAGCGAAGACAGGGCTTTATTCAGCCGGAGTGGGGTGTGGCCGCTGCGTCGCTGTCCCAGCGCGCGCCGCCACCCTGCTCAGGGTCTGCCCCGGACAGGGTGGCGGCAGTAGTGCGGGAGCATGACCAGCAAACCGGAAGCAGCTTTTCACCAAGCCGCCAGGCTGCCCCCAAAAAGACGCCCGCTGTTGTTGTTAAACGGGCCAACCGGCCAAGATGCCGCTGCTTGTCGAGCCGCTGGGCATCCCTGCCCAGCTTAACGTCCAACTCAACGTCACCTGCGCCGCTAACGCAAACACCACTTCGACAGAGGGGACCCCAGACCCCGGCATGCCCTGGTTGCAGAGTTTCGCGCTGGCATTGGCAGCATCAAGCGTCGCTGCTCCTTGCAAGACTCCCCCGACGGTCGCCGCAACGACAACGCTTTTGCCGTCAACGGAAATGTACGACAGCGTGGCCCCGCCCTCGATTGTCATTGTGCCGGCATAGGAGTGTCCCATGGTAACCATCCTTTTTGTTACAGGTTGATTATTGACACTCCTATTCTATATCTGGATATCGATTGGCTGGCAAGGGTTCGCCACAAGCACGCCAATAAAAAAGCGCCCGGGACAGGCCTTGTCCCGGGCGCTGACAACAGCGAAAAAATGTGCCCTAGGGCTGGGGATTGAAGACCTGGAAGGTCTTTTTCACCTGGCTGCCGTCCTCGGCGATGGCCGTCAGCGTCCAGTCGCCGCTGGCCATCTCCCATTCCTTCTGGAAGGTGAAGGTGCAGTGGTATTCCTTGCCCGTGGCGATGGTCTCCACGGACTCGGTGGTGAAGACCACGGCGTTTTTGGCCGGATCGATGATGCCCGGCGTGGTGGTGATGATCTTCACCTTGGAGACGCCGCCCTCGGGCTTGAGGGTCTTGAAACGCATGCCGAAGGTGGCTCCGAGCTGGCGCGGCACGCTGGTGGTGGCCAGGGACAACGCGCCGTTTTGATAGATGCCGTAATCCACCATGACGATGGTGGGTTCCTGCGGTTTGTCCTCCTTGCCGCCAAAGCCGAAGAAATTCATGGTGGAAGAACAGGACGCCAGAAGCAGGCACAGAAGCGGCAACAGGACAAGCAGACGTTTCACGATATCCCTCCATGGCCGGCGGCCATCTGTAGTCGATGTTGCCCACATGCCTCTCAACGGCCATTTGTGTCAAGGCAAGGGGCTGTTGTTCAACTTTGCCAGGGCGCGGCGAAAGCCAGGGCGGCCAGTTCGGTCTTGCCGGCAAAAAGCCGGGCCAGCGTCTCGCGTTGCCCCTCGGCCAGACGCAGCCCGGAGACCGGCAACGGCCCGGCCTCGCCGCCGTACATGGTCACGGCCCGGTCGATCCACTCGGCCGGCACGAAATCGGCCGGCAGCTTGAGCACCGTGCGCGTGCCGTCCTCGAAGACGCTGATCGGCTTGTCGTAACGCGCCTTGCCCGGCCCGAGCACGATGTTGCCCGTGCGCAGGAGCGTCTCTTCAACCCGCGACGGCGGCACGGCCGCCCATTTGCCCAACAGCTCGAAAAAGGCCGGCCGCAGGGCCAGATAGTAAAACGGGTCGATTTTCAGGGCCACGGACACGCCCGGCACGTTTAAAATCGACGGCGAGTCGGCGAAGTGGCGGCCCAGGGCCTTTTCCAGCCGGTCCAGGGTGTCGGCGTAGTCTACGAGCATGGCCGCGTTCCTCCGGGGTTGTGGGCGCGCGACAGCAGATGGGCGGCCAGCCCCCCAAGGTCCCGGGGAGCCTGGCCCAAGGCGGCGCGCCAGACCTCGTCCGACTCCATACAGCAATAAAGCCCCTGCGAAAAGCCGTGTCCGGCCAGCCGACGGGCCATGAAACGCAATTGCCGCACCCGAAGGGGCCGCAACAGCCGCGTCTTGCCGTCCGGGCCGATGGTGAACTCGCCAAGCATGTAGCGCGGCAGCTCCCGGCCCTCGGCCATAAGCCGCCCGGGCAGCTCGGGCAGGCAGCGAAACGACCCCAGGCTGATGTAGGCGATGTCGTCCGGGGCGAGATAATCGAAAATCATGTCCACGGTTGTGGCGTACTCCCGCTCCCAGCCCTCGAACCAGCAGATGGGGTCGAAGTGCAGGCAGACCCGGTAGCCGGCCCCCACGCAGGCCCTGGCCGCCGCAAGCCGGGCTTCGAGCGAGGCCGTGTCGCGCTCCTGGGCGGCCACGATCACCGGGGCGTTAAGCGACCAGGACGGTAGCACCGTTTTCGGGTCCGGGTCGGCCTCCATCCAGCTGAGATCGGCGGTCTTGGACTTGAGTTCCAGCACGACGTTGGGATGGCCGGCCAGAAAGCCCAGGAGTTCGCGGGTGTGGCCGGTGATGGGTTCCAGGGCCAGGGCGTCGGCGAACTGGCCGGTGCCGACGCGAAACAGCCGGCTGGGGTCGCGGCCAAACACCCGGCCCAACTCGGCGAACATGGCCTCGGTGTTGGCAAAGGCGGTCAGCGTGCGGTCGCGGAAATAGGCCCGCAGGATGCAGTACGAGCAGTCCATGGGGCAGTTCTCGCCGATGTGGATGATCTGGTAGCCGCAGCAGCGGTAATGGCGGGTGGCCGGGCAGGGGCGCAGGAACCGGCCGGGGTGGGCTTTGACGTGCAGCGCCCGGCCGCCGTTCGGGGCCTGGGGCAGGGGATCGCCCGGGGCCAGCACGGTCACGGCCGCCTCGGGCAGGGCGGCCCTGGCCCGGGCGGCCATGGGCGTTTGGGCCACGGCCGCGTCCAAGGCCAGGGCCGTGATGTCCCACAGCGGCGCGCTCACGTTTTTTCTCCCGGCTCTTCGGACATTTCCTCCTGGGCCACGGAAAGGAGCCTGGGCAGGGCCGGGGCGACGGCCATGGCGGCCAGGTCGGCGGCGGCCTTGGACAGCTCCTGGCGGTTTTTCACCGTGACCTCGAAGGTGGCGCTGTCGGACTCGAAGCCCTGGCTGGGGCGGATTTTCACCCGGCTGCCCCGCGAGAGTTCCCGGGAAAGCGCCGTGAACCGGGCCTCCAGGGTGGTGACGGCCGGATAGCGCAGCCGGCGCAGGCCGGCCAGCAGTCCGGCGGTCAGGTCATTGGGCGACAGCCCCCGGCCGGGCAGGTCGAGCAGGCCCGAGCGGGTGAGCGTCGCGGCCGGCGTCTCGCCGGCCAGCCGGGCGGCTTCGGTCAAAAAGGTCAACGCCGCCGAAAGGCTGCCGCGCGACCAGCGCACGGCCCCCAGAAGCGGCATAAAGGCATTGAGATCGTCCGGGTCCAGGGCGGCGAGCCGTTCGCCGGCCCCCAGCGGCACATGGCCCGAGGCAAGCCACGCATCCAGGGCCGGCGGCAGGGTGAGCCAGCGGGCAAGCAGCCGGCCGCGCCGGTCGTCCGGGGCGAAAAGCAGGGGGCCGGCCAGAGCCAGGAAGCCGTCCACGCCGGCCAGGGGGGCGAAATAGCGCCCGGCGGCCACGGCCATGGCGTCGGTGACGGCCCGGCCGAGGTTGGTGGCGAGATAGATAAGCCCCAGGCGCAGGGCCAGGGGCAGCGGGCCGCCGTCCGGGGCCTGGGGATGGGTCTCGGGGTCAGCCTCGGGCAGGGCCAGGGCGCACAGGGTGCGGCCTTTGATCTCCCGCAGGGCGGCGGCGCGCCTGCTGCCGGCGGCCAGGATGGGCCGGCCGTCGGTTTCAATGACCAGGGCCGGGGTGACCTGTCCCAGGGCGGCCAGGGAATCGGTCAGCGCCGCGTCGGGCGGGGCGGCCCAGAACAGGTGCGGGGCGGACAGGTCGATGTCGCGAGGGTGAAGAAAGAGTGGCTGCACGGTGTCGGTATTCTTGGCTTTTTGCCGTAGAGTTTGTGATTTCAGGAAGTTGTCGTCTTGACAAGGGGTGACGCCTCATCCAATATGCCCAAACTCGCGGAAAAGCCAAGGGCCTGAAAATGCCCGGATTTCCGCCCGATCTCTCTCTCGATTCGCTTCGTCACAAAGCCGGCCCGCCGGCTTTCGATATGGGACAGGAAAAACGCCCCCAGGCGTTTGGACCACGGTGACAACGCCTAGCACAAGGGAGAAGGGAATGTCGGAAAACCTCGCCAGCCAACGCACCTACGCCCTGATCGGCCACGGCGGATGCGGCAAGACCTCTGTGGCCGAAATGCTCCTTTTTACCGCCGGCGCCATCCCGCGACTGGGCAAGATCGAGGAAGGGGCCACCACCCTGGACTACGAGCCCGAGGAAATAAAGCGCCGGGGCAGCACCCAGCCCGGTCTGGCCGCCTTCCAGTTCCAGAAAAACCGTCATTTTCTCCTGGACATCCCGGGCGACGGCAGCTTCAACGGCGATCTGCCCTATCTGCTGCGCGCCGTGGACGGCGTGGTCTTTGTGGTCGACGCCGTGGACGGCGTCAAGCCGCTGACCAAAAAGCTCTGGGGCGAAGTCGCCAAGCTTGGTCTGCCCACGCTCTTTTTCATCAACAAAATGGACCGCGACCGAGCCGATTTCGAGATGGCGCTCAACGGCATCAAGGAAAAGCTGGGCGTTAAGACCTACATCCAAAATCTCCCCATCGGCGAGAAAGAGGCGTTTAGGGGCGTGGTCAACGTCCTTGAGGGCAAGGCCTACTTTTTCGACGACAAAGGCGGGTCCACCGAAGGCCCCATCCCTGCCGACATGGCCGACGATGTCGAGACCCTTCGTGAGACCATGATCGAGGAAGTGGCCGTGTCCGACGAGCAGCTCATGGAGCGCTACCTCGAAGGCGAGGAGATCGCCGTGGAGGAACTGCTGGCCGCCGTGCACAAGGCCACGCTGTCCGGGGCGCTGTGCCCGGTGTGCTGCGGCGCGGCGCTGAAGGCCATGGGCGGCGCGCGCCTTTTGGCCGCCGTCCAGAACTACCTGCCCGGCCCGCTGGAGGCCGCCGGCGGCGACAAGGTCATCGCCACCGAGACCGGCGAGATCACGGCCAGCGAGTCCGGCCCGGCCGTCGCCTTTGTGGTGAAGACGCTGTTCGATCCCTTCGCCGGCCAGCTCTCCATCGTGCGCGTGCTGACCGGAACCATCGCCACCAACCAGGAACTGCACAATCCGGCCACCGACACCCTGGAGCGCGCCGGCCAGATCCTGTTGCCCCTGGGCAAGGAAACCGTCATCTCCAAGGAGCCGGCCGGCCCGGGGTCGGTCATCGCCCTGGCCAAGCTCAAGGACACGGCCACCGGCCATACCCTGTGCGACCCCAAAAAGCCCGTGGTCATTCCCGCCCCGGTCCTGGCCCCGCCCATGATTTCCTACGCCCTGGCTCCGGCCGAGAAGGGCGACGAGGACAAGGTCTTCGCGGCCATGTCCAAGCTCCTGGACGAAGACATCACGCTGTCCATCACCCGCGACGAGGAGACCGGCGACATCCTCATCGCCGGCATGGGCCAGACCCATCTGGAAACGGCCGTGGAAAAGGCCAAGCGGCGCTATAAGGTCACGCCGGTGCTCAAGGCCCCGAAAATTCCCTACCGCGAGACGGTCAAGGGCAAGGTCGAGGTCCAGGGCCGCCACAAGAAGCAGACCGGCGGACGCGGCCAGTTCGGCGACTGCTGGATTCGCATGGAAGGCCAGCCGCGCGGCGGCGGCTACGCCTTTGTGGACGCCATCGTCGGCGGCGCCATTCCCCGGCAGTACATCCCGGCCGTGGACAAGGGCGTGCAGGAATCGGCCGCGCGCGGCTACCTGGCCGGCTATCCCATGGTCGACTTCAAGGTGACGCTTTTCGACGGCACCTTCCACACCGTGGACTCCTCGGAAATGGCCTTTAAGATCGCCGGCTCCATCGCCTTCAAGGCGGCCTGCGAAAAGCTCAAGATCTCCTTGCTTGAACCCATCGTCTTGGTGTCGGTGAGCTGCCCGGACGAATACATGGGCGACATCATCGGCGACCTGTCCAGCCGGCGCGGCAAGGTGCTGGGGTCCGACTCAACCGGTGGCATCACGGAAATCCAGGCCCATGTGCCCATGGCCGAGATGCAGGAATACGCCAAGACCTTGAGCTCCACCACCGGCGGCCAGGGCGCGTTCACCCTCGCCTTCGACCACTACGAGGAATGCCCGCCGCCCATCGCCGAGAAGGTGGTGGCCGAGAGCAAGAAGAAGGAAGAATAGCGGCAGGGGAGCTTGGGAAGCGGGGCGCTGCCCCGCGCCCCGCCGGGGGCCTAAGGCCCCCGGACCCCCATCTTGTGGGGCCGGTGTCCGGCCTTCGTCACGGCAATGCGCCTTGACGGGGGCCGGGTGTCGGCCCCACAATGCGTTAGTCCGATTATTCGGAAATGGAATCAGACCCATGGCCCACATTCTCCTCGTCGACGACGACCCCATCCTGCGCGAAACCTTTGGCGCGCTCATGCGCCGCCTGGGCCATACCCTCCATTGGGCCGGCTCCATCGAGCAGGGCCGCCTCACCCTGGCCCGGGAGCGCCTGGACGTGGTGCTGCTCGATTTGCGCCTGCCCGACGGCTACGGCCTGGACCTGCTCCCCGACGTCAAGACCGCCGCCGGCGCGCCCGAGGTCATCATCGTCACCGGCCAGGAAGACCCCGAAGGCGCGGCCATCGCCATCAAATCCGGGGCCTGGGACTACATCCAAAAGCCGCTGACCCCCAACCGCGTCACCTTGCCCCTGACCCGGGCCTTGGAATACCGGGCCCAGAAGGCCGCCCGCCGCCCGCCGTCGGTGCTCAAGCGCGAGGCCATCATCGGCGCGGCCCCGGCCATGGAAGCCTGCCTGGACCTCGTGGCCCAGGCCGCCGATTCCGACGCCGCCGTCCTGGTCACCGGCGAGACCGGCACCGGCAAGGAACTCTTCGCCCGGGCCATCCACGCCAACTCCGCACGGGCCGTCAGCAATTTCGTGGTGGTGGACTGCGCCGCCCTGCCCGAAAGCCTGGTCGAAAGCGTGCTTTTCGGCCACGTCAAGGGAGCCTTTACCGGCGCGGACCGCGACCGCGACGGACTGTTCAAGCTGGCCGACGGGGGCACGCTGTTTCTCGATGAAATCGGCGAACTCTCCCCGGCCATCCAAAAGACCTTCCTGCGCGTGCTCCAGGACGGCCGGTTCCGGCCGGTGGGCTCCAAACGCGAACTGTCGAGCGATTTCCGGCTGGTGGCCGCCACCAACCGCGACCTGTCCGCCATGGCCGCGGCCGGAGCCTTCCGCGACGACCTGCTCTACCGCCTGCGCACCATCGTCATCACCCTGCCCCCCCTGCGGCAGCGCCCGGAAGACATCCGCCAGCTCACCATCCACCACATGAACCGGCTGTGCAGCCGCTACGGCCTGCCCACCAAGGGCTTTGCCGAGGAGTTCTTCCAGGTGCTGTGCGCCTACTCCTGGCCCGGCAACGTCCGCGACCTGTTCGGCACTTTGGAGCGCGTGCTGCTCCAGCATCGCGGCGAACCCGTGCTCTATCCCAAGCATCTGCCCGACGAGATCCGCCTGCAAATGCTGCGGGTGACCGGCCTGTGCGAGCCGGGCGAGGCCCTGCGCCCCGATGCGGCCGAGCCGGCCCGTGGGGCGGTCATGCCCTGGAAGGACTACCGCCGCCAGGCCCTGGAAGACGTGGAACGGCGCTACCTGCGCGACCTGCTCGAAGCCAGCCGGGGCAACGTGGTCCGGGCCGCCCAGGCCAGCGGCCTGTCGCCGTCGCGGCTGTATGACCTGTTTCGCAAGTACGGCCTGTCGACGCGGCCCTAGGCTGCGTCGGAAGAGGAAAAGAGGCCGGCGGCCGGGGGCCTGAGGCCCCCGGACCCCCCAAATGGGAAAAGGGGTAAAGGGGGTTCGGCGGGGAGCGGTTGTCTTGACGGCTGGGGAGCCGGGAGGACAGGCGTTTTGTTGGCGCGCGCCCGTCTGGTCCCGGGTGGAAGCCGGAGGGCGCGCGGGGAAGAGCGGGGCGGTCAGGAAGTTTTAACGCCCAGGCGCTTGGAGGCCGCCTCCAAGAGCTGGCGGGCGTCGGGCGCGACCTGCTCCAGATAGGCCAGATAGCCGGCCTTGGCCTTGGCGGTCAGTTCGGCCGGGGCCGATTTGGGCGAGCCGCAGGCAAAGGGCGGCTCCGGGTCGTACTCCAGGGTAAGCTGGATGGTCTTGGCCACGTCGTCGCCGCACAGCTTGGCCAAAAGCGTCAGCCCGAAGTCGATGCCCGAGGTCACCCCGGCCCCGGTCAGGCGGTTGCGGTCGGCCACCACCCGCTCCCGGGTCGGGATGGCCCCAAAGGCAGCCAGTTCGTCCACCAGGGTCCAGTGGGAGGTGGCCTTGTAGCCGCGCAGCAACCCGGCCGCCCCCAGGATGAACGAGCCGGTGCACACGCTGGTTACCCACGTCGCCGTGGCCCCGACCCGGGCCACCCAGTCGAGGATATCGGGCTGGCGCAACTGGGCGAACACGTTGCTCGTGCCCGGCACGCACAGGATGTCGGCGCTGGTGGTCTCGGCGAAGGTGGCCGTGGGCACGATGCGCAGCTCGGCCGGGGAGCGGCTTTCGGCCCGCACCGGATTCGTGTCGCGCCAGACATAGTCCATGGTGAACCGGCCCGAAGCGCCGAGCACCGTGGCCGGGCCGATCATGTCCTGGGCCGTTATGCCGTCAAACAGCAGAAAGGCGATATGGGGCTTGCCGGGCTCGCGTTTGGCCGGACCGGATGCTCCCGTCGGGGCGGCGGCCAGGGCCGGGGCCACGCCCGCGCTGGCGGCGGCGGCCAGGCCCAGGCAGGCCAGGGAGAAATGGCGGCGATTCATAAAAACTCCTAGGGTGATCGTTTTCCCCTGGTCTACGCCGCCGCCGTTTTCCCGAAAGGGGCTTGCCGGCCAATTGCCGCCGGAATATGGTCAAACGCCTGCTGCCCGTGTCCCGACGGAATCCACCATGCCCATATTCCCCACGCCCCATCGGCTGGCCATCCTGGCCCTGCCCGGATTCGTGGCCTTTGATCTGGCCATCCCCCAGGCGCTTTTCGCCCAAATCCGTCTCCCGGACGGGAGCAAGCCTTACGAGGTGTTCCTGTGCGGCCCGGGCGATCCGATCCGCAGCGGCGCGCATGCCCTTGGCGGGGTTGCGCCCCTGGAGAGGCTGCCCGAGGCCGACACCGTGGTCATCCCCGGTATCATGGAGCCGGAGGCCTTTGCCGACGCGGCGGTGGCCCAGGCCTTGCGCCGGGCGGCGACAGGGGGAGCGCGCCTGGCCTCCATCTGCACCGGAGCCTTCGTTATGGCTGCCGCCGGACTGCTCGACGGCTTGCCGGCCACCACCCATTGGGCCAAGACGGCCGACCTGGCCCGGCTGTACCCGGCGGTTGCCGTGGCGGATGATGTCCTGTTCGTCGATAACGGCGCGGTGCTGACTTCGGCCGGCCTGGCTTCCGGCATCGACTTGTGTCTGCATCTGGTGCGTAAGGACTGCGGCGCGGCCGTGGCCGAAGGGTGCGCCGAGTTTTTCGTGCTGCCCCTGGAGCGCCATGGCGGCTGCGCCCAGCGCCTGCGCCGCGTGGCCCCGGGCGCGGACGACAGCCTGGCCGCCTTGCAGGTCTGGCTGCTGGAAAACCTCCATGTCGAGCTCTCCCTGGAAACCATGGCCGCCCAGGCCCGCCTGAGTCCGCGCACGCTGCACCGCCGCTTCCGGGAGCAGCTCGGGGCGGCCCCCATGGACTGGCTGGCCCGGGCCAGGGTGCGCCGGGCCCAGGCGCTGCTGGAAACCACGAACCTGGGCGTGGAGGCGGTGGCGGCTGCCGTGGGCTTTGGTTCGGCCGCCGCGTTTCGGGAGCGTTTTCGTCGGCTGGTGGGCGTCTCGCCCACGGCTTGGCGCGAGACCTATGGGGCCGGCACGGGACGGGGCCGGTGATAAGGCGCTGGCTTAGCCGTTGGGCAGGTCGTGCCGCCTGTCGCGGCGAACAGGATTTTCCCGGAAACGGACTTGAAATGGCGTTGCTGGGCCGATAGGGTAAAGCGCGGGGTGTTGCGGGCCGGAGAATTGTCGGCGGCGTTCTGGCGAAATGATTTGTGACGATGTCATTGCAACAAGAGAGCAATTGTCGTTCCAAGGGGCGCAACTAGAAATTCTTCAGCATTTTTTCAATGCTCCAAGGTGTTGTTGCCAGGATTAAGGTCCTTGAGAGAGGCTTGCCGATGCGTTCCAGTCTTCATGTCGTGTTCGCCGGTATCGCGCTGAGTTGCGTGCTGGCCGTGGGCTGCGGCGGCGTGCTGTATCTCTTGCGCTCCAGCCAGATCGAGGAAGTCGGCAAGGATCTGGACCGGCTGTCCTTTGTCCTGGCCAATCAGACCGCCCTGGCCTTTCAGGAGATCAACACCAAGCTTTCCGACGCGAAAATGCAGCTGGAAAGCGACTGGACGACCTGGCCGGCCGACGAGGAAAAAATCCACGACATCCTGCGGGCCAATTTTCGCGGCCTGCTCCAGGGGCAGGCGCTGCTCGCCTTTGACGCCGACGGCAAGATGCGCGGCCATTCCCGGGAATGGCCCACGCCCCGGGTCATGGTGGCCGACCGCGAGTACTTCACGGCCCAGAAGGCCGCGGACGGCGACTTCCTGTTTATCTCCGAACCGCTGCGCAACCGGGTCAACAACGCCTGGATGATCAGCCTGTCGCGCCGCATCGACACCCCTTCGGGCGTTTTTGCCGGCGTGCTCATGGCGGCCATCGACGTGCAGTATTTTCTCGACATCTACACCGCCCTCAAGTTGCCCCATGACGCCACCATCGTCCTGCGCCGGGGGGACGGCCTGCCCCTGGCCGCCTATCCCGTCCCCGGGCGGCTGGACGGCCAGGGCGTGCCGTGTCCCATTCCGGGCGAAAGCATCAGCCGGGCCCGGGACGTGCCGGGATTTTCCATGTCGGTGTGCCTGTCCTTGCCCCTGGACAGCCTGCTGGCGGGGTGGCGGCGGGTGGCCTGGCTGCTGGGGTTGGGCACGGCGGCGGCCGTGGCCGCCATCCTGGCGCTTTCCGCCGCCCTGGCGGCTAGGCTTCGCCGCGAGTGGGAAACGGCCCGGCGGCAACAGGCCGAACTGGAAGACCTCGTGGCCGCCCGGACCGCAGCCCTGCAAGAACTGCTGGAACTCAACACGGCCATCCTGGAAGCCTCGCCCCTGGGGATTGGCGTCTACCGCCGGGACGGACAATGTCTTTCGGTCAACGCCAGCTTCGCCCGCATCGTCGGCGGCGACCGGGAGGCGTTGCAAAGCCAGAATTTCAACGAGCTTGAGTCCTGGCGCGCCTGCGGTCTGCTGTCCGAGATCCTGGAAACCCTGGACAACGGCCGGACGTTTCACAGCGAAGCCCGGGTGGTGTCCACCTTCGGCAAGCCGATCTGGCTGGAATGGCGGCTGGTCCGGTTCGTGCGGGGAGGTCAAAACCATGCCCTGCTGCTGATCAATGACGCCACCGTTCGCAAACAGGCCGAGGACGAGCTGCGCCAGGCCAAGCATCAGGCCGAGGCGGCCAGCCGGGCCAAATCCGCCTTCCTGGCCAACATGAGCCACGAACTGCGCACACCCCTTGGCGGCGTGGCCGGCATGCTGGAGCTGCTGCTGACCACCACACTGGACGGCGAGCAGCACGAGTATGTGACGGCGGCCCTCAAATCGACCCGGCGCTTAAGCGACCTGCTCTCCGACATCCTCGACCTGTCGCGCATCGAGGCCGGCAGGCTGGACCTGCGCCTGGCCCCCTTCGAGACAGCCAACCTGCGCGCCGCCATCCTGGAAGTCTTTGCCCTGGCGGCCCGGGAGAAAGGGCTGATCCTGGAATTCTCGCTGCATCCCGGTCTGCCGGCCCGCATGGAGAGCGACGAGGTCAGGCTGCTCCAAATCCTGTTTAATCTCGTGGGCAATGCCGTGAAATTCACGGGTCTGGGCTTTGTCCGGGTGGATATGTGGAGCCTGCCCGCCCGGCCGGACGGCCGTACGCCCCTGGTGTTTTCCGTGGCCGACTCCGGTGTGGGCATCCCGGACGCCCGGCTGCGGGAGATTTTCGAGCCTTTTGCCCAGGGCGACCATCCCGGGCAGCAATCCCGCTTCGGCGTCGGGCTTGGGCTGTCCATCGTCAGCCGCTTGATCGCCCTGCTTGGCGGCGAGCTGGCCGTGGACAACGCCCCGGGTGGCACCACGGTCTACGGCTGCCTGCCGGTGGTCGTCCCGGCCGGCACGGCTGTTCTCGCCGCAGCGTCCGAGGCCGAGGCCGCGCCGCCGGCGCAAATCGGCCAAACCGCCCCTCCGGCAGGCCTCTTGCCGGAGGGCAGAGCGGTGGTGCTGCTGGTGGAAGACGACGCCATCAACCGGCTGGCTGCTCGGCAGTATCTGGAAAAGCAGGGTCTTGCCGTTCTGGCGGCCACCACCGGCCTGGAAGCCCTGGACATCCTGGCCCGCGAGGCCGTGGACGTGGTGCTCATGGACGTCCACATGCCCGAGCTCGACGGGGTGGCGGCCACGCGCCGCATCCGGACCGCGCCGGAGTTCGCCCGGCTCTCCGGGGTGCCCATCGTGGCCATGACCGCTTACGCCATGGCCGGCGACAAGGAAAAGTTCCTGGCGGCGGGCATGGACGGCTACATCGAAAAGCCCTTGGACCTGGCCCGGCTGGCCCGACTGGTGGAAGAGCTGGCGGCGTCGGGCCGGCCGGTCTAGGTTACGTCCCTTAAAAATACGATAGTATTTTTTATAAAAAATAGGATTTTAGCTTGTTGCCTGCAAAACACCATATGCGCTTTTCGCGGACGTGACACGAGCCCGGAGATCGCCGTTGCGCCGGGGTCCGCTCCTTGGCGTGTTCGACTGGAGTTGGCGTCAACGTGGGGGCGGGTACTTTTCTGTTGGAAGAGGGGCGACAGAAATCCTGTTTTTCAGCAATTATTGCTATTTTGCCGTAAAACAGGAGATGTTCCCTGAGCCATGTTTTCGGAGCATTCGATTAGCTTGGGCGTAGTGACCTAAATCGATGGAGAATTTTTGAAAACCGACAGGGTTTGAGGGCTGGCACGGAATTTGGAATGTTAAAGCGACAAGAGCAAAGTGATACCTCCCTATCATTTTGACCTCTCCTTCATCTCCTGCGCGGGGGCTCATCCGAGCCCCCCTTTTTTTTGGGGCAACGCCGAGGGGCAAGGTGGACTGGCGTTTCGGCCTCGGACTTTTTGAACCTCCCGGATCGCGTGGTGCCCAAGTCCACGCTGTCGCAACATTTTCGGGTGTTGCGCGAAGTGGGTCTGATTCGCAGCGAGCGAAAGGGCGTGGAATGCACAACACCCCGCGTTGCGAGGAGTTAAAGCCCCGTTTCGGCCAGATGAGCGGGGCGATTTTGGCGGCCTATGCCGGGGAATACGCCCATGGCAAGAGCGACAGACTGTGCGCCGTGGGGGAAGGGGCGACGGGGGGCTGTGAGGCTGGCAAGGGTTTTGGGCAGGGGCACTCTGCCGGGGCATGCAACGAGGCAGGACGCCAAGAAGCCTCAGCAGGAAGGACGGTCCTGATTTTCCCGAAGGATGGTCAGCGCGTCAGGCAAGGCGTCCAGCACCTTCAACAGGTTGGTCACGGCCCGGCTGGTCAGGGCGTCCCCCTTTTCATACTTGGTGAACGCCTTCGGTCCGCCGCCGATGAGGTCGCCGGCCGCCGCCTGGGTCAGCCCGAGCTTTTTGCGGATGCGCTTGACCTGCGGGCCGTCCAACAGCCCCTCGCACCTCGCCTTCATGGCGTTTAGTGCCCGGTCGGAGACCTTCATGTCCGCACGGGTATAGAGGCCTTCCCCGCATTTCGGGCAATACCATCCGGGCATGGCGACAGTCATGGTCTGGCCCTTGTAGGAAAATTCCACCGGCCTCACGTCACGGACCATTTCGGTTCCGTCCTCGTGGCACAGGGGATGTGTTTCCATGCTATTTCTCCTTGAAAGAGAGCAGGTCAAAGGCCGAAATCCTTCCAGCCATGAATTTCACGTACAAAATCCCGGCGGATGTCGGCACATGGTACACGTCTTGCCAGGCCGCGTTGTCGGCGTAGGCGGTCATGGATTTGTAAAAGTGCCTGCGGTTCATGCTCTCAATGACCGCCATCATGCCATCGTAATCGAAGCCGAGGCGTTGGGCAGCCTGGGCGGCGGTTCTCGTCACGGCGACTTCGCCCCTTCTCGCCGCATCCTGGAAAGAGCCCAGGTCATACGTCGGCTTTCGTTTTTCCATGAAAAAAGTTACCATAAAGGTACTTTCTGTCAAGGCCATCAGCCTCGGCCAGGGCAGGGGGCTTGTCGCCGCAGCCCGCCGTGCCCGCCCCCAAGCGTCTTCTTAATCCCCCCTGGAAGCCGCGAAGTCTGAAGCTCTCCCGAGCGTGCCCAGAGCACTCGCCCGGCGGCAAGCGCCGTAAAGGAAGTCGGGGGAGCCGCATCGGCTTGTTCAAGAAAGGGGGAATGTCCGCGTCAATGGATCAGGTTGACAAGTACCGGGAAGACTTGGTTAACAGCGAGAAAAAGGATACGGATTCCTTCGAACTTTCCTACATGCCGAAAAAAAGCTAAAGGGCACAATACCATGTTCTTGGCGTCGTGGTTGGTGGCTGCGGCCTGCGGCGGCTGCGGCGTAGATGGGACTGCTGACGGGCTGGCAAAAGCCCGAAACTGCGCTTGAGCGATGAGAATGGCGCTGGGGAGCGAGAGGCTCTGGCCCGGCTGGGGCAACAGATAGCACTTGCGCTACAGAGTTAACTGGCGCGCCCGGAGAGATTCGAACTCCCGGCCTGCGGATTCGAAGTCCGACGCTCTATCCGGCTGAGCTACGGGCGCGCGGGTCATTCCTAAATGGACAGCGCCGGATGCGTCAAGATGGCCAAGCACGGAGACGGCATGAACGCGACATTTTCCAGGCTGCCGACGACCGTCCGCGTCAGCCAGACCCTTAAGCCCCTTTATCTGCGGTTTCTCGAAACCCAGATGCGGCATCTGGCCGGCATCGCGCCCGCCCTGGCCGCCGGCGACACGGACGAGGCCCGCCGACTGGCTCATAACGTCAAAGGCGCCGCCGGCACCTACGAACTCCCGGACGCCGCCGCCCTGGCCGCCGCCGCCGAAGCCGCCATCCACGACGGACGCCAGGAGGAAGCCCTGGCCATGGCCGCCACTCTGGGCGGCTACTTCGCAGCCCTCAACGTCATTTTCGTCGGGCCGCAACCCCGGAACGACGCCCTTGCCGGGCAGCCCGAAACATCGTAGCTAGCTTCATGTCGTTCGTCTCACCGACATCAGCCGTGCCGTCTCTTGCTCCCATGCGGTTTCTCATCGTTGATGACGACGAGAGCATCATCCTTTTTTTGCGTACGTTCCTGTCGGCTTACGCCGAGTGCATCACCGCCTCCACCGGGCTTGAGGCCGTGGCCGCCTATGAGGCCGCCCTGGACGAGGACCGCCCCTTTACCGCCGTGTTCATGGACATCCTGCTGCCCGGCATGGACGGCAACATGGTGGTGCAGGAGCTGCGGCGCATTGAGGAGGAACGGCCGGGTCGCCGCGAGCCCTTCAAGCTCATCATGATTTCCGTGCTGACCGACACCCGCCACGTCAGCGAGTCGTTTTTCCACGGCCGCGCCGACGTCTATCTGCCCAAGCCCCTGCGCCGCGAAACGCTCATCGCCGAACTCGTCAAACTCGGCCTCATCGAACTCCAGCCCGCCCCCGCCTGACCCGTCTCTCCAAGTGGGGGGGGCGGGGGCCTGAGGCCCCCGGCAGCCGGAGGCCTCTTCCTCTTCTCTACATTCTCGCCTTTGGCCGGCAGGCTCCCTGGCAGCAGCCGCCGGAGAGGAATTCGCTGTAGGCGAATAAGATGCGGCGTTCCCGGGTGAGCACGTCGCCCGGCAGCGGTTCCATGGGCGCGGCCAGGGCGGCCAGTTCCTCGTAGCGCGGGATGGCCCGCATCCCCCGGCCGATCTCCCGGCCGGTCGCGACGTTAAGCAGTATGGCCTCGCGGGTGTCGGTAACCAGCACCAGCGGCACGGGGCCTTTGTCGTAGACCCGGGCGGCGGCCAGGGATTCGCGGACGTAGCTGCCGGGCTCGCCGGAGCAGAAGATGACGAAAAGCAGCGTGCGCCCGGCTTCGTCGGATGCGGCCAGATCGATCATGCGGGTGTAGTCCTGGCCGTCGGCCGGGAAGCAGACGCCGATTTTCGGGATCAGGCGGGCCTTGGGAAAGCCGCGCTCTTCCACGAGCAGCCTGGCCAGGGCCTGGCGGAACTCCTCGTAGGAGGTCTCGACGACTTCCTCGCCGGTTACGTAATCGCGGATGACGTTGCCAAGGGATTCCTCATGCATGGGGGCCTCCTGGCCGCGCGGGCAGCCGGACGTAGCCTAACCGCCCAGGGCCGGTGGGGGCAACCGTTGCCGCGCGGTTTGCGCCCGGGCGAGGTTTTTTCGGGCGGCCGGGGATTTTCACGCCGCTTTGGCCCTGCCGCCTCGACGAATCCCGAATCATTTGATACGGAAGGCCACGTTGATTATCGCCGGGGGGGGTGGCATGGAAGACGGCCGGCTGCATGACAGGCTCAACAGCCTGAAGGAACATTTGCAACTGGAGAATCCGCTGCTTGTCGAGGCGGTGGGCAGTTTTCGCAAACTCGACAAGGTCTGCCGGGGGCTGGGGCTCATCGGCAACGACCAGTCCACCATCTCCCAGATCGCCTGGTGGCCGCTTATTTCCATCCTGGGGCCGTTTTCGGCCGGCAAGTCCACCTTCATCAACAACTATCTTGACATTCCGGTGCAGCAGACCGGCTCCCACGCCGTGGACGACAAGTTCACGGTCATCTGCTACAACGCCGCCGGCGAATCCCGGGTGCTGCCCGGCACGGCGCTCAACGCCGACCTGCGCTTCCCGTTTTACAAGATGAGCGAGGAGCTGGAAAAGGTCGAGCCGGGCGAGGGCGGCCGCATCGACTCCTACATCCGGCTCAAGACCTGCCCCAGCGACAAGCTGCGGGGGCTTATCCTCATCGATTCGCCGGGCTTCGACGCCGACGCCCAGCGCACCTCGACCTTGCGCATCACCAACCACATCATGGACCTGTCCGATCTGGTGCTGGTGCTTTTCGACGCGCGCCGCCCCGAGCCAGGGGCCATGCGCGACACGCTCACCCATCTCGTGGCGGCCACGATCAACCGCCGCGATTCCAACAAGTTCATCTTCATCCTCAACCAAATGGACATTGCCGCCCGTGAGGACAACCCTGAAGAGGTCGTGGGCGCGTGGCAGCGCGCCCTGGCCCAACAGGGCCTCACGGCCGGCAAGTTTTATCGTATCTATTCGCCCACCTCGGCCGTGCCCATCGACGACCCGGCCCTGCGCCAGCGGTTCGAGGCCAAGCGCGACGCGGACATGGCCAGCATCCACACCCGCATGAACCAGGTGCGGGTGGAGCGGGCCTACCGCATTGTCGGCGAGCTGGAAAAGCTCGCCCGCGAGGTGGAGGACGTGCGGGTGCCGGAGCTGCGCGGCATGATGCAGCGCTGGCGTTCGGGCACGTTGTCGCGCGATTGCGGCATTTTCGGCGCGCTGGGCGTGGTGCTGGCGGCGCTGTATGTGCTGACGGGCCATCCCTTCACCAACGGCGTGGTGCCTGGGTGGCTTGGCTGGGTGTTCGGCGAGGCCTGGAGCACGATTTTATTCTTGCTGATGAGCCTTGGTGTGGCGGGCTGGCTGCATATGCTGGCCCGCAAGTGGTCGGCGGCCTCGGTGGCCCGGCTGGTGTCCAAGACGTATCCGCACGGCCCGCTTCGCGAGGGGCTGTTGCGGGCGTTTTACAAGAACACCGCGCCGTGGCGTTCGATTTTCCGTTCCGAGCCGGCCGGCTGGGGGGTCAAATACCGCAAGATGCTGGTGTCGGTGATCGCCGACAGCGAGCGGTTCATCCAGACGCTCAATGATCGTTACGCCCATCCCTCGGGCGTGACGGCGGCGGCGGTGGTCCCGCCGCCCCCCGACCCCGAGCCCCAAGGCGAGGGGGAGGCCCAGCCTGCCTAGCAGGGGGGCGATAGAGGTGTTGCGACGGCGTAGGCGGCTTCCCTCGCCAACCGACTCGGGCCGCGTGCGCCTGGGTGACCTGCTGTCCGAAACCAAGGAACGTGTCTCCATCCGCCTGGACCGCGACGTGCTGGCCTGGTTTCGCTCCCGGCGGAAAAAGGGCTACCAAACGGCTATAAAAGCCGTGCCGCGAGCCTTCATGGAAAGCCAGGAGCGCGGCAAACGGCCATAAGCCTCCTGCCACCGCCGCCCCGGCCCAGGCTTGACAAGCTTGTCGTGCCGCCAGTAGGGATACGCCCATGGCTCAAGACCAGTCTCTTGTCGTTGTTGTTCCTTTCTTCAATGAAGAAGAGAACATCGACAACTTTTTCAATCGCCTGGTCGACGGCCTCGGCCATCGTTTGAAAGGGATCGTGGCCGTGGACGACGGCTCCACCGACCAGACCGTCACCCTCGTCCAAAAGCATATCAACATCTTGTCCGTGCCCATCCGCCTCGTGCGCCTTTCCCGCAATTTCGGCCATCAATCCGCCTTGCTCGCCGGCTGCGAACAGGGCTGCCGCCTGGCCGAAGAGGTGGGGGCGGACTGGATCGGGACCATCGACGGCGATCTGCAGGATCGGCCCGAAGACTTTGTTTCGCTGCTGGATGTCAGCGACGACCAGGACGTCGTCTACGCCGTGCGGGCCGAACGCCACGACGGCTGGGTCATGCGCGTGTTCGCCCCGAAATTCTACCGGCTGCTCTCCCGCACGTCCCATTTTCCCATTCCGCAAAACGCCGGCACCTTCAGCGTCATACGGACCCCCGTGGCCCGACAGATCGTCGATTGCGCCGACGCGGACCCCTATTTCCCGGGACTGCGGGCCTGGGTGGGCTACCGCCAAAAGGGCCTGCTCCTGGATCGCCAGGCCCGGGGCGGCGGCACCTCCAAAGTGGCCATCCCCGGGCTGATCCGCCTGTCGCTTCGGGCGCTGATCCTGTATTCGGACCTCCCGTCCCGGGTGGTGGTCGGCGCGGCGGGCGTGCTGTTCGCGGTTTTGGCTGTTCTGGCCGCCGTGGTCCTGGCCTTGCGCCTGGCCGGAGTCATCTTGCCCACCGGGGTGACGAGCATCCTGCTGCTGGAAGTGTTCTCCCTGGGCCTGTGCGCGGCCTTTTTCTCCATCCTCACCCTCATGCTGGGGCGCATCAAAACCAATTCCTCCCGACAAAAGCACTGGGTCGTCATGAGCGTCGAACAGGCTGATGCGGGCGCCCGGAAACCATGACCAACGCCGCAAAGACGCCAAAAAAGCCGCTGCAGTCCCGATTTCCCCGCCTTTGGCTGACGGCCCAGTATCTGCTGGCCGGATTCTTTTACCGCGGCCGGGCCATCGTCAAACACCTGGACGGCCGTCGGCGCGTCCTGGAAGTGGGCTGTTCCGTGGGCATCGACAGCGTCCATTTCTCCAAACGCCCCTGCGACTACCTGGGCGTGGACATCGACGCCGACGCCATCGCCCTGGCCGCCCAACGCTACCGCGACAAGGGGCACATGCGCTTTCTCCTTCAGGACGTGCGCACCCTGTCCCCGGCCGACCACGCCTTTGATTTCATCCTCTTTTGCGGCTCCCTGCACCACATGCCCGACGCCGACGCCGTCTCCATCCTCAACCACACGGCCGGGCTGCTGGCCCCGGACGGGATCATGGTGGTCATCGACTACGCCCTGCACGACAACCCGGGCTGGATGGAACGCTTCATCCTGGCCCTGGAAGAAGGCCGCCATGTCCGGGAGCAGGACGCCTTCCTGGCCCTTTTGACCCAAATCCCGGACATGGAGATCGCGGAGCAGGAAATCTTCCGCAACCCGGCCTTCCTGCTGCCCTGGCCCATCATGGCCCACAAGTTCTGCCTCAAGCTGCGTAAACGCCAACCGGCCGGCGGACAGCCGGCGCCATAGCAAGAGCCCATGCGCCACGACGTTTTTCGCATTTCCTACCGTCTGCCCCGGTCGGTCCTGGCCGCCCTGCTGGTCTTTGTCGCCGTCCACACCGTCGCCATCTGCAACATGCGCGGCGTGGCCGATCCCCAGGGCTACAACTTCAATTCCAACAAGCCGCTGCCGGTCAACAGCTACGAAGACGACGCCCAGGTCTCCCTCATGCACGCCCTGGGCTACTACGGGCCCACCACCAACACCTTTGACGTGGCCACCAATTTCGGCGGGCCGCTGCTCCACGGCGCACGGCCGGTCATCTGGGCCGCGGCCAAGCTCGGTTTTGTCCAGCGTTTCGAGGACCGCAGCCTGTATGTGCTGTACCCGGCCGAGATGCTGCGCATCTTCAAGATCTTCTCGTTTTACAAGCTGGCCTTCCTGCTCGCCATTCCCCTGGGCGTGTTCTGGCTGCTGCGCAACCACGTCAGCGAACGGGCCGGGGTGCTGGGGGCCTGGCTCATGGTTTCCGTGCCGTTTCTGACTGGCTTCGAGCTGCGGCTCAAGCCCGACGGCGTGGTCTTCGGCCTGACCATGCTGTCCATGCTCTACCAGCTGGCCTTTGCCCGGGACGGCCGTGCGCGCCACCTGTACGCGGCCGTGGCCTTGCTCGCCGTCTCCTTTGCCATGAAATTCACCATGGCCACGGTGGTCTTTCCCTTCGCGGCCTGTTTGTGGGCCGGCTTGGCCGGACGGGGGCTGCGGCCGTTTCGGGGGCCGGGCCTGGCGCTTGTCGCCAAGGCCGCCGGCCTGGGCCTGGGCCTTTTTGTCCTGGCCAACCCCCGCATCATCCCCGGGGCCTGGATCTTTTACGACTTCATCGTCCGCTACTCCAGCCTCAACAAGAAAACGGCGGTCAAGGGCGATTTCTGGGCCACCATCGTCTTTCGCCTGACCCATTTCGAAGCCTTGCTCGGCAAGGCCCTGGGCCTGGTCGCCATCCCGGCCTTCCTGGCCGCCGTCTGGCGCTCGGTCCGGGAAGGCCGGCGGGTCACGGCCGTCAACTGCCTGACCGCCCTGTACGTGCTCCAGCTCCTGTTCTTGTGGTTCGTGGCCAACGACCACGTGGTCGGCAACATCACCTACTATTATTACGGCCAGTCCTTGTTGACGGCGGTGCTCGCCGCCTTGCTGTTCGACTGGCTGGCCACGCTCGGGGCCGGCTCGCGCCGGGCCGTCCTGGGCCTGGACGTCCTGGCGGCGGGCCTGGTCGTCGCCACCATGGCCGCCAACCTCGACGTGCTGCGTTTTTCCTGCGGCCAGAGCACCCGGCAGATGGCCCAGGGCTGGTTCGAGGCCAACGTTGCGGCCGGAGCCTCGGTCGGCATCCCGCTGGCCCCTTCGGCCCATCTGGTTTTCAGCGACCGCTATCTGCTCGACCCCTTCCGCCACCGCATCCTGCTTTTGGGCCAGGACGGCGGGGAAACCGAAACCCTGCGGCCCGACTACGTGTTCTGGGTGCGCTCCAATCCGCTCATGCCGCTTTTCGCCAGCCCCGGCTACGAGCAGGTGGCCCTGTTTGACGCCGGCCGCGACCTGCCTCGCGAGCCCTACACGTTTTTCCAGGACGACATCTACGCCGTCTACAAGCGCCTTGAAGCGCCGGTGACGCCGCCCGCCGCCGGCCCCGCCGACCCGGACGCGGCTCTGGGCGCGGCCCTGGCCGGCGAAGGCGATTGCAACATCGTTGAATACCACGCCTCGGGCATCTTCCCCGTGCAGATGACGGTCTTTCTGCGCGCCCGGGGCCAGTATCTGCCCTTGGGGCCGGGATTGTTCTTCGCCGCCCTGCGCGCCCCGGTCTCGCCGCCGGCCTATCCCCACCAGCTCACGCCCGAGCTGCTGACCCTGTGGGGCGTCAAATACCTCTACGCCCGCCAGGACGAGGCCGTGGAGCGCCAGACCCTGGCCGATCCCCGGTTCGCCCTGACCCCGGCCGAGCTGCCCCCCGGCAAGAGCCTGCCCGAGGGCCTTGGGCTTTTCCGCTACGGCGGCTACCAGGGCATGGCCCATTTCCTGCCCGACGCCCCGGCCGGCGAAAAGCTTGCCGTCGTGCCGCGCTGGCAGGGCCTTTTGGCCCGCCACAAGCTTTTGCCCTACGGCCGGCTCTATCCGGCCGGGGCCGCGCCCGGAGAGCGCAACCTCCTGCGGGTGCGGATGCGGGTGGCCTGCACCGGCCGCATGGACCTGCTGCTCAAGGGCGCGGGCCAGCCGCTCAGCCTGCTGCTTGGTCCGGGAGACAACGACATCGACGTGCCGCTGCCCGTTTCCGGCGTGGCCGAGCCGGGCTACGAGCTCAACGCCGCCGAGCCCGGAGCCCAGGGCGAGGTGCGCTCCATTGCCACCGAACCCATGGCCATCCTGCCGGCGACCTGTTTTTCCGCCGATCCCTACAACGCCTTTGCCGCGGTCACGGCCGAGGCGGCCGGCCAGGTGGCCTTTTCCCTGCCCTACCATCCGGCCTGGCGGGCCATGGTGGACGGCGTGCCGGCCCGGCCCGAGCGGGGTCCGGGCAACGTCGTGACCGTCCCTGTCGGTCCGGGACGCCATTTCGTCGCCCTGGAGTTCGACGGCACGCGCAACTGAGGTGGTTGTTCCTGGGCCGCCGCCGGAACGGCGCGCCTTGCGCTGCAGCATCGACGCCATAAAAAAGCCCCGGTTTCCCGGGGCTTTCGCTTTTCTCGGCGCTCGGCCGACTCTTCCAAATCAAACCATCCATTCGCTCCCGCTACTGCGACAGCTCCTGGATGGCCTGGGCCACGGGCTTGTTGCCGGGCAGCACGGCTTGCGGGTTTTTGGCGGCCAGGGCCTTCAGCGCCGCCACCGCGCCGGCGCGGTCGTTCTTGTCGTGCTCCAGCACGATGCTCTTGTTGTAGCTGGCGATGACGTGGGCGGCGTTGATGGCCAGGGCCTTGTTGAAGCACTCCAGCGCTTTGTCGAACTTGTTCACGTGGCGGTACATGACGCCCAGATCGGTGAGCACATCGGGGTTGCCCGGCTCCAGGGTCAGCGACTTCTCATAGGCCGGGATGGCCTTTTCGGGCTGGTCGGTGTCGAAATAGAGATTGCCCAGCTCCGTCCAGGCGGCCACGTTGGCCGGTTCGAGCTGGGTCTGTTTTTCCAGGGCCTTGATGCGGTCGAGCAGGGCCGGAGCAACCGGCTGCGCCTGCTGCTGGGCTTGGGGCGGCGGCATCTGCTGCTGGGCGGCGGGCGCGCTGCCCTTGGACGGGCTGTCCATCATGCCGCGAATGGTGAATCCCAGAAAGATGCCGGCCAGAAGGGCCAGCCCGGCCCCGAGGAGGGCGGCGCTGCGACCTACCGTCGCCTCGCCGGATGTTTTGGTGCCCATGGGCGCTCCTTTGTGCTGCGTGGTGTTGTGGGGCCGGAACGGTAGCAACGTCGCCGGCAAAAGTCATCGGTTCAAAAGGCCCGAAGCGGCCACGGGGCCGCTTCGGGTTGGGGAAGGAGACAGAGGTTTGTCAACACGGGGGTACGTCTATGGAATCAACAGGAACTGCCTATCTGTTCCCGTCGGTTGCCGGGGCGGCGACGATTTTGCGCAGCCGGTCGTAGTCTTCAGGGCTTATCGCCCCCTCGGCCAATCGCCGTCGCAGGATGTCCAGGGCGTCGTCGCGGTCGGCGGCCGCGCCGCGTCGCACCGCTTGCCGCCGTTTGTCGTTTCGGGTCCGGGCCAGACCCGAAACGATCAGGGCGGCGAGGACGAGCAGGAGCAGCATGGTCAGCCATCCGCCCGGGAAGAAGGGGAAACCGGGGATCGCGCACATGGCTGCCTCAATGGGGTCGGCTGCGGGGCCGGACGGAGGACTCGTCTGGCCCCGAAGCGTTCGTCGTTACTGGCAGCCGCCGCCGTGGTAGCCGCCCATGCCGCCGCCCATGCCGGGACAGCCGCCGCCGGCCACGCCCGGGCCGACTTCCTTGGACACCTGGATACGGAACTGGGTGCGCTCGGAGAGCAGCTTGGCCTGCAAGTCGCCGATCTGCTTGGTCACGGCGTCGATCTTGGCCTGGTCCGGGGTGGCAGCCACGGACAGGGCGTTGAGTTCGGCCATCTTGACGCCGAGGTCGGCGCGCAGCTGGGCGGTCTTGGCCGCGAAGGCGTCATGGAGCTTCTGGAAGGCCGCCTGCTTTTCCGGGCTGAGCTGTCCCCAGCCGCCGCCCATGCCGGGGCAGCCGCCCTGGCCGCCGCCCATGCCGCCGCGGGCCAGAGCCAGGGAAGAAGTCAGGGCCAGGATGGCCAGAGCCGAGAAAACGATGTGAAGCGACTTGACGCGCATGAAAATTACCTCCGTAGGGTTGCCGGACGGTGCCGGCGTGGTCGGGTTCCGCTGGGCCGTTGCCCCGTGGATGATTTTTCCTATTGCAGTAGCCGTGCCAGCGCTGTTGTGTCCATAAAATCAGTATATTATCGATATCCGGCGAGGAAGGGCAGGCCTCGGCGGTTGTATGCAATGTGTCCAGGCGGCAGCCGTCCAGGCCTTGGGGCGTATAGTTTTTATGCAGGGTTGTTCGACGTGAAAGAATGATAATTCAATGTGTTATCCTGGTTCATGGCGTTTCCTGATCGGCATTGAACGGCCGCCGGGACGTGAGTGTCTCGAAAATATCCACTATGGCCGGCCGGCGATCCAGGGGCGTGGCGGTGATGGACGACGCGGACCAGGGATCGGCCTCTTCCAGGGGCGCGTCGGCCTCCGGGCGGGCCGGCCGGGTCGGCCAGCTCGGCCAGGTCGGATAGTCGAACATGGGCCGGCCGGCGCTCTCCCGGCCAAGCCGCCAGCCGAGCAGCACAAATCCCGCCGCCCCGGCCAGATGCAGAGCCGCATCAAAGGCCACCAACAACATGACGGAATCGCTCATGGAACCTCCTCGTCGTTTGGGGGCGGGGCCAGCACCGCGTCGATGAGCCGGGCCGCCGGACGCTTGCCGGCCTCGTCCAGACTGGTGGCCAGGGGCCGGGCCATGCAGGCGTGGCAGGACTCGTCGTAGATGTGGTCCTCACCGGTGGTGTCGATGTCCTCGACGTTGCGCCGGTCGGCGGTGAGCAGCGGGATGGTGCGGATGAAATCGCGGCAGGTGTCGTAGACCTGCAGCATGGGCGGCCCGTCGTCCCGGGGGCGCAGGCGTTCGTGGAACTGCCGGATCTTGTTTTTACGCGAGGGGTCGCCCGGCGAGAGGTGAACGCCCGCCCCGGCGAACACCTCGGCCGTGCTCGGCCCCTGGCCGCCGCCCCTGTAGTCGGGCTTTTTGGCGAAACAGTCCGGGCCGCAAAGCCGGGTGATCCGCCGGCCGCTAAGGCCAAGGGCCTGCTCGCGCTCCAGGATGCCGGCGGCGATCTGCGGATCGGTCAGCCGCAGGCCCTGATTGGCCGCGCCGTTTGAACCGTACCATTCACCCAGGCGGTAAAGCCGCCCGTCGGCGTCCACCCACCACCAGCCCACGGAAAACGGCGCGCCGTAGCCCCAGTCGAAGGTCATGAAAAGCGGCGCGTCGCCCGGGACAGGGCGCGGCGGGATCACGTGGAGCCGGCGCTGGAAGGCAAAGGCCTGGCCCATAAACACGTCCCAGTCGCCGTCGCGGTAGGCGGTGCGGTAGGGTTCGGGCAAGGCGTCGAGGCGGGCGGCGTAGCCCGGGTCGCGGGCCATGAGGATGGCGTTGTCGCTAAGCCGGCCCGGGATGTGGCAGCGCAGCATCCCGCCCTCGGCCGCCGGGGCGCGGCGGCACACGCCCGGCGGCGCGAAATCGACGAACCGGGCCTTGGCGAAGCCGTGGCCCACGCCGCCGGGGTTGGAGGCGCAGACAATGCCTGGGATCTTGTGGCGAAGCTGCGGCGGCACGTCGAGGGCGCAGCGCAGCCGGCTACGCAGATAGTCGTACTGGAGTTCGGTGAAGCTCGTCAGTTCGTCGATGCACAGCAGATGGATCTCCACGCCCTGGTAGCGAAACACATCGCTCTCGCGCTGGCAGCTGCAAAAAAGGAGCATGGAGCCGTTGACGAATTCGAAGCGCTGCTTGGCCGCCCGAAACGTGCCGAGCTGCCGGGGAAACTGGGCCAGGGCCGGCAGGATGTGGTTGCGCTCCAGTTCGGCCATGGTGCGCCGGAAGAGGTAGGCCCGAAGGCCTGGCAGGCGCAGGCAGGCGAGAAGCGCCTCGAAGCGCAGGGCATGGCTTTTGCCCGGGCCGGCCGCGCCGCCAAAAAGAATCTCGTTGGCCGGGCAGGCATGGAGCCGGGCCTGGAGCGGCTGGGGCCGGTAGTCGATGGCCACCGCGCCGGAGGGAAGTGCCGAAATGCCGTCAATTGTCCGCAATGCCGGTTTCCTCATGCCGCCTGGGGTCGCGGCAAAGCCGTAATGATTGGAATTATTTTTGGCATGATTCAGGCTTGGCTCGTGGCGGACGCGCCATTCGCGTTCGGAGGAGTCCGCCATGCTGGTCTTGCCGCGCAAACGTCGTCTGGCTATCGCCCTGTTCGCCCTGGCGCTTCTGGCGCTGGCCGTATACGCCGTGCCGTCGTTGTCCCAGCCGGCCGCTACGGGCTATGCCCGGTTGCTGCGTCGCCACGCCGCGCCGCCGCCCACGGCCGTGGCCGATTGCGCCGTGGCGTCGCTGGCGCTGCACGCCGGCAGTCCGGACGCGGCCATCCCCGACGCGGCCTTCGAAGCGCTGTCCGGCCGCTGCCGCCAGGCCGCGCGACCGTCTGCCCGTCAGGCCACGCCCGGCCCGCGGGAAGCCGACGACTGCGAACTCGGCGCGGTCGGCGTGGGGCATTCCGGGGACAAGGAGAAGTATTATTTGTCCTGGCGGTCGCCGTCAGGAGTGTGAGGGCTTGCGGGGCGCTGGCGGCTGGTTGGTCCCGCCGGAACTTGCAAACGCATGGGTTCCAATAGAGGATCGTTGTCAGTGCCCTGGGTGAGTCTGCCCTGGGCGGCACTCCGTGCTGCGTAAGGAGGAACCCTGGACATGGCGAAACTGCCGCTTTGGCTCACCCGCCTGCCCGGCGTCCGCCGGGGGCCGCCGCCTGCGCCGCTGACCGAAGCCGAGAAAAAGGCCTGGGCCATCCGGCATTGCCGCCGCGTGTTGCTGTTCGTCCTGGCGCTTTGTCTGGCGGAAATCCCGCTTCGCTATTACGAGTTTACCGTTTTGGCCTTTCTTCCGGAGTCCTTGGCCGGTTGGACGCCGCCGCTGTTCACGATTGTGCTGGTCGCGACGTTTCTCTATGCGCTTTACCTCGCGGTTCGCTGTATTCGGCTGCCAAGACTGCAAGGCGCGTACCCGCTCCTGGTCCTGTTGCTGGCGCATCACCCTTTTGGCGGCGCTCGTCCCGATGAAACGAATCTCCATGCCTATCACAATTGGTTTCGTGAGGAGCGCGAGGCGGTCGTCCAAGCCTTTTGCGACAAGCGCCTTTCCTTGCCGCCGCAGGAGACAAGGCATGATTACGTCTTGCCGCGCGAACTTCGGCATCTGTCTGTTGTCGGGAACGGCGCTTACCTGAAGTGCGACTGGAACCGGAATACGGCCGTATTTGCCACGCGCCACGGCTTTCTGGGCTACTGGGAAGGCTTGGTGCACAGTTCTGACGGCACGTATCCCGATGACGACGCATTCGAGAAGCCCATCCTGGTCGAGCGCCTGGGGCAGGGGTGGTTTTACGTGTCCATGTGAGCGCCATTCATTTCGCAGGGCGGGCCTTTGGAGCCATTTCGTCTCTCAGGTTAAACGGGCAGCCCTGTTTTGTGCTGGGGGTGGGCGAACTTTCCGCATGATCGACGCTGGCGCGGATCATCCCTTCGATATATGGTTCCCGTAAGCCGCCGTCGAAACAACGCCTTACGGCGCGGCCATGACGACACGGCAAGGGGAGAAGCGGCATGTTGGAGCTTGGCGTCTGGCTGGCGCGACGTTTGACGGCGAAAGACCCGCCGCCCCCCAGGACGCCGCCTGCGCCGCTGACCGAAGCCGAGAAAAAAGCCCGGGCCATCCGGCATTGCCGCCGCGTGTTGTGGGTTGTCGTGGGGTTGGAACTCGCGAAAATCCCTCTATACTATTTTGAATTTACGGTTTTTGCCTTCCTGCCTGGGGTTTTTTACGACGTCGTTCCCCTCCCGTTTATGCTCATCAGCTTCCTTGCGGAAGCGTATGCCTGCTTCGTCGCCATACGCTATTTTCGGCTTCCCCGCTTCCAGAGCGTGTATCCGCTGCTCGCGGTGCTGCTCATGTATCAGGTCGTCAGCCTGATAAGTCCGACTGCGGTTAATTTTCGGACGTACCACCAGTGGTTTCGCAAGGATCGGGAAACATTCGTGCAGGCGGTCTGCGACAAGCGGATCGTGCCGGAAGGATATCCCGGAAATGCGTGCTTCAAGTTGCCTAAAGGGTTGCAATATCTGGCTGTTGATAACGGATTTTCTTGCGTGTGGTGCGAACCAGGTAGGGCTGAAGCGCTGTTTTATACAAATCGTGTTTTTCCTGATTCTCGGGAATATCTTTTGTATCGTTCTGATGGAGTAGTTCTAGAAGAAGTTAAAGGCAAACGAGCAAGTGGTGTTCTGTCACTCGACGAAAAATGGTCCTATGAATGGCGATAGAATCTTGTTCTTGGTATGAGCTATGGGTCTATCTGCTCGATGAGATGTCGAGCATAAAATCCAAGGGCCGGGTGTTTGTCTACAATTACTTTTTTATACATATTGAGAAGAAAATCTTTTTGCTCGTGGGTGCCGTCCCCAAACCTATTTAGGTATACTTCTTTATAGTATCTGAACCCGTTTTTAATCATGTCCTGGTCTTTTTGCGAATCACCATACGGAGGGCCTTGGAATGACACTTTGAATTCTGAAATACCATTGATGATTTCTCCATTTTCGAACATTTTTTTGCTTTTGTTTGTAAACACATGGACAATGCCAGCTGCGCGTAACGCTACTTTTTCTGGAATTCCAAAGGCGAGAGCCGTTGCGCCATAGTTAAAATTCCCAAAGCCTTCATAATTAAGTGTTTGTGTCTTGAAATCCCATGGGCCTCTAGGTCGAACCATTTCTATAAACCAAAAAGGATTAAGGCTTTCTTGTGCTTGTCGGATGTTCATGTCAATGGCTGTGCCAGGAGGGCTTTGTGGAATAGAAATAATTGGCGCTCGGAAAGTTGAGCTTTGTTTAGTCTCGGGCGCTTGAAAATATGTTCCATTGGCAATTTGCGTGAGCTTGTTTTGTATGGCGTAGAAACTCGCGATTTCCAACGTTGTTTCCGCTTCCATCTGCTCCCAGCGAAGCCTCTGCTCCGGAGTACCGTAATCGCTGTTGCCCATGTCGTGTCCTCCGCTCCCCTTGCGACGGGGCGTTTTCATGTTGCTCTGACCGTAGCCCCTCCCGCCTACTCCCCCGGGCCGTCCTCCGGCTCCTCCGGCGGCGGCGCGTCCGGAAACGGAACCCAGGTGACCACCGTCAGCGGCCGCGCCCCCTCCCCGGACGCCGCGTCCGGCCCGGCGTCGCCGCGCCCGGCCCCCTTGCCGCCGCCCTCGCGCAACCCCAAATGCCGCGCCAAGGCGGCCAGGGCCGGCTGCTTGCCGAAAAGCTTCACCCGCACCCCCTTGCCCGGCGTCTCCACGATCTCCGACACGCAGGCCGCCTGATCCTCGGTCAGCTCCTCCGACGGCCGCAGCCGCACGCAGCCGTCCCCCCAACTGGCAAAATCCCGCATGTCGGCAAACGCCAACCGCGCCAACTCCAACACCACCCGGTCCTGGCTCACCCCCAGCCGGTCGCTGCGCGCCGCCATGGCCGCCTCCAGCGCCCGCCGCACATGGGGCAACGCCCGCAGCCGCGCCCCGGCCTGCCTGGCGCTGCGCGCGCTGTAGCCCGCCCGACCGGCCGCCAAGGTGGCGTTGCAGTCCACCAGATACTCCTCCACAAACCGCCGCTGCTGGTCCGTCAACGTCTGTTCGGCGGCAGCGGGGGTAGCGGCAGGGGAGATGGACGGGGCAGGAGAGGTGGAAGGGGAGGCGGAAGGCGAAGGTGAGGTGGTAGGGGGCGCGGCTTTGTCGGACATGGCGACGGCTCCTTGGCGCAAGGCGGCATGGTTGGCAGGCGGACAGCGAGATCGGTGGACAGAAGAGAAGAGGCCTCCGGCGGCCCAAGGGGGTGACCCCCTTGGGGAACCCCGAATGGGCACGGTCGGGGAAGGGCGTGTTGCGGCGGGCGGTTGGGCGGGAAGACCGCCTGGCGGCGTGCGCCAAGGCGCTGGCGGCTGCGCCGCGTGGGGCGTTGGAATTCCCGGACCGTCGATGCGCCCGGCTACCGCCGGGTGCTCGACGGCCCGGAAATTCCAACGCCCCGGTTCGCCCGGGAAAGGCAAACAGCATGATGAGTGTGTTGGCCCTTGCCCAAAACCCGGTTTGGGGGTCCGGGGGACTAAGTCCCCCGGCGGGCGCGGGCAGAGCCCGCTCTTCGTCTTCCCTCTTCCCTCTTGCCTAGTGCAGCCGGCGCGAGGGGCCGGACCAGTGCCACAGGGCGAGGATATCGGCCAGGGTGAGGTGGGGATTGAGGGCCAGGAGTTTGTCGAGGGACATGGTGCGGCTCCTTGTGGTGGTTAGGCGGCCAGGTCGCGCTCTTCGAGGATGACGAGGCGGGTGGCGTGGTTGTCGAGGCGTTCGGCCAGGCGCAGGGTCTCCTCGCGGGTGGGGTAGCCCTTGGCCAGTTCCAGGCGGCAGTCGATCTGGGCCTTTTCGTAGGCCCGCATCCGTTCTTCGAGCTTGTCGATGGCCCGGGCCACGTCGCTGATCCATTTGCGGGCGAAGAACAGGGCCATGCCGACAAGCAGCGAACTCCAGGCCGGCAGCACGAGGGCGTCGGGATTCATGGCCGGGGCTCCGTGGGCGTTTGGGGTTTGGCCAGAAGCGGCAGGGCTTTTTCGGCCAGATCGATGCCGGCCTGGGAGCCGATGGCCGTGAGCGCAATGTCGGTGATGGCCTGGATCTCGTCCGGGGTCAGCCCCAGGCTGTACTTGCGGCTAAGGGCCACGGCGGCGATGGCCAGGCCGGCGGCCCAGAGCTTGCGCGAGGCGGCGGGGGACGCGGCGTTCATGCCCAGCCCGCCTCGGGCAAGGGCTTTGAGGCCAGGCCCCGGCAAAACGGGCAGGCCGGACCGCCGCCAAAGGCCAGACGGCTGGCCGAGCCGGTAAAAACGGTGCCGCAGTCCGGGCAATTGCGATGCACCTTGTCCGCGACGTAGCACAATGTGCCGTCTTCGCTGAAAGTGGTGTAGTGGGACAGGACCGCGTTTCGCAGGTCGGCCGGCATGGCCGGCAGGGCCGAATGCGTGTTCATGTTGCACCATCCTTGGTTCCAGAAAGACCATGGAAGGCGGACACGTACCAGTCAGTCTATGTCATAAATCTTTTATTTAGTATTGGCGAATAGTTGTGTCGGTTGGCAAATCGCTTTACACGAAGCCGGCTGTTGGGCAGAGTGTTACGCTGCAACCCTTAACGATTGGAGCGGCCATGGCGGTGCGGACGAGTTTTTGGGCGGCGGTGTTGTTGATGCTTCTGGCGGGCTGCGCCGGGCAGGGCGGCGGGCTTGGCGGCGACAAGCCGCCGGTGATGACGGTGACGGACTATTTCGAATACTGTTCGGCCTTGCCCGGGCCCAATGCCTGTCTTTCCGATCCCATCTGCAACCGGTTCAAGCAGGAACTCAGCCAGCCGCCGACGGCGTTGTCGGCCTGTCTGACCATGTGCCGCAAGACCGGCGACGACTTGTACGTGGCCAATCTGACCAACGGCTGCGCCGGCATCCTGGATCGGGCCATCGATTTGTGCGACCAGTTCTGCCGGCGGCGTGACCGGTCGTAGCCGTTTTTTTAAGGCCCGTGTTGCGATGGGCCGCCCTTGGGAGTAGGCTCGGCGGTACGACAACCCGTTCGCATCGAAGCGTTGGAACGGCGAGGGTTAAATGGCCGGAGACGAAACACGCGCGCCGGATGCAGCGGCAGGCGGCCAACAGGAGGACGGGAGTCCTCTGGAGAGTTCCTGCGCGAATCAGTCCTCGTCCCGGAACCCGGATGAGGTGGCCAGCCAAGCCGTAGCGGCGCAGGCACCTCGCCCGACCCTGGCCCAGGCCCTTCGCGAGATGGAGACCATCTTCGAAAACGCCCTGGTCGGCATGGTCCTGGCCCGGGACAACCGGTTCGTCAAGGTCAACGCCCGGGGCGCGGAGCTGCTGGGCTGTCCGGGCGAGCAACTCATCGGCCGCACGGCCGAGGCGCTGTTCGATGCTCCCGAGGCCTATCAGGCCTTCGTGCGCCAGGCCTATGACGACATGCGCCAGCACGGCCTGCATGTCGGCGAGCACCAATTCCTGCGCCCCGACGGTACGCGCCTGATCCTTCGCACCGCCGCCCGGCAGATCAGCCCGGGCAACGCGGCCGAGGGCGTGGTCTGGGCTTTTGACGACATCACCGACCAAAAGCGTCTGGCCGAGGAACTGCTGGCCTCCAAGCGAGCGGCCGAGGCGGCCAGCCGGGCCAAGACCCAGTTTCTGGCCAACATCAGCCACGAACTGCGCACGCCCCTAAACGGCATCCTCGGCATTGCCCAGCTCCTGCTCGACAAGGGCGGCGACGAGGAGACCCGGGAGTATCTGAGCGTCATCCGCCAGTCGGCGGCCACGCTGACCAACATCGTCGGCGAGCTGCTCGATCTCTCCAATGTGGAGGCTGGCCGGCTGCGCCTGGCCCCCCGCGAGTTCGAGCTGGCCGCCGAACTCACGCCCCTTTTGCGCAATTTCATGGCCCAGAGCCTGCCGCGTTCGTTTGAATTTTCCTACTTTTTCGACCCGGGCCTGCCCGAGCGGATCATCGGCGACGCCAACCGCATCAAGCAGATTCTCATCAATCTGGTGGGCAACGCCTTCAAGTACACCCGCCGGGGCCACGTGACGGTGCGCGTCGCGCCGGGGGGCGAGGCCGCCGGCCCGGGGGCGGAGGGCTTTGCCTCGCCGGAGGGGCGCGCGCGGCTGCGTCTGGTGGTGGAAGATACCGGCATCGGTATTGAGCCGGGCCGGGAGCGGTCCATCTTCGAGCCTTTCGGCATCGGCGAGGATTACCTGACCAAGAAGTACAGCGGCGCGGGCCTGGGGCTGGCCATCGCCCGCCGGCTGGCCCGGATGATGGGCGGCGACGTGACGTTTGTGTCTGAGCTAGGCCGGGGCAGCACGTTTACGGTCACCCTGGAATGCGGCCTGCCGCTCCCGGCGCAAAAGCCGCGTCGGACTCGGCCGGCGCGTCGCGGTCTGGAGAGCGAGAAGCCGGCGCAGCCCGGCGGTGGCCTGCGCATCCTTTTGGCCGAGGACGAGCCGGTCAACCGTATTTTCACGGTGCGCGCGCTCCAAAAGCTCGGCCATGCCGTGGACGCGGCGGCCGACGGCCGCGAGGCCCTGGCCATGCTGGAGCGCGGCGCGTACGATCTGGTGCTCATGGACATTCAGATGCCGCGTTTAAACGGCCTGGAGGCCACCCGGCGCATCCGTTCGGGCCAGGTGGAGGGCGTGCCCCCGACCATGCCGGTGGTGGCGCTGACGGCCTACGCCATGGAGGGCGACCGCCAAAAGGGCCTGGAGGCAGGCATGGACGAGTACGTGACCAAGCCTTTCGAGCCGGCCGAGCTGACGGCGGCCATGGAGCGGGCCCTGGCCAAGTAGGGGCAGGCCTCCTGCGGCAAAACGAAAAAAACCGGCCCATGAGCCGGTTTTTTCATGGCCGCGCCGGAGGTGTTCTACCGGCAATGGTCGGCGATGTACCGCTCCAGCCGGGCCAGGCCTTCCTCGATGTTCTCCAGGGAGTTGGCGTAGGAAAACCGCAGATGTCCCTCGCCGCCCGGGCCGAAGTCGATGCCCGGGGTGACGCCCACGTGGGCTTTTTCCAAGATGTCGTAGGCCAGGGCCAGGGAGTTGGGGTGCAGGTGGTCGGCCCGCACGAACACGTAAAACGCGCCGGTGGGTTCCACGCGCGGCGAGAGTCCCAGGCGCGACAGGCCGGCCAAAAGGACCTTGCGCCGGGCGTCGTAAGTCTGGCGCATGGCCTCGGCCGCGGCCAGCCCGTCCGGGGACAGCGCGGCCAGCCCGGCCCATTGGGCCACGGACGAGGCGCAGATGAACAGGTTTTGCTGAAGCTTTTGCAAAAGCGGCATGAGCGAGGCCGGCGCGATGAGATAGCCCAGACGCAGCCCGGTCATGGCGAAACGTTTGGAAAAGCCGTTTAACACCAGGGCGTCGTCGGAAAATTGCAGGGCGCTGCGGGCCGGGCCGGCGTAGGTCAGGCCGTGGTAGATTTCGTCGGACACCACCGGCGCGCCGCAGGCGCAGGCTGCCTCCACGGCGTCGTCGGACAGCAGCGTGCCGGTGGGGTTGGCCGGGGAATTGAGCAGGATGGCGGCGGTGTCTTCGCTCACCGACTCCCAGATACGCTGGGGCGTCCACTGGAAGCCGTCTTCTTCGTCCACGGCCACATAACGCGGCGTCAGTCCGGTGAAGCGCAGGAAATTGGGGTAGCAGGCATAGGCCGGATCGGTGAGCAGCATGTGCTTGCCCGGCCGGGCCAGGACGCCGAAGGCCAGCAGCATGGCCGGCGAGGTGCCGCCGGCGACCAGAATCCGCTCCGGACTGATCTTCACGCCGTATTCGTCGGCGTAAAGGGCGCACAGGGCCTCGCGCAGCTCGCGGATGCCCAGACTATGTGTATAGTGGGTGCGGCCCTCGGCCACGGCCTTTTGCGCCGCGTCCTTGACGCACTCGGGGATGTCAAAGTCCGGTTCGCCGATCTCCAGGTGGATGACGCGGTTGCCGGCCGCCTCGATGGCCTGGGCGCGTTCGAGGATGTCCATGACGAGAAACGAGGTGATGTCCTTGCAGGCGGGGTTCATGGCAGTGGTCCGGTTGGTGGTTGAGGCGCGTTCCCGAACGCTTGGCGCGCAGCCGGCCGTCGTTGGCCACGGCCGCGCCGGTTTCGGCCGCATCCAGGCCGGTGAGGAAAAAAGGCGTCGGGGCAGGAAGATGTAGCCCGGGGGCGGGCGGCAGGCAAGGACGGCGGGCGGCGGAAGCCGAAATTACTTCTTGCCGATGAGGGCGATAACGGCCTGGAAGCACTCTTCCAGGCTTTGCCGTTCGGCCACGTCCTGGCGCAGAAAGGTGTTGATGGGGCCGATCATGTCGATGGCCCGGTCGATTTCCGGGTTGGCCCCCCGGGCGTAGGCCCCGATGTTGACCATGTCTTCCACCCGCCGGTAGGTGGCGAGCAAGCGGATGAGCTCGCGCGAGGCGGCAAGGGCGTCCTTGGGCGTCACGTCGGAGCGCAGGCGGCTGATGCTTTTCAAGACGTCGATGGCCGGGAAATGGCCCTGGTCGGCCAGATCGCGGGTCAGGACGATGTGGCCGTCAAGGATGGAGCGCACGCAGTCGGCGATGGGTTCGTTGAAGTCGTCGCCATCGACCAGCACGGTGTAGATGCCGGTGATGCTGCCCAGGCCGTTTTTTCCGGCCCGCTCCAGCAGCTTGGGCAGCTGGGCGAAGACCGAGGGCGTGTAGCCGCGCGTGGTCGGCGGTTCGCCGGCGGCCAGGCCGACCTCGCGCCCGGCCATGGCGAAGCGGGTGACGGAGTCCATCATGAGGATGACGTCGTTGCCTTCGTCGCGGAAAAATTCGGCCATGGCCGTGGCGGCGTAGGCGGCGCGCATACGGATCAGCGGACTCTGGTCCGAGGTGGCGACCACCACCACCGACCGGGCCATGCCCTCGGGGCCGAGGTCCTTTTCAATAAATTCCCGCAGCTCGCGGCCGCGTTCGCCCACCAGCCCAATGACGTTGACGTCGGCCACGGTGTTGCGGGCGATCATGCCCATGAGCGTGGATTTGCCCACGCCCGAACCGGCCATGATGCCCACGCGCTGGCCCTTGCCCAGGGTCAGGCAGCCGTTTATGGCCCGCACGCCCACGTCCATGGGGTCGCAGATGCGCGGCCGGTCCATGGGCGAGGGGGCCGGGGCGAAGATGGGATTGAAGCGGCGCGGCACGACGGGCTCGCCGTTGTCGATGGGATTGCCGAAGGCGTCCACCACCCGGCCGAGGTAGCGCCGGCCCACCGGAAACAGCGGCGGCGTGCTGGTGTTGCGGATAAGGGTTCCGGGCGCAATGCCGCGCAGGTCGCCGTAGGGCATGAACAGACAGGCCCCGTCGCGAAAGCCCACCACCTCGGCCGGCACTTCCGTGCCCGGGGCTTCGCCCTGGGGCAGCATGTGGCACACCGACCCCACCGGCGCGCGGATGCCGCGTCCCTCGGCGATAAGCCCCACCACCTTGGAGACCTTGCCGTAGGTCTTCATGGGCTGCATGGCCGACAGCAGCGAAATGGCCCCGGCCGCGTCAACCGTGGGCATGATCGTCCCCGGGCGCTCCCGGCCTCACGTCGCCAGGGGCGGCGTCGGGGGCCGCGTCGCCGGCCTCGCCCGGGGCCGGGGCAGCGGCCAGATGGGCGAAAATCGCTTCGACTTCGGCGAACCGGCTGGCGATGGTGTTGTCCACCAGGCCTTCGGGATATTCGAGATAGAGGCTGCCGGGAACAAGGGCGGGGTTGACGCGCACGGACACCCGGTCCAGGGCCGGGCGTTCGGCCTTGGCCCGGGTGAGCAGCTCGCGCAGCAGGGCCTCGTCCTCGGGGTGGACGGTGAGGGTGGGTTCGGCCTTGGCGTCGATGGCTTCCAGGGCTTCGTGCAGCAGCGCCGCGAGAATTTCCTCGCGCCGGGCGTCGATGGCCACGTTGACGGTGCGCTCCACGGCCAGACGCAGCAGCGTCAGAAATTCGTCGCGCTGGAGATCCCACAACCGGACGCGCTCGCCGGTCAGGGCCTCGGCCATGGCCCCGAAGGACGCGCCCAGGTGGTCCAGGGTCGCTTCGTGTTCCGCAGCGGCGGCGGCGGCGGCTTCGGCGGCGGCCGCGTCGGCGTCGGCCCGGCCTTCGGCGTGGCCGGCGGCGTAGCCTTCCTGGCGGGCCGTCTCGCGCAGGCGCTCGGCCTCGGCCATGGCCTCGGCGAGGATGGTCTGGGCCTTGGCCGTGGCCTTGGCCCGCAGGCGTTCCCAGAACCGGAGCTCGACCTTTTCGAGTTCCTCGGGGGAGCGGTGGGCTTCCAGCTCGGCCACGGTGGTCTCGCCCGGGCCGGCCAAACCCGCCCCGAGGATGACCCGGCCAGTCAGGACGCCGGTCGCCTCTTCATCAGACAAAGACATCGCCGCCTCCGCGGCCTATGGCGATCTTGCCCTCGGCTTCCAGGCGCCGCACGGTCTTGACCACGTTTTGCTGGGCGCCTTCGACCTCGGCCAGTCGGATGGGGCCCATGATTTCCAGGTCTTCCTGGATCATGTTGGCGGCGCGTTCGGACAGGTTGCGGAAGAACTTGTCGCGCAGTTCCTCGGAAGCGCCCTTTAAGGCCTGGGTGAGCTCCTCGTTGGAGACTTCCTTGAGCAGTTCGCGGATGGCCCGGTCGTCCAGGGCCTTGATGTCCTCGAAGACGAACATGAGGTTGCGGATGTCCTCGGCCGTCTGGGCGGATTCTTCCTCGATCTCGGAGAGGACTTCCTCTTCGGTGGCCCGGTCCACGGCATTGAGGATTTCGGCCACGGCGGTGATGCCGCCGACCTTCTTGCCTTCCTTGCCGCCCATGGCGATGAGCTGGTTTTGCAGCACCTTGTCCACTTCCATGAGCATGTCCTCGGCCACGGCTTCGAGCTTGGACAGGCGCATGAGCACCTCGGCGCGCACGCCCGAGGGCAGGTTTTGCAGCAGCTCGGCGGCCTGCTCGGGGTGCAGGTGGCCAAGGATCAGGGCCAGGGTCTGGGGATGCTCGTTGCGCAGGATCTGGGCCAGGATGCGCGGCGAGACGTTGCCCAGTTCCTGGAACGGGGTCGGGCCGGTATCGAGTTCGAGGGTTTCCATGATGTACTTGGCCGTGTCCGAGTCCAGGGTCTTGGACAACAGCCGGCGCACCTGGTCCGCGCCGCCCGTGACCATGTCGCGTCCGGTCTGGAGGGCGTCGTTGAACTCGTGGACCACTTCCTCGACCTGTTCCTTGGGCACGGTTTCGATGTCCAGCATGGCCTTGGAGATGGCGGCGATTTCGCGCCGATCCAGGCGTTTGAACACCTCCCCGGCGAACTTTTCGCCCAGGGCCAGACAGAGAACGGCGGTCTTTTGCGGACCGGACATCATGGCGGGCATGGGGGATTAGGCCTCCTGCTTAAGCCAGGTCTTGAGCAGCGAAATGGACTGCTCCATGTTTTCTTCGAACAGTTGCAAGGCCAGGTGCTTGGCCAGCTCGAACTGGCGGCCGGGTTCCAGCATGGCCGCCGCCTCTTCGCTTTCCACAGCCTCGGCCAGGGCCAGCCGGGCTTCGCCTTCGGGCAGTCTTTCCAAGGTTTCGATCTCCTCTTCGGTGACCCGCGGACGAATGAGCGCCAGCACCACCGGCCGCACGACCAGGATAAGGAACAGGAAGATGAGCAGGCCGTTGATGAAGGGCTTGCCCAGCCGCTGGGCGTATTCCAGCATGGTCTGCACCAGGCTCGGCTCGGCCGATCCGTCCGGCGCGCCGAACTCAAAGCTCGACACCTGGATCTCGTCGCCGCGGGCCGGGTCCAGACCGGCGGCCCGGGCCACGATCTGCTTGATGCGTTCCAGTTCCTCGGCCGAGCGGGGCACGAACTTCCAGTTCTTGGTCCCCTCGACCTTCTCGTAGGTCCCGTCCACGATAACCGCTATGGACTGGCGCTTCAAGTCGCCAACGGGGGTGACGACGTTTTGCTCTTCCTTGTTGATTTCGTAGTTGGTGGTCTTGTTTTCCCGGCTGGACTTCTGGGTGGACTCGGTGCCGGAATAGCCTTCGCCCCGGAAATTGGTGTTGGGCACGGCCTGTCCGCCGCCGCGCGGGGTGGTGGTGACGCCCGAGGCGTCCACGGCCGCCGTGCCGGAAGTGGATTCCTCGTTTTTCTGTTCGCTGCGCACCACGGTGGCGTTGGGGTCGTAGAGTTCCTTGCGGATGGTGCGCTGGCTGAAATCGAGTTCCGCGTTGACCTTGGCCAGGGAGCGGCCCGGGCCGAGGATGGGGGTGAGGATCTGTTCGAGGCGGTTTTCGAGGTTGGATTCGAAGGTGTTCTTGTATTCGAACTGGGTGGTGGTCAGGCCGTCGAGGCCGCCTTCGCCGCGCGGCTGGTACAGGGACTGGCCGGTGGTGTCGGTGACGGTGATGTGGTCGGGGGTGAGGCCTTCCACGGACATGGCCACGAGGTTGACGATGCCCTGGAGCTGCTTGGCGTCAAGTTTTTGGCCCTTGCGCAGGGTCAGCACCACCGAGGCGGTGGCCTTCTTTTGTTCCTCGATAAAAAGGCTCTTGTGGGGCAGCACCAGGTGGACCCGGGCCTTTTCGATCTGGGGGAATTCGGAAATGGTGCGGGCCAGTTCGCCTTGCAGCGCCCGGGTGTAGTTGATGCGCTGGACGAAGTCGGTCTGGCCGACCTTGAGTTCGTCAAACAGTTCGAAGCCGATGCCCTGGCCGCGCATGACGCCTTCGCCGGCCACCTTGAGGCGCTGCTCGTAGACGGCCTCGGCCGGCACCAGCACGGTGCCCCCGTTGTCGCGCAGCTCGTAGGGGGTCTTGGAGGCCTTGAGGAGCTCCACCACCCGGGAGGCGTCTTCCTGGGGCATGTTGGTGTAGAGCACGCGCATGTCGGGCTGGTTGAGAATAAACAGCATGACCACGAAGGCGGCGACCAGGGAAGCGGCCAGTCCGGCCAGCATGATGCGCTGGGCGGCGGAACGGTTGGACCAGTACTGGATGAGCTTCTCGAAGTTTTGCTTGAGGAAGTCGGGCATGGCGGGTCTCCTGGCGGTCTTCGTTTACGGTCGCGCGGGCTAGAACTGGATCTTGACGAGTTCGCGGTAGGCCTCGATGACCTTGCCGCGCACGGCCGTGGTCATCTGCATGGCGGAGCTGGCCTTTTGCAGATTGATCATGAGTTCGTGGACGTTTTGGGTCTGGCCCGAGGCAAAGGACTGGACCATGGCGTCCTTGCCGTTTTGCATGTCGTTGACGCGCTTGACGGAGTCGGTGAGCATCTGGCCGAACCCTTCGGCCGGGGCGGCCGGCTTGGCCAGGGAGCGCGACACCTTGGCTTCGATGGCCCCGGACTGGGACAGGGCGTTCTGGTAGGCGGCGAGGGCGAGGGAAGGGATGGCCATGACGCGTCTCCGTTAGCGGCCGATTTCCAGGGCCTTGTTGAACATGTTCTTGACGGTGCCGATGGACGAGCTGGAGGCTTCGTAGCTGCGCATGGCCGTGATCATGTTGGCCATTTCCTCGACCACGTTGATGTCGGGGTAGGCTACGTAGCCGTCGGCGTTGGCGTCGGGGTGGCCGGGCTCGTACTGCATGCGGAACGGGCGGTTGTCGTTGACCAGGCTTGTGACCTTGACGCCGGCCAGGTCGCGGTCCTGGGCCGACTGCATGGCCTTGGAAAACGGGCTGTCCACCGGGGTCGATTCGAGCATGACGGACTTGCGCACGTAAGGGCCGCCGCCGTTGACCGTCCGGGTGGTCTTGATGTTGGCCAGGTTCATGGAGATGGTGTTCATGGTGGTCCGCTGGGCCGACATGCCCGACGAACCGATGTCCATTGCGGTGAAGAGGTCCATATTACTTGCCTCCGTCCATGATGACCTTTTGCAGGCCTTCGAAACTCTTCTTGGTGATGTCGGTCAGGGCGTTGTACATGAGCGTATTCTTGGCCATGACCGCCATTTCCTTATCCATGTCCACGCTGTCCAGGCCCTGGACGACCCGGGGCTTCCAGCCCATCTCCAGGTTGCCCTCGAAGCCGGCGGCATTAAACACCGTGGGCATGTGGCCGCCGCTGGTGCGCGTCATCTTGCCCCGGCCGTCGATATTGAGCGCGGCTTGCAGTTCCTGCTCGAACTCCAGGGTGCGGGCCTTGAAGGCGGGCACGTCCTGGTTGGCCAGGTTGGACATGACGACATTCTGACGCTCCTGGTGCAGGTCCAGAACCTTGCCGAGAAGCCCGAGATTACTTGAAAAAATGGTTTTCATGGTCTTTTTCCTCCGCTTGGGAGAGCTGTCCCCGGGCTGGCCGCCCGTTTTCGCAAGCCTATTGGGCAAAAAGCGTTCCAGCCTGAACGGCCCGGGGCCACGCAGGGGCATTTTTTGCCGCCTATTCGTTTCACTTTCTAATAAAGCCGGACGAATTTCCCAAAAGCGTCATTTGCCGCAGGCCCGTGGAGCCGGCCGGCAGGCGCATCGGAGTGCTTGGCACGAGGATTGCTTGTGAAGAAAACGCCCGGCAGCCCTGGCCGCCGGGACAACCGAGCACCAGCCTGCGCCGTCAAGGCGCGAACCGGCCAGGCCCGAAACCAGCACCCGACGGGCCGCCAACGGAGGGGATGTCATGAGTGGGCAACTCGACTACGAAATCAACAAGGAACTCGGCGAATGCTATCTGTTCATGGGCGACCTGGACAAGGCCGAGGAATATTACGGCAAGGCCATGACCAGCAACGGCGTGCACCCCGACCCCTATCTGGGGTTGGCCACCATCGCCGTGCAGCGCGGCAAGCTTGACGAGGCCATGACGCTGTACCGCAAGGCGTCTTCCATTGAGGCCGACGACCGGTCCCTGTCCGGCATGGCGCTTATTGAGATGGAGCGCGGCCAGTCGGCCGAGGCGTTTACCCATTTCAAGGGCGCGCTGTCCAAGAACCCGGAAAACCTGGTGGCCCTTTTCGGCCTGGTCCGTCTGGCCCATGCCGACGACCGCCTGGACGACGTCCTGCCCTATCTGCAGGACTATCTGGCCCTGGACCCGCTCAAGCACGAGGTCCGCTTCACCCTGGCCGGTTGTCTGGTGAGCCTTGGCCGCCATGGCGAAGCCGGGGCGGAGATCGACCAGATCCTGCTCCAGGACCCGGCCAACGACGCCGCCCGGGAACTGGCCGACGAGCTCAAGCGCATCGCGGCCTAGCCGGCGAAGCGGTCCGGGCCTTGGCCGGACAGCCTTGTCCTGAAAATTTGCTCCTTGGCCAGGCTTTGCCTGGCTTCAGGGAGACGATGCAAGCCGCGTCGATCCGGTCCGTGGACACCCCTCCGCGACGTCCGGCCCGGGCCGCCCAGCCCTGGCCGGACGTTCCGGCCCTGCATTTCGGGTCGTGTTCACGAGAGGCGCGCAGGGCGTTTTGCGCCGCGCGCCCCTTGCACCCTTGCCAAGCTGGCCGCCATGTGGCACCTCGCCTGAAAAAGCGAGGTCCAGCATGGATTTTCTGCCTGTCAAACGGGCGCTTTTAAGCGTCACGGACAAGTCCGGCCTGCCCGAACTGGCCCGGTTCCTGTCCGCCGCCGGCGTCGAACTCGTCTCCACCGGCGGCACCCGCAAGATGCTCGTCGAAGCCGGCCTGCCCGTCACCTCCGTCAGCGACGTGACGGGGTTCCCGGAAATTTTAAACGGCCGCGTCAAAACCCTGCACCCCAATGTCCACGGCGGCATCCTGGCCGACAAGGACAATCCCGAACACGTCGCCACCCTGGAAAAACACGGCATCGTCGCCTTCGACATGGTGGTGGTCAATCTCTACGCCTTCGGCAAGGCCCTGGAAAAGGGACTGCCCCTGCCGGAGATGGTGGAGCAGATCGACATCGGCGGGCCGACGCTGCTGCGCGCTTCGGCGAAAAATTTCGCCTCCATCCTGGTGGTGCCCGATCCGGCCTTCTATCCCGAGGTCATGGACGCCCTGGCCCAAAACGGCATGAAAGCGCCGTTGGCCCTGCGCCAGAAAACCGCCGCCGCCACCTTCCGCCAGACCAGCGTCTACGACGACGCCATCGCCACCTACCTGGCGGGCGCTTAAGTCCTTCCATCTTCCCGTCGTCGGCCGGGAGCCTTTTGGGCTTCCGGCCGCCAAGCCGCCAAGCCTGCGTCCCTTGGATATCCAGTCGTATTTTTGGGAATAATCCCTGGTTTTCTTGTAGGCCCGGCGTCAATCGCCAGGACCTTTGAGGCCGCGACGCTCGTGTCGCCGGGGCCGGTTCAGCCGGCCGGCCGGGAAAGCTCCCGCACGCCGTCCGGGCCGGCGATAAAGGCCGTCTGGGCCAGGCCCACGAAAAGCCCGTGCCCGGCCACGCCGGCCCGGGCATCGAGGAGCGCCGCCAGCCCGGCCGGATCGGCCAAGGGGCCGAAGGCGCAGTCGCAGATGAGGTTGCCGCGCTGGGTGCGCATGGGGTCGCCGTCGGGGCGACGGCGAAGCGTCGGCGCGCCGCCCACGGCCGCCAGGAAATCGACGGTGGGGGCCAGGGCAAAGGGCGTGACCTCCACCGGCAGGGCATGGCGCGTCCCAAGGACCGGCGAACACTTGCCGTCGTCGGCCACCAGCACGAAGCGCTCGGCGGCCTGGGCCACGATCTTTTCGTATAACAGCGCGCCGCCGCCGCCCTTGATGCAGTCGAGGTTGGGGGCGATCTCGTCGGCTCCGTCGATGGCCAGGGCCAGCCGGGGAAAATCGTCGAGGCCGGCCACGGGCAGGCCTGCGGCGCGAAGCGCCTCGGCCATGAAGCGCGCCGCCGGCACGAAGGCCGTGCCGGCCAGTTCCCCGCGCCCGGCCCGCGCGGCCAGAAACGGGACCACGGCCACGGCGGTGGAGCCGTGCCCCAGGCCCACGGCCATGCCCGGGCCGACCAGGTTCGCGGCGGCCTGGGCCGCCGCCCGTTTGCGGGCGTCGATGCTGTCGGCGTTCGTCATGTCTGCCTCCCGGAGCCGTGTCGCGGCCGAGTTGTCAGGAAAAGGGGCTTGGCCCGTCTGGAGCGTCCCGTCTTGGGGCGGGGCGCAAGGCCGCTTTCCTGTTTCCTGCCGTGTTTCCCTCCGCAAGCGCCCCGCGTCAACAGACTGTTTGCCTTTTGTTCGCAAAAGGTGTTTAGTTTCCGTCATTATCTCGTGCCGGGGCAAGTTTTGGCCCCGGGCCGGCGGCCTATACTCTTTTTTGCCGCCAGACGAACCAAACTGCTGCGAGGCCCCTATGCGACCCGACACGCTCAAAACGCGCATTTTTCTCGACGGCGCCGATCCCCAGGAAACCCGGCAGGTCATCGCCGCCCTGGGTTTTCTCGACGGCCAGACCACCAATCCAAGCCTTCTGGCCAAGAACCCCGAGGCCGAGGCCCATAAAGTCGCCGGCAACAAATTCAGCAGCACGGCCATCTACGACTTCTATAAGGCCCTGTGCCAGGAGCTGTCCGCGCTGTTGCCCAAGGGGTCCATCTCCATCGAGGTCTACGCCGACGCCGACACCACCGTGGCCGACATGCTGACCCATGCCCGGGAGTTCGACGCCTGGATTCCCAACGCCCACATCAAGCTGCCGACCACCACGGCCGGCCTGGAAGCCGCCGCCGTGCTCACCGGCGAAGGCCGGCGCGTCAACATGACCCTGGTCTTCAGCCAGTCCCAGGCCGCCGCCGTCTATGCCGCCACCCGGGGGGCCGGACGCGGTGACGTGTTCCTGTCGCCCTTTGTCGGTCGCCTGGACGACCGGGGCGAAGACGGCATGGACCTGATCAAGAACATCGTGGCGCTTTATGGCCAAAGCGACGGCCATGTGCAGGTGCTCTCGGCCAGCGTGCGCACCATGGACCATTTCCTGTGCTCCCTGGCCTACGGCGCGGACATCATCACCGCCCCGGCCAAGGTGCTCCTGGCCTGGGCCGAGGCCGGCAAGCCCATCCCCGGTCCCAAATACGGCTACAACGCCAAGGGGCTGGCCCCCATTCCGGCCGAAGCCCTCTCCCTGAACAAGAACTGGCGCGAGTACGACATCCGCCATCCGCTCACCGACGCGGGACTTAAAAAGTTTGCCGACGACTGGAATTCGCTCATCGACATGAATTCTTAGGCCTGTCGCGACTATAGCGACGCCATCGAGCCACAAACCCGTCTCCGCTACTCAACGGGGCGACGGGAAAAAGAATGTCTGCTAACGCCCCAATGCTTCATTGCTTTTGCGGACCGCCGGCGCAATCCGGCGGTCTGTTTGCTTTGGTCGGCATTGACAAAGGGCCGGGGCGGGGCCATGAAAAGAGTAGACGGCTTATTTTCGTTGCCCAAGGAGCTGTGAGCATGATTGCGGCGCGCGTGATGATCGTCGAAGACGAGGCGATAACGGCCATGGCCACGGGGGCCATGCTCAAGCGGCTGGGCCATAAGGTCCTGGCCGCCGTGGGTTCGGGCCAGGAGGCGATAAACGCCTTCCGTCGCCAGCGTCCCGATCTCGTGCTCATGGACATCCGCCTGGACGGCGACCTTGACGGCATCGAGACCGCCAAGCTCCTGCGCCGGGACAGCGACGTACCGGTGGTGTTTGTCTCGGCCTTTGTCGATGACGGCACCCGCAACCGGGCCGCCGAGGCCAAGCCCTTCGATTTCCTGCCCAAACCCTTGGACGAGTACGATTTGCAGGCGCTGCTAAGTCGCCTGTTGCCGGAAGCCTCTCGTTGACCGGACCAGGATTTGCCGCCTACGGCCTGGACGGCGATTTCACCGCCGCCTATCTGGCCGCCCGCCGTCTGGCCGATCTGGCCGAGCGCGACCCCGGGGCGCTGTGTCCGGCCTGTCTGACCGCCCTGGAACGCCTGCTTGTCGCCGATCCCCATGCCCGCCGGACCCAGGCCCGCATCCTCTACCGCGACGCCGCCGAGGCCCTGGTGCATGTGCTGGCCAAGGGGCCGGCCGAGCTGGCCGCCGCTTCCAGGCAAGCCCTGGACAAGGCCCTGTCCACGCCCGGCAAGCCCCGGCTGGCTGCGGCCGAGGCCGTGGGCGCGCTGCCGCTGGCCGGCCTGGGCGGCCGCGAGGTCGCCGTGCCCGAACCCGAGGCGGGGCGGGCGTCCTTTGCCGCCTTGGGCCGCGCCGCAGGTGTTCCGGCCGACGCCGTGGCGGCCCGAGCCGGGCGCAGCCTGATCCTGCCGGCCGGCCAACCGGGCACGCTTTTGGTGGTCAAGCGGCTGCGCCGGGGCGAATCCCCGCTGGGCCTGGCCCGGGAAGCGGCCTGGATGCGCGCCCTGGCCGAGGAACCCTTTCCGGTTCCCTGCCATGTGCCGACGCCGCTTGCTCACGGCGACGCGCCCTTGTGGGCCGTGCCGGACGCGCCCTGCCCCTTGCCCGGCCTTGACCCGGACGGACGCTGCCTGGCCTACTTGGCCCGGGCCGACTATTTCGCCTACCCCAACGCCCCGGCCGGGCAGGGGGGGCTGACTGCCGAGGCCTTTGCCGAGGTCATGTCCCGGGCAGCGTACCTGCTTGGCTGGCTGGCCGGCCGGGGCATCGTCCACGAGGCGGCCATTCCGCTTTTCCACAACCGGGTGCAGCAGGGGCGACGCGAGGACGGGGGGCTTTACGACTGGCGGTTGCCGGGCCGGCTGGACCGCTGGCTGGCCAGCGCCCTGCATCCCAATTTCGGCCTGTCGGGCCTGCGCGACTTCGAGCATTTCGCCTCGGTCGGGACCCGGCCGGCCCGGCTCTACCGCCAGATGGGCGACCATCTGATCAGCCTCTATCTCGTGGCCGGCAGCTATTTCCGGATGCGTGACCCGGCGCTTCGCGGCCATGGCCCGGGCGGCGCGCCGGCCGACGCCCGCCATCTCTTCGACGAAGCCTTGCTGGCCCGGGTGGTGGCCGAAACCACGGCCCGGTATCATGAAGGCTTTGCCGGGGCGGCCCCGGGCCGCGCGCCTTTTGACGCGGCCGCCTTGGCCCGGCGCATGGTGGAGGAGATGGGCGTGGACCGCCACATGGACGAGCTGCTGCGGGTGGACGACCAGGCGGCCATGACCGACGCGGCGTTCCGGGACTTTTTGATCGGGCGCGGGATGTCGCCCGAGGCGGCGGCGGGCCTTACGCGCGGCGAGGCCGACGTGGCCATCGCCACCGGCCCCCATCTCGGGGCCTTCAACGACCGCACCAGCCTGCCCGAGCTTGGCGAATGCACGGCTGCCGCCGTGGCCGCCTGCCTGGCCGCGCGCCACGAACGGGAACGGATTGCCGCCTGAGGCGGCCAGGGCGCACAACCTGCTGTTTTTAAAAAATACTCTCGTATTTTTTGGGAGGGCCTGGCCGCCCCCTGAAGCGGGCAGGGCAGGCAACCTGCCCTTTGACAAGACGTTCGTATTTCTTACGGAGCGGGATCGCGCCGCCCTCTAGGCCGCGCTGTCGCCCTGGCCCCGGCGTTCCCACAGGCGCAGTTCGCGCATCTTCTTGCGGCGTTCGCGCTGCAAGGCCTTGCACACCAGCGGCATGTCCCTGGCGTAGCCCCACTTGGCCCGGTACTCGTCCGGGGTGAGCCCGTACTTGGCCAGATGCTTGCGGGTAAGGATCTTAAACGGCTTGCCCGATTCCAGACAGGTGATGGTGCGTTCCTTGATGGCCCGTTTGGCGTCCAGGGGCATGGCCGGGCCGGTCGCCGCCGCCAGGTCCATGCCGCGTATGGTGGCCGACAGCCTGGACACCATGGCCCGTATCTCGTCTTCATGCATGTTGCGGACCTTGGCCTGGGCTTTGACGATCTCAATGGCCATGGTGAGATGATCTTCCATACAGGTTCCTCCTGGATGCTTCATTGCGCCGGTGCAGGCTGAAAACGCGCCGGCGTCCCGTATGTCGCGCGCCATGGGAAAAAGGTTGCAGGTTGTCTGCCGACAAAATATCCAGACCATAAATCCGACCGCAAAGGACGTTCCATGACCGTGATTCCGCGCCCGGCGATCCGCGCCGCCCTGCTGGCCCTTTTGGCTCTCGGCCTTGGCGGCTGCGGCCCTGTCTACTACAATCCCAATCTGGTCGATCAGTCCGAGTCCAAGGCGCGACTGGCCCAGGACACCACCCTTTGCACCAACGAGGCCAATTCCCAGATACCGCCCACCTACGGCCGGGAACGCTTCGAGACCGATCCCACCATCGAGGCCCAGGCCACGCGCTGGGTGGCCAACGTGGCCGAGGACGACGCCAACCAGGACGTGTTCGCCACCTGCATGCAGGCCCGGGGCTGGGTGCTCAAGAAGAAGCCGTAGCCGGGACATGAAAAAAGCCCGGAAGATCGACGCCTTGTCGATCTTCCGGGCCAAAAGGCCTGTTTAGTGCCCGAATTAATGCACCGCGCCGCTGCCCGGGGTGGCCGGATTGCCGGCCTGGGCCAGGCTGGCGGCGAAGCGGGCCACGGCCGGGTCTTGCCGCCAGGCGGTAAAAAGCCGTTCCCATTCGGCCAAGGGCAAGGGCTGCGCGTCGAGCATGGCCTCGTGGCCGGACAGCCAGACCGTGAAGAGCTTGAGCAAAAGCCCGAGCTGGGGGCCGTCAAAGGCCTTGCCCACCAGCCCCGGCGGGTACTGGCCGCCTTCCATGGTGCGGAACACGTGTTCGCCCACGGCCCGGCGCGAGGATTCCATGTCGATGCTCTGGCCGTTGACCCCGGCCACGAACTCGGCCAGGCCCGCGTCGTGGGCCTTTACGGCTTCAATGGCTTCGTCCGGCACGTCCAGAAACACCACCTCGCCGTTTTGCATGGCAAAATAGTAGCGCACCCAGTGCTCGGCCATGAACACCCGGAAGATTTCCTGGCTGGCTTTTTCGATGTGGTCCATCGCGGTTCTCCTTTTATGTGAGGCGCAGGCAGCGCGCAAAGTGTCCGGGGGCGATCTCGGTGAGCGCCGGCGACTGCTCGGCGCAGCGCGGCTGGGCCTGGTCGCAGCGCGGATGAAAGGCGCAGCCCGTGGGCACGGCCGCCGGACTGGGCGTTTCTCCGGCCAGGCCGGCCGGCCGGCGGCGGCCGGGATCAAGCCCCGGCACGGCCGCCAGCAGCGCCCTGGTATACGGATGCGCGGCCCTGGCGTAAAGGGCGGCGGCCGGCGCCAGCTCCACGATGCGCCCGAGGTACATGACGGCCACCCGGTCGCTTAAATGCCCGACCACGGCCAGATCGTGGGAAATGAACAGATAGGCCAGCCCGTGGCGGGCCTTGAGGTCGGCCAGAAGGTTTATGACCTGGGCCTGGACCGAGACGTCCAGGGCCGAGACCGGCTCGTCGCAGACGATAAGCTCCGGCGACAGGGCCAAGGCCCGGGCAATGGCCACCCGCTGGCGCTGGCCGCCGGAAAACTGGTGGGGAAAGCGCCGGGCGTGCTCCGGGGCCAGCCCGACCTGGGCCAGAAGCTCGGCCACCCGCTCCCGGCGCCGGCCGGCCGAGAGTCCGCCGGCCGCCCGCAGCCCTTCGGCCACGGTCCAGCCCACGGGCAAGCGCGGGTTGAGCGACGAGTAGGGGTCCTGGAAGATCATCTGGGCCAGCCGCGGCAGGCGCTTGCGCTCGGCGGCCCCCCCGTCCCAGGGATCGAGCCCGCCCAGGCGCACCGTGCCGGCGCTTGGCGGCAAAAGCCCGATGGCCATGCGGGCCAGGGTCGATTTGCCGCAGCCCGACTCGCCCACAAGGCCCACCGTCTCGCCCGGGGCCACGGCCAGGTCCACGCCGTCCACGGCCCGAACGATCCGCTCGCGGCGGCGAAAGACGCCTTCCCGGGAAACAAACGAGCGGGACAGGCCGGCCAGCTCCAGCACCGGGACGTCGCTACGCGCCATGAAGCCAGCACCTCGCCTGTCCGCCGCCGGGAAGTTCGAATACCGGCGGCGCGTTGTCGGCGCAGGGGGCAAAGGCCTCCCCGCAGCGCGGATGGAAATGGCAGCCGGTAGGCAGGGCGGACAGGCTCGGCACCATGCCCGGAACCGGCGTGAGCCGCCGGCCCGGGTCGTCCAGGCGCGGCAGCGAGGCCAGAAGACCTCGTGAATAGGGATGGGCCGGCCCCCGGAAAAAGGCGTTCACCGCCGCCTCTTCCACCAGCCGGCCGGCGTACATGACCGCCACCCGGTCGGCGGTCTGGGCCACCACGCCGAGGTTGTGGGTGACCAGCAGGATGGCCGTGCCGGCGTCCCGGGCCAAATCGAGCATCAGCGCCAGGATCTGCCCCTGGACCGTGACGTCCAGGGCCGTGGTCGGCTCGTCGGCGATGAGCAGCTCCGGGCGCAACATAAGGGCCATGGCGATCATGACCCGCTGGCGCTGGCCGCCGGAAAGCTCGTGGGGATAGCGCCCAAGCTGTCGGCCGGGATCGGGCAGCCCCACCCGGGCCAGCATGGCCTCGGCCGCGGCCAGACTCTCCCGGCGCGAGGCTCCGGCATGGACGCGCAACGGTTCGGCCACCTGCTCGCCGATGGTCAGCACCGGATTGAGCGCCGTCATGGGCTCCTGAAAGATCATGGCCGCTCGCTTGCCCCGCACCCGCCGGCGCTGGCCCTCGGGCAGGGCCAGCACGTCGGTGTCGCCCAGGGCGGCCCGGCCCGAAACTATGCGCCCCGGCGGCGGCACAAGCCCCAGGATGGACAGGGCCAGCATGGTCTTGCCGCAGCCCGATTCGCCCACCACGGCCACCACTTCGCCGCGCGAAACCGTGAGATCCACGCCGTCCACGGCCGTAAGCGGCCCGGCCGGCGTTTCAAAAACCGTGGAAAGCCCTTCCACCCGCAACAGCGTCTGCCCCATGCGTCTCCTGCGTCGCGCCGCCGCCGCGCCGGTTCGGTTCCCCTTGCCAGCGGCCTCGCGGCGCGTTATAGACTAGGGATAGTCTACTATTATTTCCTTGAGGAGGATGCTCATGAGCTACCAATATCGCTCGATGCAGACAACCCAAGCCCGCGTCGAAGTTGTAAACGCCTTCATGCGCGGCGTCTACGGCTGGATGTGCCTCGGCCTTCTGGTCACGGCGGCGGCCTCGGTCTTCGTGGTGTCGAGCCCGGCCCTGATGCAGACCGTTTTCAGCAACCAGATCCTCTTTTTCGGCCTGATCATCGCCGAACTGGCCCTGGTCGTGGGCCTGTCCGCCGCCATCAACCGCCTGTCGGCCGGCACGGCCAGCGGCCTGTTCATGCTCTATAGCGCCCTAAACGGCGTGACCCTGTCGGCCATCTTCGTGGTCTACGCCCAGGCCACCATCTTCAAGGCCTTCCTGGTCACCGGCGGCATGTTCGGAGCCATGAGCCTGTATGGCCTCATGACCAAGCGCGACCTGACCGGCATGGGCAGCTTCCTGTTCATGGGCCTTATCGGCATCGTCATCGCCTCCCTGGTCAACATGTTCACCAAGAGCGCCATGGCCGATTTCATCATCTCCTGCGTGGGCGTGCTGGTCTTCACGGGACTGACCGCCTACGACACCCAGAAGCTCAAGGTCATGGGTGAGATGGCCCCGGCCGACGACGCCACGGCGGTGCGGCGGGGAACCATCCTCGGCGCGCTGACCCTCTACCTCGACTTCATCAACCTGTTCCTGATGATGCTGCGCCTTTTCGGCGGCGGCAACAGGAACTAGGCCAGCCTGCCCCAACGGCCCGCCCCCGGCCCATCCGGCCCGGGGCGGGCCATTTTTTCCGCCATGGCCAACGCCCGTCGCACCCGGCGGCGAAGGATCGAACCTTCGCGCCGCCCCCTTGCTTCGTCGCCGTCGCTGACGCCCAAGGACCTCCTGCGCCGGCTCCTGGCCGGACTGCTCGTCGTGCCCGGCCAGGCCGTGGCCGGCTATCGCCGGCTGGAAGCCCGGGCCTTTGGCCTAGGCCTGGGCAAGGTCTGCCGGCCGGCGGCGGCCACCGTGGCCGTGGGCGGCATGTCCCCGGACTGCCGGGGTCGGGTGATGCTGACCTCGTGGCTGCTGGGCTGGGCCGCGGCCCGGGGCGTGTCCACGGCCGTGGCCGGACCGGTCGGCGACGGCTGCCCGCCGGCCAGTCCGTTTCAGGTATTGCCCGGCTCCAGCCTCGACGAGGCCGGCATCGAGGCGGCCCTGCTCGCCCGCTACAGCCCGGACGGCCGCTTCCTCATCGACGCCGACCCGCGCATCGCCGCCGCCGCCGCCGTGCGCGCCTTCGCCCCGTCCATGCTGGTGCTCCAGGACGCCCTGGGCGAACCCCGGCTGCGCCGCGACCTCGAACTGGCCATCCTCACCCCCGACGACCTCGGCCCGGGATTTGGCCGGGTTTTCCCGGCCGGTTCCTGGCGGCGCGGGGCCGATGCCCTGTCCCGGGCCGCAGCCTTTATCATCCATGCCGGCCCCCAATCCCTGGACGCGGCCATGGCCGCGGCCGAGCGCCGGCTGGCCGGCTACGGCAAGCCCATCTTCGGCATGACCTTTTCCCTGTGGCGCTGGCGCGGTCCCGATGGCCCGGCCCCGGCCCCGGCCGGCCAGCCATATGTCGCCATCCTCGGCGAAACCGACCGCGACAGCCTGCCCGACCTCATCCGGGCCGACCTCGGCGCCCAGCCGCGCATGGCGTTTTTCGTCCACGACCGCCACCGCTTCACCCGCCAGGACTTCGAACACCTGCGCGCCGACGCCGTGCGCCTGCGCACCGCCGTGGCCGTCACCAGCCCCCGCTTCGACCTCAAGCTGCGCCAGGGCGGCAGCCAATTAAGCGGCCTGTCCGTATGGACCTACGACCCCGAAGTGGTCTTCGGCCCGCGCCTGCTCACCGACCAGCCCTTCCTGGCCTGGTGGGAAACCCGCCTGGCCGAGGTATTGACCGAGCGCCTTGGGGCGTAAGGACGGGGGAGAAGGAAGAGGGAAGAGGGGAATGCCTCCGGCGGCCAGGAGAGGCTCTGCCTCTCCTGGACCTCTCCGCTGGGGGCCTGAGGCCCCCAGACCCCCACCTGGGAAAAGGGTTAAGGGGGACGGAGTGGATTGGCTTTGGGGTCGGCGGGGAAGCCCTAAAGGGTGACACCTTGTCTGTGCCGACACGCGCTGCTTCTCTGGCAGCAGGCGATGCGCGCTTGGCCGTTGGTCAGGCGGCCAGGGACTGGCGGGCTTTGGCCAGGACATGCAGCGCGGCCGGATCGGCCGGCAGAGTCAGGCCGGCGGGCGTGGCCGCGTCGGGATGTGCGATCAGCCCGGCTTCGATCAGCGCCAGCAAAAGCGCCATGGCCCCGCACTGGCGGCTTACCGCCGTCGCCGACCAGACGCCGTCAGCCACATATTTTCCCGACGCGTAGGCCGTGGTGAAGCTCCACAGATACGGGCTATTGATGGCCGGACTGCGGCGGCGGTAGCCAAAGCCGTTGTAGCCCTCGAACACGTAGGCCGCACCAGCCAGACTCCAATCCTCCCAAGCGTCCAGCCCGGCCAGGACCAAGGCGTCCACGGCGCTTTCCTCCCAGGAAAAGGGCGGCTGCCCGGCCGCCGGACGGCCCTTGGGCACGCGCACGGTACGCCCGGCCAGCGGATCGCCGTTGTGCAGATGGCGCGTGAAATCCCCGCCCGATTCCAGCAGATGCAGTATGCCGACCACATGCCAGGGCACGCCAAGGCCTGCCCCCACGGCCGCGTAGCGGGTCTTTCGGGCCGTCTCGGCCAGCCGGTGGGCCAGCCGGGCCGTCTCGGCGGCCCGTTCGGGGCGGATGGGGGACATGCGAAACAGGTCGCGGTACTCGGCGGCCAGGGACGCGGTCAGGGGAAAGGCTTTGGCCATGGGACGCTCCTTGCGTTGCGGGTTCTGCAACACAGAAGTCCACGCAAACCGGACAACGTCCAGCCACTAACGGTCCGGGACGTCAGCCCTCTAACCCTTTCGTCCAGATGGGGGGGGCCGGGGGCCTCAGGCCCCCGGCCGCCGGAGCCATTCTTCAAGCGGAGATGTTGACGAAGCGACTAAACGGCCCAGGCCGTGGCCGTGCGGCGGCCGGCGGAGAAGCGCATGGCCATTTCGTAGGCCACGTTGACGTCCTTCATGGCTTCCTCGTCGCCGCCGAGGTCGGGGTGGTGCAGGCGGGCCATGTGGCGGTAGGCGTTTTTGATCTCGTCCACCGAACAGGGGTAGTCCAGGCAGAGGATCTCGTAGGCGCACTTGAGGTTCATGCCGCTGCGGCGGGCGATCTCCCGGGCGCGGTGCTGGCGGTCGTCGTCGGGTCGAAATCCCTGGGCGGTCCGCTCGGGGCGCGGCCGGGCATGGGGACGTGACGCGCCGGTGCTGCGGCTTTGGCCCGCCGCGCCGGTGGCGCGGCTTTGCGAGGACGCGCCGGTGGTGCGGCTTTGCGAGGCGTTGCCGGCCGTGCGATGCTGGGACGACGCGCCGGCCGTGCGCTGTTGGGAGGAGGCCCCGGCTCCAGCCGTGCCTTGGCCGGCCGAGGCTTCCCGGGCCGTGTCCCGGCCGGCGCTGCCGGCGCTGGTTCCGGCAAAGCCTGGCTGCTGGCGGAAATGCGTACGGGATTCCGTGCGGGCTTCGGCTTGGGGGCCGGCGGCCTGGGCGCGGAAGTTGCCTTCGGGGCGGGGGCGTTCGCGGTGGGTTCCGGCCTGGGCGCGAAACGTGCTTTGGCCGGTCCGGTCCGTACCGGCGCTGGCGGTTCCGGCGCGTCCGGCCGTGCTGCCGTTGAAGGCGGCTCCCGGGCCGGTCGCTCGTTCCCGCGAACCGGCTCCGGCTCCCGCAGCGGCGCGCGCTCCAAATTCGCTCTGGCCGGCGTTTGGGGAGGCGGACGGGCCGGCTCCCTGGCAATGGGTCTCGTGATGGGGCCGGGCCTTGTGCCGGAAACGTTCGGAAGTCCCGGTTGCCGAGGCTCCGGCGGCGGATTGGGCGCGGCCGGCGGAAAAACGGTCGGACGCGCCGGCGGCCTGGGCCGTCTGAGCGCGATGTCGGGCATTGGCGCCGGTCGCTCCCGGCCGGGCACCGGCGGATTCAGGCCGGCCGGCGAACCCGGTCGCTCCGGGCCGGGTCGTGCGCAGGCTTTTGAGCACTTCCTGGAGATGGACCAGGATTTCCTGGAGCAGCACGCGGGTGCGACTCAGCTGCAGTTCCAGGGCCTGCCAGTCGGTCACGCCGCCGGCTGCCCTGGCCCCGGACGCGCCAAATCCCTGGGCCTGCCTAGGCATGGCGTCCTGTCCAGCCCTGGCGCGGGAACTGGCAAACTGCTGGGGCAGCTGGGCCGAAGTTGCGGCAACTCACTGGATTCATATGTATTTTTGTTAACAAAACAGCACCTTTCCTTATTGAAACTACGCAATCCACTGGTCCCTGGCAAGGCGTATTTCCGCGGGCCAGCCTGCTCCTCTTGCTAGTGACAGAGGCGCGGGTTTTGATGTAATGCCGGAAGCGATACGGATATCGCTGCCGCGCCGACCGCGCGCCATCCGCCCGAAGGCAACCCGAGGACACGCATGAAACCGACCGACGCCGAAGTAGCCAAGCCATTTGTTGACGCCACCAAGCACGTGCTGACCATGATGGCGCAGCTTGATCCCAAGCCCGGCAAGCCTTATGTCAAAAAAGTGTCGGCCGCGGCCGGCGACGTTTCCGCCGTGGTGGGCCTCACCGGCGACCGCAACGGCAGCATCTCCATCAGCTTTTCCAAGAAGTGTGCCGTTGCCGTGGTGAAAAACATGCTTGGCGACGACATTTCCGACATCATCCAGGACGCCAAGGATGCCGTGGGCGAGATCACCAACATGATTTCCGGCCAGGCCCGGGCGGGGCTGAGTCAGCTTGGCCTCAACCTGTCCTCGTCCACGCCGACGGTCATCTTCGGCGACAACCACACCATCAGCCACATCACCTCCGGGCCGGTGGTGGCCATTCCCTTTTCCACCGAACACGGGGACTTCACTTTGGAGTTTTGCTTCGAGTGATCACGCGCGCCGCCCGCCGCTCCCGGGTCTTGCGGCCGGGGGACGCGGCGCACCTGGCCGACATGGCAGCAACCCGCGTCCCGGCCTTTGGCCGTCCTGACCAAGCGGTCGCCCCAGGGGCCGCATCCCGGCCGCCCTGGCCGGCGTTGGCCCTGTTTGCCCTGCTGTGTCTGGCCCTGGCCGGGCTTTCCGTCCGGACGGCCGCCGCCGCCGGCGCGCCGGGCAAGGAGGACTTGCCTGCCGCTGCCGCGACCCGGTCTGCGGGCAAAGCCACGCCCTCGGCTGAAGCCGTTGTTCCGGCATCCGCCCCGGTCGCCAGCCCGGACGCTGTTGCTTCGCCCACCCCATTGGCCGGCTCGTCGTCGCCTGACGCCCCCGCGCCGGAGCAGCCTTTGTCGCCGCCCTCGGCCGTCGCGCCGGTTGTCGCCGCGCCCGAAGCAGCCGCGTCGCCGTCGGCCGTCGGCCCGGACGCCGCGTCCCAGGAGCAATTGCCGGCCGCCCTGGAAACCGCACTCTACCGGCTGCCCAAGGGCGATCCCTCCGGTCCGCTGCTGGCCGTGCTGACGCTGGTTTCCGCCCCGGGGTGGCACGCCTACGCCGTGGGGCCGGCCGAATCCGGGCAATCGGCCCGGGCCGCCCTGGCCGCCGGCGGCGCGGCGGCGGCGCTGTTCCCGCCGGGCGCGCCCACGCCCGATCCCTTGGAACCGGACAAGACCGTGCTGGTCTACGAGGGCCGCACCCCGATTTTCGTGCCCCTTTCGGCCGAGGCGGCGGCCGCGCCGCTGCTGTCCGGCGAGGTGCGGGTCTTTTCCTGCTCGGAAACGAGCTGCTGGCCGTCGGCCCTGGCCGTGTCCCTGCCCCTGGCCGGCCTGGACCCGGCCTCCCTGCCGCCGGCCGAGGGCCAGCCCTGGTGGCCGCTGTTTTTGGCCTTGCGAAACGCCTCCCTGGCCTCGCCCTTGACCGCCTGCCCGGACCCGGGGCTCACCGCTTCCCTGCATCCGACGCCCCCGGTCGCCCCGGCCGCCGCCGCCCCGGCCCCGGAAACACCCAAACTCGCCCCCCGGTCCTTCACCCCGGCCCTGGAGGTCGGCGGCCTGCTCAAGGCCGCCTTGCTGGCCTTTGCCGCCGGTTTCGTGCTCAACTTCATGCCCTGCGTGCTGCCCGTGGTGAGCCTTAAGCTTTCGGGGCTTTTGGCCATCAGCGGCGAGGAGGGCCGCCAGGAACGCCGCCGGATCCTTCGCGAGCACAACTTCTTTTTCGCCCTGGGCATCGTCACCTATTTCCTGTGCCTGAGCCTTATCCTCGGGGCCTTCGGCATGGCCTGGGGCGAGATGTTCCAATCGCCGTCCCTGGCCATCGTGGCCGCCGTGGTGCTGTTCGCCCTGGCGCTCAGTCTTTTCGGGGTGTTTCATCTGCCCGTGGTCGATCTCAAGATTACCTCCGGCGGCCGGGGCCACACCCGGCGCGGGGCCTTTTTGACCGGCGCCCTGGCCACGCTTTTGGCCACGCCGTGCAGCGGCCCGTTTCTTGGGGGCGTGCTGGCCTGGACCCTGCTCCAGCCCCAGCACGTCATCATGACCGTGTTCGCCGCCATCGGCCTGGGCATGGCCTCGCCCTACGGCGTGCTGGCCATCTGGCCCAGGCTCGTGCGCCTCCTGCCGCGCCCCGGGGCCTGGATGCAAAGCCTGGAGCGGGTCATGGCCTTTTTGCTGGCCGGCACCTGCCTGTATTTCCTGGCGCTCCTGCCGCCCGGGCGCATCCTGCCGACCTTGGGGGCGTTTTGGGCCACGGCCATCGGGGCCACGCTCCTTGGCCGGATGCACCATGCCCAGTCCGCCTTTCGCGGCCTGGTCATGGGCGTCGCCGCCCTGGCCGTGACCGGCGGCGGCCTGGCCTTTGCCCTGACCTACGCCCCCCAGGCCGAGGCCGAGTGGGAGGCCTACTCCCCCGAGGCCTTTGCCGCGCGCCTGGGCAAGGACAACCTCGTGCTGGACTTCACGGCCGACTGGTGCCCTACCTGCAAGCTCCTGGAGCGCACCGTCCTGACGCCGCCCCGGGTGGCCCAGTGGGGCAAGCGCCACAAGGCCGTCTTCATGAAAGTGGACCTCACCCGCCAGACTCCGCCGGCCATGGCCCTTTTGCGGGCCCTTGGCAGCCAGTCCATCCCCGTGGCCGCCTTCTTCCCGGCCGGCGAGGCCGCCTCCCGCCCCCTGGTCCTTCGCGACCTCTTTACCGCCGGCCAGTTCGAGCAGGCCATGGACGAGGCCTTTGGCCCGCCAAGCGCCCTGCCGGCGGCGACCGGCGGCCAGTAGCCGTCGGGTCCGGCCTCGGCCCCGGGTGGGCAGGGTCCGGGGAGGTGTCGAGGAGTCGCCAATCCGGCGGCATGGATTGACAAAAGCGGACAATTCGCGCAGGCTCAGGCATTCCGGGTGCGTCTTGCCGTTTTGCCTTTTGCCGCTGCGGCAGGGCGTCAAAATCCGTTTTGCCCGAGAGGAATTGCTGCCCTATGGCCATGATCGAATTTCATAATGTTCAGAAGTGGTACGGCGACTACCACGTGCTCAAGGGCATCACGGATTCCGTGGACCAGGGCGAAGTGCTCGTCATCTGCGGCCCGTCCGGGTCCGGCAAATCGACGCTTATCCGCTGCGTCAACCGTCTGGAGGAATACCAGCAGGGCCACATCCTGTTCGACGGGCACGACATCCACGGCGACGACGTCGACGTCAACAAGCTGCGCTGCGACATCGGCATCGTGTTCCAGCAGTTCAATCTTTATCCTCACCTGTCGGTGCTCAAAAACATCACCCTGGCCCCCGTCAAGGTCAAAAAGACGCCCCGCAAGGAAGCCGAGGAACTGGCCCTGGCCCTGCTGGAGCGGGTGGGCATCCACGAACAGGCCAAGAAATTTCCGGCCGAACTCTCCGGCGGCCAGCAGCAGCGCGTGGCCATCGCCCGGGCCCTGGCCATGCGGCCCAAGGTCATGCTCTTTGACGAGCCCACCTCGGCCCTGGACCCGGAAATGATCAACGAAGTCCTCAATGTCATGAAGGATCTGGCCCGCGACGGCATGACCATGCTGTGCGTCACCCACGAAATGGGCTTTGCCCGGGAAGTGGCCGACCGGGTGGTCTTCATGGATTATGGCGAAATCGTCGAAAGCGCGCCGCCGCTGGAATTCTTCCGCAATCCCCGGCACGAGCGCACCCGGCTTTTCCTCAAGGAAATCCTGTAGTCCGTCCGCGGGCGACGCCCGCAAACCATCAAAACGCCTGAAGGAGGCTTCCATGCGCAAAGCAGCCCGGCTTACCGTCCTCGCCTGCCTGTTCACCCTCGTTGCGGCCATGCCCGCCCTGGCCGGCAAGCTCGACGACATCAAATCCCGCGGCACGCTTGTCGCCGGCGTCAAGGACTCCCAGCGCCCCTTCGGGTTCGTGGATGAAAAGACCAACCAGATCGTGGGCTTTGAAATCGATCTCATGCAGGCCCTGGCCACCCGCTTAAACGCCAAGCTGGAGCTCAAGCCCGTCACCTCCTCCACCCGCATCCCCATGCTCACCCAGGGCGCCGTGGACATCGTGGCCGCCACCATGACCCACAAAAAAGAGCGCGAAGACCAGATCGACTTCTCCATCACCTACTTCATGACCGGCCAGAAGCTGTTGGTCAAAAAAGACGGCGGCATCAAGTCCGTGGCCGATCTGGCCGGCAAGAAAGTCGGTTCCGTCAAGGGCTCCACCTCCGAGCAGAACGTGAAAAAGGCCCAGCCCGACTGCACCGTCATCTCCTTTGAGACCTACCCCGAGGCCTTCCTGGCGCTGAAGCAGGGCAAGGTCCAGGCCGTGACCACCGACGAGTCCATCCTGGTCGGCATCAAGAACAGCGACGACAAGCCCGAAGCCTGGGACATCGTGGGCGAGTACATCTCCCCCGAGCCCTACGGCCTGGGTGTGGCCGAGAACGATTCCGACTTCCGCGACTTCGTCAACGCCGCCCTCATGGATATGTGGGAAAAGGGCGAATACCAGAAGATCTACGACAAGTGGTTCGGCAAGGACACCAAGGACTATCTGCCCCTGACCTGGAAGATGGAGCTTTGGCCCTAGTCGGCGACACGCGTTTCCTGAGTGACCTGCGGCCGGGAGGAATCCTCCCGGCCGCACTTGCGCCGGGGTCCGCCCCGGCCGCCAAGCGGGGATGAGTCTTTGGCGTACCAATTCGATTTCGGCCAGGTGGTCAGCGGGGAATACGGCCAGTGGATCCTGTCGGGTCTGGGCGTGACCCTGCAGATTTCCGGCATCTCCATCGTGCTGTCCCTGGCGCTGGGCACGGTGATCGCCGTGATGCGGCTGTCCAAGGTGAAGCCGCTGGTCTGGTTCGCGGCGTCATTCACGGAATTTTTCCGCAACACGCCATTGCTGGTACAGATATTTTTCTGGTATTTCGGTTCCTACAGCGTGCTGCCTGAAGCGGTCAACCAGTGGCTCTACGCCCGCGACTTCGAGTTCGCCTGCGGCGTCATCGCGCTGACCGTCTACACCGCCGCCTTTATCGCCGAGGAGATCCGCTCCGGCATCTTTTCCATCCCCAAAAACCAGCTCGAAGCCTCGCGCGCCTGCGGTCTGTCCTTTCTCCAGGCCATGGCCTACGTCATTTTGCCCCAGGCCTTCCGGGTCATCATCCCACCTTTGATTTCCCAGTTCTTAAATCTCATCAAGAACTCGTCCCTGGTCATGACCATCGGCGTCATGGACCTGACCTACATGGCCCGGCAAATCGAGGCCCACACCTTCCACGGCTTCGAGGCCTTTACCGTGTCCACGCTGATTTACCTGACCATTTCCCTGATCGTGTCCCTGGGCGTCAACCTCTACAACCGCCGCGTGCTGCACGTGCGGTCACGGTAGGAGGCGCGCCATGCATTGGGACATCGTTTTTCGCAATTTCGACTACTTCCTGATCGGGGCCTATCCCCAGGGGCCGCTGGGCGGTCTGGCCATGACCGTCATCCTGGCCGTGGGCGGCATTTTCGGAGCCTTCTGGCTGGGCCTTGGCGTGGGGCTCATGCGCATTTCCAAGAAACCGTCCCTGCGCTGGCCGGCCATGGGCTTTATCGAGATCATCCGGGGCACGCCGCTTTTGATGGTCGTCTTCTGGTTCTACTTCCTGGCTCCGGTGGTCTTCGGCCACACCCTGCCCGAGGCCGAAAGCGCGCTTATCGCGCTTATTGTCTTCACCAGCGCCTACATCGCCGAGATCGTGCGGGCCGGGGTCGAGGCCCTGCCCAAGGGCCAGATGGAGGCGGCGCGCGGCACGGGCCTGTCCCACTTCCAGGCCATGACCCACATCATCCTGCCCCAGGCGCTGTTCAACATGATCCCGTCTTTCGTCAACCAGTTCGTTTCCTTGACGAAAGATACCTCCCTGGCCTTTATCATCGGCGTCAACGAGCTGACCAAGGCGGCGACCCAGGTCAACAACCGCACGCTCACCGCGCCAACGGAAATCTTCATCACCATCGCGGTGCTCTATTTCATCATCTGCTACTGTCTGACGGAATTTTCCCGCTATCTGGAGCGGCGCATCAACCGCTACCAGGCCCGGGGGCGGTAGGCCACGTCGGCTTAGGCGCGGGCGATTATTCGCTCTCCCGGCCTCGGGGCGGGGCGGGGCGCGGCAAAGGCGACGCGCGCTGGGCGCTGGGCGGGATTTTCCAAGCGACCTGAGTCGCGATCATGACGGCACGAAGGCCGGCCGGTACGCCATGGGCGGCCGGCCGGCTTTTTTTGTCAGGCCCGGCACGGCAAGCGACGGCCGGCGGGGCGAACTTCGGCGGCCGAGCAGCCAGCGAGCCATTTTAGCCGAAACCCCTTACCCCTGTTTCCCATGTGGGGGGTCTGGGGGCCTCAGGCCCCCAGCGGAGAGGGTAAGGCAGAGGCAGAGCCTCTTCTGGCCGCCGGAGGCACAAAAAAACATGTCTCGGCCGCGTATTAGGGCTTGAGGCTCCGGGGGATGTGCGGTCATATGACCCCATGAAGAAAACGGGGATCGCCATGAAAATCGCCGCCGTGGTGGGCCTGGCCGCCATGCTCGCCTACTTGGGCTATTGCGTCATGCTCTATCTGGCCCAGGACGGTATGGTCTTTCCGGGACGGACCGCCGACCCGGCCCGGGTCGCGGAAATCAAACGCTATTATCCCCGCCTGGAACCTTTCACGGTGACGGCCGGGGACGGCACGGCGCTTACCGGCTACTATCTGCCGCGTCTGGCCGACGGCAAGCCGTTGCCGGCGGTGCTGTATTTCGCCGGCAACCTCGAAGATCAGACCGGCTTTTTCCTGTGGTCGCCAAATGAACTGCGGTTCGCGACCATTGCCGGCGTGGACTACCGGGGCTACGGCGGCTCGGCCGGCAAGCCTAGCGAAGCAAGCGTCAAGGCCGACGCCCTGGTGATCTACGACGCCCTGGCCCAGAAGCTCGGCCCGGACGGCCGCATCGTGGTCATGGGGCGAAGCCTGGGTTCAGGCGTGGCCGCCTATGTCGCGGCCAACCGGCCGGTCGCCGGGGTGATTCTCGTCACGCCCTACGATTCGCTCCTGGCCGTGGGCCAGGAAGGCCATCCGTATGCCCCGGTGCGGCTGCTGATGAAACATCCCTTCGACACCACGGCCGACGCGCCCAAGATCTCGGCCCCGGCCCTATTCCTGGTGGCCGGCGACGACACGCTGATCAAGCCCGTCCGGTCCGAGCATCTGGCCGCCGCCTGGCCCGGCCCCAAGACCTACGAGGTCATCCCCCACGCCACCCACAACAACATCATCGACAATCCCCAGTATTGGAAAGCGATTCGGGAGTTTCTCAAGGGCTGCTTGGCGCAGTAAACGGGCGGCCTCGCCACGAATGCCTATTATAAAACATAACGGCAGTTGTGTTTTCTAAATAGACAATCATATCAATACATCATTTATGATGGAGTTTTGCTTTGGCAAAAGCATTGGAGTAAGCTGTTGGGCGGCAAGCACGCCAACGGGCCCAGGCCGCAGGGGCGGTCTTGGACACGGCGCTCAGGCGGTCTTGACGTCCTTGACTTCCTTCACCGTGGCCATGGCCGCGCCGATCATGCCGGCGACATCGGCGACGTTGGCCGGCATCAGGATGGTGTTGTTGGTCTTGGCCAGGTTGCCGAAGGCCGTGATGTATTGTTCGGCCAAGCGCATGTTGACCGCCTCCATGCCGCCGGCCTCCTTGAGGGTGAGCGCGACCTTGCGGATGCCTTCGGCCGTGGCCGTGGCGATGAGGTCGATCTTTTTCGCCTCGGCTTCGGCGATCAGGGTCACCTGCGCGGCCTGTCCCGTGGCTTCGTTGATCTTTTTTTGCTTTTCGCCTTCGGACTGGTTGATCATGGCCTGGCGCAGGCCTTCCGAAGCGGCGATGTCGGCCCGCTTTTGGCGTTCCGCGGTCATTTGCGCTTCCATGGCCCGCTTGACCGACTCCGGGGGCGTTATGTCCTTGATTTCGTAGCGCAGGACCTTGACGCCCCAGGTCATGGCCGCTTCATCAATGGCCGTGACGACTTCCACATTGATCTTTTCCCGTTCCTCAAAGGTCTTGTCCAGATCGATCTTGCCGATGGCGGAGCGCAAGGTGGTTTGCGCCATTTGCGTGGCGGCGCGCAGATAGTTGTCGATGCCGTAGGCGGTCTTTTGCGCGTCCTGGATCTCCAGGTACACGATGCCGTCAATCTCCACGCTGACGTTGTCCTTGGTGATGCAGACCTGGGGCGGGATGTCGATGACTTGTTCCTTGAGGCTGAACGTGTAGGCGGCGCGGTCGATAAATGGGATAAGGATATGGAAGCCGGCCTCCAGCTTGCGGCTGAATTTTCCGAGGCGTTCGATGATGACCTCGCTTTTTTGCGGCACGATGACCGCGCCTTTGAGCAGGACGACGACGACGAAGACGGCGACGGCGGACAAGGCAAAAAGCGAAGGCGTCATGGGAGAGGCTCCTTTCAAGATGGTTTGAGGGCCTTCAGGACAAGGCAGGACTTGTCGGCGGAGTCAAAACCCGCAATGGCAACTTCCGTGTTGGCTGTAAGGTGTTCCGCTGCGCGGGCTCTCCAGACGGACCCGCGATACCGGACCTGGGTCTCCTGGCCTGGGGCGAGGTCTTGGTCGATGACGACCCGGGCCTTGACGAAATTCTGGTCCCGTTCCTCCCCTGGGGCCGCCTCGCTTTTTCCCACGAAGACGCGCATGGCCATTTTGCGCAGGGTCGCCAGGGAGAGGATGGTGACCACAATAAACGTCGCGACCTGGGCCGTATAGGCCTCAGGAAGGACCGCCGCGAGGGCGGCGGCGCCGAAACATCCCAGGCCGAAAAACAGGATGACAAATCCGGGGAGTACCAGCTCCGACAAGGAAACGGCAAGGCCGACCACAAACCAGATGAGCCAGGGAGGGAAGCTTGTCGCCATGGAGGGTCCTTTCGCGAACAGGAAGTTGGGGGAATCACCAACGGTAGCGAGTGTGGCGTTCACGCTTGGTTCGGCGTTGGCGATACGTTGCGTCCGAGTTCCGTGGAAAAAGGCCTGCTGTCCACTGCGATGTTTACGGCAGGTGCAGGCCTATTTCGAGAATATGTTGTCCGTCCGCGAATGTGGCAGGTTCGGCCAACCCTGGGGAGGCATGGCCGACGCTTGCAGGGCCGCGGCAGCGGCTTCTCGCCGATCAAGCGAACGACGTTTCAGTCCTATTGTTGGAATTTACGCGGAAACTGTTCTTCGGGCAAGAGAGGATGCCAGCCTGGACGCCACTTGGCCCGGCCTCAAAACCTATGAGATCGTCCTCCACGCCACCAGCAACAACATCGTCGATAATTCGCAGTATTGGAGAGCGGTTCGGGGATGCATCAAAAGGGTTATGGCAAATAGTTGCGGCGGCTGGTTTCTGACCGGCAAAGCGATTGACATGTTTCGTATTGGCCTATAAAAAATACACTAGCGAAACAGCTCTTGCGGCGCTGCCTGCTCCTGCTCCCGTTCTTGCTCCGGTTCCGAGACCATCCGCGCTCACGCCGCACAGCGTTTGTCTGCACCCGTTTCGGCGGGATCTCCAAGGCGTTGTCCGAAACGGTAACGTTTTTCGGAGGTTGACCATGTCCATGATCACGTCATCCTATGTGGCGGAACGAAAGAACATGAAACCTGGAGACGTTATCGCGTTTAGCGGCAAGGGGGACGTGTCGCAGATCATTAAGAGCGTGACGCGTTCCAACGTGTCCCATGTCGGCGTCATATTGCAAACGACGGAGCGTGATCAGCACGAGGAGTCGGGACGTTTTTTTAACCAGATAATCGAATCGACTTCGATTCAGAAATTCAATGGCGTGATTGTCAATCGGCTCAGCAACAGGATTGACATGTATGATGGGGAAATATGGTGGCTGCCGCTGCGGGAAAATCTGCGGAATGCACCGCAGCGGATGAAGAATTTCTACAATTTCCTATTCAGCCAAGTAGGCAAGGGTTACGACACCATTCAGGCCATCAAGAGCGCCCTGGATGCATTGGACCAGTTGCCGATTTTTGGTCATGGTCCGACCTACAACAATGAGGATTTCAGCGAGTTCTTCTGTTCGGAACTCGTCGCGGCCGCTTTGGAGGAAGCGTCAGTGGTGCCCAAGCTCAACGCCTCGGAAGTGACTCCCATTGATTTGTGCCGCTGGAATATTTACGAGGAAAAATACTATTTGCTCAAATGCGATCCTGGAACGCCTGAGGAAAAGAAGTGCATTGGGCGTTACAACACCATTGACCCTGCCTTCTGGAATTATTGATTCATTTCCTTCCGGCCGGCCGGGCGCAAGCCCGGCCGGTCAGGGGGTGTCGTCGCCGGAAGCCGGTTCCTCGGCCACGCCGTCGGCGATGCCGTTCGTTCGCTCCACCCGAACCCCCGGCCCGGAACGCACCCGGGACAAAACGGCGTCGGTCAGCGTGGCAAGGCCGTCGCGGGTCTTGGCCGACAGCGCGATGGCTTCGGGAAAGAGGTTTCGCAGCTCCCACCGGCGCTCCTCTGACACGGCGTCCCATTTGTTGAGCACAAACAGGCGCGGCGTGTCGCCAAGCTCCATTTCCTGGAGAATGTCGGCCACGGCGGCGGCTTGGCCTTCCACCTCGGGGTGGGAGGCGTCGGCCACGGCCACCAGCAGGTCGGCCGCTTCCAGTTCCTCCAGGGTGGCCCGGAACGCTTCTTTCAGTTCCTTGGGCAGTTCGCGGATAAAGCCCACGGTGTCGGTCAGGATGATCTCGTGGTCGCTGGGGAAGCGCAGCCGGCGGCTGGTCGGGTCCAAGGTGGCGAACAAGCGGTTCTCCGCCAGCACGGCGCTGCCGGTCAGGGTGTTGAGCAGGGTGGATTTGCCGGCGTTGGTGTAGCCCACCAGCGACACCACCGGCAGACCGGCCCTGGCCCGGCCGGCCCGGGCGGCGGCCCGGCGCTTGCGCAGTTCCTTCAGTTCGTCCTTGATGCGGCCGATGCGTTCGCGGATGCGCCGCCGGTCCACTTCCAGCTTGGTTTCGCCCGGTCCCCGGCCGCCGATGCCGCCCATGAGCCGCGACATGGCCCGATCCTGGCGCACCAGACGCGGTTGCAGGTACTTGAGCTGGGCCATCTCGACCTGCAGCTTGCCCGAGCGGGTGGCCGCGTGCTGGGCGAAGATGTCGAGAATGAGTTGGGTGCGGTCGATGACCCGCAGCTGGGTCACCTCGGCCAGGTTGCGGATCTGCGAGGGCGAGAGTTCGCCGTCGAAGACCAAGAGCGACGCCCCGGCCCGCAGGGCCACGATCTCGATTTCGGCCAGCTTGCCTTTGCCGAGCAGGAACTTGGGATTGATGGCCGACACGCGCTGCACCACCCGTTCGGCCACGTCCAGCCCGGCCGTGTCGGCCAGGGCGGCCAGCTCGTCAAGGGAAGCGTCCTGCACCGGCTTGGGGGAGGTGGCCACGCTGACCAGCACCGCCTTTTCCCGGCCCGAGGCCGCCTTGCCCGGGGCGTCGATGCGTTCGCCCTCCCGGGCCAGCTCGGCTTCCAGGGCCTCGGCCAGGGCATTGAAATCTTCCTCCACCCGGTCAAAGGGCTGCGGCGGCAGCACGTCATAGGGCGCGTCGCCGGCGCCGGGCGGCAGCAAATGGGCCATGTGCAGCGTCGCCGGCTGGGCCATGCCGTCCACGGTGAGCGCGACCACGGAGTCCAGGCGCAGAAACAGCATGTCGGTCAAGTCTTCTTCGTTAAGCCCCTCGCCGGCCAAGTGGGTGTGGAGCAGGCGAAGTCCCCGCAATCGGCCGGCGCTCAGGCGCGCCCGGTCGAGTTCCGGGATGAGGATGCCCTTTTGGCTGCCGACGATGATGTGGGCCGGCCGGCCCTTGCGGTCGATGAGCAGGCCGACCTGCCGGCCGATGCCGTAGGAGATGGCGGCGAGTTCCCGGGCCTGGTCCACGGTGTAGCCGCCCATGGACGGATAGCGGCGCGTGCCCAGGCGTTCCAAGGCCTTGAGCTGGCTGGGCTTGAGGCCCACGATGTTGCCTTCGACTTTGGCGGCGATGACGGAATCCTTTGGTTAACGGGGTGACGGGGACGCGGCGCGCGACGGCGCGGCCGGCTGCCGACATGTAGCGCGGCAGGGAAGGGCGAGGCAAGGGGGCGCTTGACGTCGGCAGCTGTCCGTTTTAGCTAATACGTCTAGAATGACTTCTGTGCGAGGGCGGTATGAAAACCACGGCCACGGTGCTCAAAAATAATCTTGGCGAATATTTGCAGGCGGCATCCCGGGAGCCGGTGACGATCACGCGGCAGGGCAAGGCCTATGCGGTGTTGTTGTCGGTGGAGGAATACGAGCGGCTGCTGGAGCTGGAGGACGCCTGGTGGGCACGCCGCGCGGCCGAAGCCGAGGCGGGCGGCGAGTTCTTGGGACCGGAGGCGTCGTTGGCCTTTATGAGGGACCGCCTGCATGGCCCTGAAGCTTGATCTGGAGCGCCGCGCCCGGGATTTTCTGGATGGCCTGCCGGCCAAGCAATTCCGGCAAGTGGCGGTGCGGCTTTTCGATTTGCTGCGCGACCCGGATGCGCCGGACACGTCGGCCTTGAAAAATTCGCCCTACCGACGGGCCGACGTCGGGGAATACCGCATCGTCTACCGGGTGGCGGTGGACGTGTTGATCGTGCCGCTCGTTGGGAGGATATATGGGGGATAAGGATATGAATCTAAGGTTCGTGGCTAAGTCCAATTTCTGACTAATTAAAATTTAAAAAATCATTGCATTTCATGGTGTTAAGATTTCTAAAGACAATTTCTAATGACAATGTCCGCATAATTCGGCCCAGATTTGACTTTAGGAAAGTGTGGCAAGCCAATACCGCCGCCAGCGTTTATCCCCCTGGAAATTGACTTCCCCCGAGTCGATAAGGCGTTCGAGGATTTGACGTATACTGCGCAAGGGGATCTCCTGGCCAATGCGTTTATGGATGTCGCCAGATGATGATTTGGGATAGCGAGACAAGTCTTCTATTACAAGGGCTTTTAGTCTGTGAGGTTCGATTCTCCTTAGAGTGGTTTGAGGGATAAATTCAATGTTTCTTAACAGATTAGGGTCTACGAAAAAAGACATTGCTTGAGTTTTTCCTCGTTTTTGTATGATAGATGCTGTGATGAGTTTGTTGACCCAGTTCTTTGTGCTCTCCGTCGTTTCTAGGCCTAGCGCGCGGGCCAACTCAGTAGATGAAATTGATTCGTGCTGTATTATAATGCCGAGGGCAATTTTCTCGCGTTGTGTGAGATAGTACTGCGAGTCTATTTTTGCTATGAAATCAATAAGTTCTGGTTTGATTATGGACTTTGAAACGGTCACTTCGACTCTGTCGTGCTTTTCGGTTACACAGGGAGGGGCTTTCCCTTGCGAGAGAAGAATTTCGTATATCTTATCAAATCCGCTGCCCTCGCGTTCCATAAGGTTCAAGTCGTGGAAAAGTCTTGCGAGGTGTTCGTTGCGTCGAATAGTCGTGTGTAGGATGTTCTGTGCTGTAACTCCAATGGGCAGAGCTCCAGGGTTGACGATAGTCATTTCTTTAGGGTGGCTGTTGATAAATATGTCGCCACGTTGCGTGTAGGGTCTGTGCACAATGGCATTGACTAAGAGTTCGCGAATGACGGTTCGGTCATATGACGGAATTTGCTGGCGGAATAGGCCGTGAGGAAATTCAAAAAATTCCTTAAACTCTTGAATTTCATTCCAAATAGCGTCAATGAGAGCTAGCGGGTTGAGTGAATGATCGTCCCAGGATGTTTTGCCAATCTTGTCGCCTTGGTCGTCGTATTTTAAGTACTGAATAACGGGTGCTACGCCAAGCCTGCCTCTATCTTCTGGTCTGCCGATGCAAAGAATGCCAAGGTTTGTTAAAAGCCCATCCCTAGAAAGCATATAGTGTGCCATAAGTTCATGGCCGGTTTTTTCTTTAATAGATGGCTTTACTCTGTCAGAATTCTTTAGCGCCGCGACTATGTTAGTCCATGCAATTAGATCAATTTGTTCAACGGGTATGTCGAATAAGCACTGAGTTTCCCAGGAAAAAGAATTTCGGTCGGTCGCCAGTCTCAGTATCTCGTCGCCAACGACAGGCTTGATTGAGTCACTAACACGAATAAAGAAACGCCCGTCTGTTGTGGAAGGGATGCTTTGAGAGCGTGGTATCTTTACCTCAAGGACTTCACCTCCGTTGGCATGGGCCGTTATTGTTGGAAAAAGTATGACGTTGACTGTGATCTCGGCGATTTTTCTGCGAAATCTATCCGGCAGCGATTTGTCAATGAGTTGGTTGGGAGGTGGCGCTTCTTCCTTGTCTTCGATGCCAAAGCAGATAGTGCCATTTCCGGATGTGGCAAAAGCAATACAGTCCTTGGCGACCTCTGCCCAGTTCGCCGTTGTCCCTGTGATAGCTTTCAGAGATTTTTTCTCGTAATTTTGGCCTTCGCGCTGCATGTACTGCTCTGCCATTAGAAAATGATTTCGTAGGTTGCGAAAAAGCGTCTGCCCGCTAGCAAATCTCCCCGTACGTCAGCCGCTCCGCATACTCCGCCTGCTTGCCCTTGTTCCACAAGGACACCGGCCGGTAATAGCCCACGATGCGCGTGAACACTTCCGAGGGCGCGCCGCACTGGGGACACTCGAAATGCTCGCCCTTGACGTAGCCGTGCTCCTTGCACACCGAAAACGTCGGCGTGATCGACAGATACGGAATCTTGGTCATGGTGAAGGCCTTGACGATAAACGACTTGAGCGCCTCCACGTCGGCCACGGCTTCGCCCAGGTAGGTGTGGAACACCGTGCCGCCGGTGTAGAGCGGCTGGAGCTTGTTTTGATGCTCCAGGGCGGCGAACACGTCGCGCGACAGCCCCACCGGCAGGGTCGTGGAATTGGTGTAGTACGGCGTGCCGTTGCCCGAGGCCTTGATGTCGGCGTACAGCGCCTTGTCGATTTTCGCCAGCCGGTAGCTCGTGCCCTCGGCCGGCGTGGCTTCGAGGTTGTAGAGGTTGCCGGTCTCTTCCTGAAAACGCGAGGTCACCTCGCGCAGATGCTCCAGCATCCGGGTCATGAGCCGCACTCCGGCCTCGGTCTCGATGCCCTTGCCGAGCAGGTTCAGGCAGGCCTCGTGGCCGCCCACCAGCCCGATGGTGGAGAAATGGCCCTTGAAGCCGTTTTTGAGGTAGCGCTTGGTCCAGGGGAACAGCCCCCGCTCCAGGTTGTCGCTGATCATCTTACGCTTGAATTCCAGGGCCGTCTTGGCCAGCTCGGCGTACTCGCCGACCAGATCCAGGAAATCCTCCTCGCCCTGGGCCAGAAAGGCCAGCTTGGGGAGATTGAGCGTCACCACGCCCACCGACCCGGTCAGGTCGCCGGCTCCGAACAGTCCGCCCACCTTGTTGCGCAACTGCCGCAAATCCATCTGCAGCCGGCAGCACATGGAGCGCACGTCCTCGGGCGAGAGGTCGGAATTGATGAAGTTCTGGAAATACGGCGCGCCGTACTTGGCGGTCATCTCCAGCAGCAGCGTGCCGATCTCGGAATCCCAGGGGAAATCCTTGGTGACGTTGTAGGTCGGGATGGGGAAGGAGAAGATGCGGCCGTCGTAGTCGCCCCCGGCCATGACCTCCAGGAAGGCCTTGTTGATCATCGCCATTTCCGGGGCAAAGTCGCCGTAAACGGCGTCCTGCATCTTGCCGCCGATGATGACGGCCTCATTGGCCAGGTGTTTGGGCGGGGAAAGATCGAAGGTGAGGTTGGTGAACGGGCTTTGGCCGCCCCAGCGCGAGGTGGTGTTGAGGTTGAAGACGAACTTCTGCATGGCCTGCTTGACCTCTTTATAGGTCAGGCCGTCCTGGCGGATGAAGGGGGCCAGGTAGGTGTCGACGTTGTTGAACGCCTGGGCCCCGGCCCATTCGTTTTGCAGGGTGCCCAGAAAATTGACCATCTGCCCCAGGGCCGTGTCGAAGTGGCGGGGCGGTCCGGCGCAGGAGCGGCCGGCGAGGTTGAAGCCTTCGAGCAAGAGGTCGCGCAGGCTCCAGCCGGCACAGTAGCCGGCCAGGCCAAAGGACAGGTCGTGGATGTGGAAATAGCCGTGCTCGTGGGCGGCGCGCACTTCCTCGGGATATTTTTCCAGGGCGTACCGGGCCTGCACCGTGCCCGACAGGTGGAGCATGAGGCCCTGGAAGCTGTGGTTCATGTTGGCGTTTTCCGCCACCCGCCAGTCGGTCTTGGCGATGTAGGTGTCGATGACGTCGGCGATGTCGAGGAAGGCGGCTTTCTGCTCGCGCAGCTCCCGGCGTTTCTCGCGGTAGACGATGTAGCGCCGGGCCACGGCGAAAAGCCGCGACTCCATGAGCACCAGCTCCACCGCGTCCTGGACATGCTCCTGCTCGGGCACGTCGTTGCCGAGTTCCTCCAGCTTGCCCTCGACCTTGCCGGCCAGTCGGGTGGCCAGGATCGGGTCCTGGACGCCGCTGGCCTTAAGCGCTTTTAAGATCGCCTGGGCGATCCGCTGGCTGGACCAGGTTTCCAGGCATCCGTCACGCTTGCGAATCTGCTTGGGCATCGGCCTTCTCCTCCCCGCGGCGCGGCAGCGGTCGAAACGGTTGGATGGTCAGCGCGTGTCCGGGCGGCAGCAGCGACTCCACCTCCCTGATGTCGTCGTCCGTCAGTTCGGGCACGCGGGTGGCGCGAAACTGAATGCGCCCGGGATGGGCCGTCGCCAGGGCAAAGACCTGGCCCAGGCGCTCGGCGGCTTCGAAGGCCTGGGCCAGGCCGCCGGTGACCAGCGGATACTTGGCAAAGGGCGCTTTGACGTCCACGGCCAGGTAGATGTCGGGATGGCTGTCCAGAAGCGTGGCCAGGACGTCCGGGCGCAGGCCGTTGGAATCGACCTTGACCGGCAGCCCCGAGGCGGCCACGGCGGCGGCCAGGGCCGGCATTCCCGGGGTCAGGGTGGGTTCGCCGCCGGTGATGACCAGCCCGTCGAGCCAGGGGCGGCGGGACGTGACGAACCGGCGCACGGCGTTCTCGGTCAGGGGCGCGGCGCCGGCTTGCGGCGTCCAGGCCAGGGCGGCGTTATGGCAGTGAGGGCAGCGCAGGTTGCAGCCGCCGAAAAACAGCACGGCGGTCAGGCGTCCCGGCCAATCGCAAAGGGACATGGGCTCGATGCCACGCACGAGCTCCCAGGCGGATGGATAGGTCATTTTTTAACGATGCCAATAGGATAACGAAGTTGCGGACCCCCGCGCGCTCCCCAACGCGCAGGGCAGGGACCACCCCGACACTTCCCCAAGCCGCATCCGTCATACGCCCGGGGCAAACGATTGCAAGAGGGGTCGGCGGGCGGGAAATCGCCCTCCCCGGCCAAGGCCGCGCCATGGCGGGCGATATTTTTTTTGCTGGCTGTCCAGGCAAGGAGGCAGGAACAAACGTTCGGAGGCCTATCGCTGTAGATATCTGGAATAGGTATGTTATTTAGGTATGTTGCTTGAATCATTTGCCCGTCGACTTGACGACGAGGAGCAGCGGAAAACGACATCTTCGGGAAATTGCGCCAAGAAATCCGCACCACGGCCAGGGATGCCACTCCTCCTAAAACAGCGCCGCGTCGCCCAGGGTCCACAGCTGGGCCCAACGGCCGGTGAGTTCGATTTCCAGCTCGGTCTCCCGGTCGCGCAGCCACGGCGGCACCACCAGTTCGTAGCGGGCGCTGACGGGCGTCCATTTCTCGCCGGTGTTTTGCAGGGCAAACAGGAGTTCGCGCACGCCATCGGGTCGGAAACCGTAGACCCGGACCATGCCGTCCCGGCCGACCCTTGGGAACAGCAGCAGCCTGTCCCGTTTGGCCGTCAAAGGCAGGCGCAGGACGCCCGGCCGGGACGGATCGGCCGGGGACAGGGCGGCCCAGGGAGCCTCGCGGTGGTCATCCACCGCGGCGATGTTCTCCCGTACGGCCAGGAGGGCGGCTTGGCCGATCTCGCCGGGAACGGCGAAGCGTTCTTCCAGGTAATTGCCGAGCACCGAAGCGGTCAGATGGCGCTGCGCCGCGTCCAGGCAAGGGCCGGCCGCGTCGGCCGGACAGAAAAAGGCTTCGATGCCGGTTAAGCGCAAGGTCTGGAGATTGCCGCCGGCCAGGGTCGGGGTGCGGGAGGCGCAGCGCAGGATCAGCTCAACGTCCATTCTGGCGTAGGGCGCCTCGCGTTTGAGGGCAATCTGGCGCTGGCGGGTGGCGTCGTAGCCTGTGGACAAGGGATAAATCAGGGGCGGCTCGTCGTCGAAGCGCACCAGGGCCTGGAGCTGGTTGTCCTGGCCGAGGTTGTCAAAAAGCACGTTGATCCGGATTTCCTGGGGCTGCGGCGGGGCGTGGTTGGCAAAGGCCAGGCGCGCTGCGGCGTCGACGTCGTTGCGTACGGGGATGAGGGCCGGCCCCCGGGCGTTTTGATGAAAGCGCAAGCCCGACAGGGCGCTTATTGCGGCAAAGACCCGGTCATAGGCCATGGGCAGGCTGTAGCGGGCCGGCAGGGCGTCGATGCGGCGCACCGGCTCGCGGGGCACGGCCAATTCCAGGACGGTGGAGGTTTCGATGTCGTGCCGGACCACGTCCGGTCCGAAGCGGGCCAGGAAGGCCGCCGCATTCGGGGCCATATACCCCCAGTGGGCCCCTGCGGCGAAAAGAAGGCGGGCTTCCCGGTCCTCGGGGGTCAGCCGGGGATTGGCCAGGGCCAGGGGCGGGGTATGCTGGTCCAGATACCAGGACACGGTGTTGGCGTAAAAATCGTTGCCAAAGGACAGGATCGTTCCCGGCCGGTCCAGGGCGGCGAGGCCGGCGGCGGCCAGCTTGTAGTTGTTGCCGATGACCGGGACTTGATAACTGGTCACGGCGTAGAACTTGTCGTGATGGACGGCCAGGGGCAGCAGCACGGCCAGGGCCAGGGCGGCCAGGGTCACGGCCGGCAGGCGCGGGGCCAGGCGCGGCCAGGCGGCCGCGCCGCCGGCCAGGGCCAGGGCCAGGGGAATGCCCAGGCTCGACAGATGGCGGGCGTACAGTCCGGTGCTCCGGCCCATGGCCAGCAGGACCAGGGGCGGCACGGCCGTCAGCAGGGCCAGGACCAGGAAGTTTCGCCGGTCCCGCCGGGCCAGAACGGCAAAGGCGGCCAGGGCAACCGCGCCCACGGCCAGACGCGCCGGCCAGACGTCGAAACTGTAGAGCACGCCGCCCAGGGCCGCCCCGAGGGCCAGGGCGGCGTCGGTGACGGTCTCGTTGGCGTCGGCGATGAGCTGGGGGGTGTGACTCTGGGCTATAAGCCCGAAGTAGGCGGCGGTGGCGATGCCGGCGCAGCCTGCGCCAAAAAGGCCGGTGGCGGTCAGCCGGCCGGGCCAGCCCGGGCGATTATCAGGCGCGACGGCGAGCAGGCAAAGGCCCATGGCGGCCAGCAGGGGAAAGGATAGATAGTGGCAGGCCGTCATCAGGGCGGCGGCGGCGAGCATTCCGACAATGTCGCGTTTACGCCCCCGGCGCAGCCAGCCGGCCAGAAAGTACAAAGCGCCCAAAAAAAAGAGCAGCCACAAGGAATAGGGCCGGGCCATGCGGGAGAGCAGCAGGTTCTGGGGCATGGCCAGCCAAATGGCGGCCGCCGCCGTGCCGGCTGCCGGTGAAAAAAGCCGCGTCCCCAAGGCAGCCAGGAGTCCCACGCAACCCAATCCGCATAGGGCGGGCAGCAGACGCACGGTGAAGTCGTTATGTCCCAGGCGCAAAAATCCCTTGAGCAGGATGTAGAACAGCGGCGGATGTTCTTCCAGGGTACGCGAGAGCGTGACGATATAGTCCAGGGGAAAGCGGGCGTTGAGCGGCGAAGCGGCCTCGTCGAGCCACAGGGATGGCCGGCCAAGGCCGTAAAAAATCACAAAGGCGGCGACGCCAAGGAGCGCAAGCCGCAAAGGCGGCATGGGCCGGGGGAACTGCACGGGCGCTCCTAGACTGGAAACGTTACATCTTGTGAGCCGTTTGGTCATATGAGTTGAGACCTTCCATGAGGTCAATGCATTGGCGGCATCGTTGCGGAAATGTCATGCAAGCCGGCCGGGCTGGCCGTTGGCCCGTGTCTCGCACCGTCTCCTTCCCGTTGCTCCCTGCCCCGGCGTCGGCTAGTGTGGCCCTATGCAACGAGCCGGATTTTCCTTTCTCGCCTGCCCGGACCCGGAGATCGTGCGGGAGCGGGTGGAGCGCCTTCTGGCCGACAGCGGCCAGCCGTTTTCCCGGGAGGTGTTCTGGGGCGACGAGGAGCTTGGCGCGCCGTTCTGGAGCGCGCTCACCGTGGGCAGCCTGTTCGCCGGCCGCCGGGCCGTGATCCTGCGCCGGGCCGAGGCGGCCCCCCCGGATTTCTGGCCCAAGCTCACCCCGGCGCTGAAGGGCTTTAACGACGCGGTCTGGCCCTTTTTCTGTTTTGAAGGCCCCTTGGATAAAAAAGGCGGCCCCAAATTCCCCAAGACCCTGACCGAGCAGCCCTATTTCACGGTGGCCGAGAAGCGCAAATGGATCTTTGTTTCGCCGGGCCTGACTCGCCGCGACATGGGGCCGCGTCTGGCCGATTGGGCCGGGCGGCGCGGGTTGGTGCTGGAGCCTGGCGTGGCCGAGGCCCTGGCCGCCGCCTTGCCGGCTTCCCTGGCCCATGCCGACAACGAGCTGGCCAAGCTGGAGCTGTCCCTGGGCGACCGCACCAGCCTGGAAATGGCCGATCTGGCCCTTTTGTCCCACCACGAGGGCATGGACGGCTTCGCCTTCCTCAATGCCTTGTCCGAGGGGCGCGATCCGGCCAAGGTCTGGCAGGAGATCTTCGACAAGGAGCTGGCCGGGGAGGAGATGATCTTTCCCTTTATCGGGCTTTTGCTCTACGAAGCGAGGATGATGTGGCGTCTGGCCGTGGGCGAGGCCGACGACGTGCGCCTGCCGCCCCAGGTGCGCCGCCAGAAGGAGGCCATGGCCCGGCGGCTGGGCTCGGCCGGGCTGACCCGGCTTTTTGAGGCGGCCTTTGCCGCCGAAGCCGGCATCAAGACCGGGGCGCGCAAGCCCGATCAGGCCATGGAGTTCCTCACGGCCGAACTTTTCCGGCTTTTTGGCGGCCAGGGACGGCAAACGGGCCGGGTGGGACCGTGATCGGTCCGGTTTTTCGCCCCTGTCGGGCCTTTGTGACGGATTATTCCCTCCCAAAAGGCGGTAAACGCCTTGCCCGGACCCGAAACCATGCTTAATAAGAAAGAACCGCCCCATTACCTCGGCCACCGACGCCGTCTCAAGGACCGGCTTTTGGACGATCCCCGCGCCCTGGCGGAATATGAGGTGCTGGAGCTTGTGCTGGGCTACGTCAACGCGCGGCGCGACACCAAGCCCTTGGCCAAGGAGCTCTTGGCCCGCTTCGGCAGCCTGCGCGGGGTGCTCACGGCCCGTTTCGAGGAGCTCCGGGGCGTGCCCGGGTTTGGCGCGGGAGCCGAGGAGTTCCTGACCCTGTGGCGCGAGGTTTGGGCCAGGTTCCACGAACAGCCCATGCGCGACCGGGCCGTGCTTGGCAGCCCCGACGTGGTGGCCGAAATGGCCCGGGCCAGGATCGGGGTCAAGGAGCACGAGGAATTCTGGATGGCCCTGGTGGACACCAAGAACCGGCTGGTTGGCTGGGAGCGGGTGAGCAAGGGCACGGTGGATCAGGCCGCGGTCTACCCGCGGGAGGTCATCGCCATGGCGCTTCGCTACAACGCCAGCGGCGTGATCCTCGTCCACAACCACCCCGGGGCCGACCCCAAGCCCTCGGCCGAGGACATGGCCTTTACCCGCCGCATCGTGGCCGCTGCCCGGGAAATGGATATCCGGGTGCTCGACCATCTGGTGGTGACGGAAAACCGGTTTTTCAGCTTTCAGGCCGAAGGCATGATCTAGGGTCGCATCCACGAAAAGCGATCCGGTGTTTCTCAGGCAACAGGCGCAAAAGACGAAGTTTCAGCCGCAAAGGCTATCGTATTTGTTACAGGACGCGACACGAGCCAAGGAGGCGGCCATGACGACCGAAAAAACGACGCCAAGCCTGCACGCCACGGTCTCCGGCAAGGTTCAGGGCGTGTATTTCCGGGCCTGGGTCTACGACCAGGCCGCAAGCCTGGGGCTTCGCGGCTGGGTGCGCAACCTGGCCGACGGCAAGGTCGAGGTGCTGGCCCAGGGCGACCCCGAAGCCCTGGCCGCCCTGAAGGAGCGCCTGCCCCAAGGGTCGCCCCTGTCCCGGGTGGATGCGGTGGCGGCGACAATGATCGACCACGACAAAGCTTACGACGCCTTCGCCATTCGCGGCTAAGGACGTTTTCGATACCGACAAGGAGCACATGCATCATGGATGACAAGGAACGCGAACTGCTCGCGGCCGCCGATGGCGCGCCGACCGAAGCGGCCCCGGTTTCCGCCGGCGAGGGCGAGGAAGCCGCGCCGCCCGATATCCCGTCCGAACTCCCGGTGTTGCCGGTGCGCGACATCGTGGTCTTCAACTACATGATCCTGCCGCTGTTCGTGGGCCGGGACAAGTCGGTCCAGGCCGTGGACGCGGCGCTTAACGGCTCGCGCTATATCCTGGTCCTGACCCAGAAGGACGAGAAGGTGGACGAGCCCGGTCCCGACGACCTCTACCGGGTCGGCACGGTGGGCATGATCATGCGCATGCTCAAGATGCCCGACGGCCGGCTCAAGGTGCTGGTCCAGGGGCTGACCCGGGCCAGGGTGACGGATTTTTCCTCCTCCGACCCCTATCTGGCGGCCAAGATCGAGGTGCTGGCCGAGCGCGACCCCAAGGAAGCCACCCTGGAGCAGGAAGCCATGATGCGGGCGGCCCGGGAGCAAAGCGAAAAGATCCTGTCGCTTCGCGGCATGGCCTCGGCCGACATCATGGCCGTGCTCAACAGCGTCAACGAGCCCGGACGGCTGGCTGATCTCGTGGCCTCCAACCTGCGCATGCGGGTGGAGGAAGCCCAGCGGCTGCTGGAGTGCGAGGACCCGGTGGAGCGCCTGCGGCTGGTCAACGACCAGTTGGTCAAGGAAGCCGAGGTCGCGGCCATGCAGGCCAAGATCCAGAACATGGCCAAGGAAGGGATGGACAAGGCCCAAAAGGACTTCTTCCTGCGCGAGCAGTTAAAGGCCATCCGCCGGGAACTGGGCGAGGGCGGCGAGGAGTCCGACGACCTCGACGAACTCAAGGAAGCCCTGGACAAGGCCGGGATGCCTAAGGACGTCAAGAAGGAAGCGGACAAGCAGCTGAAAAGGCTGGTGTCCATGCACCCCGACTCCTCCGAGGCCGGCGTCATCCGCACCTACCTCGACTGGATGGTGGAGCTGCCCTGGAAGAAGCTGTCCAAGGACCGGCTCGACATCAAGGAAGCCAAGCGCATCCTGGACGAGGACCACTTCGACCTGGAAAAGGTCAAGGAGCGCATCCTCGAATACCTGTCCGTGCGCAAGCTCAACCCCGGCATGAAGGGCCCCATCCTGTGCTTCGTCGGCCCTCCGGGCGTGGGCAAGACCTCTCTTGGCCGCTCCATCGCCCGGGCCCTGGGGCGCAAGTTCGTGCGCATGTCCCTTGGCGGCATGCGCGACGAGGCCGAGATTCGCGGCCACCGGCGCACCTACATCGGCTCCATGCCCGGCCGGGTCATCCAGAGCATCAAGCAGGCCGGCACCCGAAACCCGGTCATCATGCTCGACGAGATCGACAAGGTCGGTTCCGACTTCCGGGGCGACCCGTCCTCGGCGCTTTTGGAGGTGCTCGACCCCGAACAGAACAACTCCTTCTCGGACCATTACCTGAACGTGCCCTTTGACCTGTCCAAGGTGATGTTCATCTGCACGGCCAACATCCTGGACACCATTCCGCCGCCGCTGCTCGACCGCATGGAGCTCATCCGCCTGCCCGGCTACACCGAGCAGGAGAAGGTCAAGATCGCCCGGCGCTACATCCTGCCGCGCCAGATCGAGGAAAACGGCCTGGCCGCCGAGGACGTGTCCCTGTCGGATCAGGTCGTGGCCAAGATCATCCGCGACTACACCCGCGAGGCCGGCCTGCGAAACCTCGAGCGCGAAGTCGGGTCGGTGTGTCGCAAGCTGGCCCGGCGCAAGGCTGAGGGCGAACAGCCGCCATTTCGGGTCACGGCCTCGTCCCTGGAAAAGTTGCTGGGGCCGGCCCGGTTCATGGACGACGAGCGCGAGGCCGATCTGCCGCCGGGCGTGGCCGTGGGCTTGGCCTGGACGCCGGTGGGCGGAGCCATCCTGCACATCGAGGCGGCCACGCTGCCGGGCAAGGGCGGGCTGCAGCTCACGGGCAAGCTGGGCGAGGTCATGAAGGAGTCGGCCCAGGCCGCGCTCACCTACGCCAAGTCCCGGGCCAAGGAGCTGGGCATCGCGCCGGAGATGTTCGAGAAAAACGACATCCACATCCACGTGCCGGCCGGGGCCACGCCCAAGGACGGCCCCTCGGCCGGCGTGACGCTGGTCACGGCGCTTATCTCGCTTTTGACCAACACGCCGGTCTGCAACGATCTGGCCATGACCGGCGAGATTACGCTTCGCGGACGGGTGCTGCCCGTTGGCGGCATCAAGGAAAAGATCCTGGCCGCCGTGGCCGCCGGCATGAAGCGGGTCATCATCCCGGCCAAGAATATGAAAGACATTCACGACATCCCCAAGGACCTGCGCGGGCGGCTCAAGATCATGCCCGTGGAGCGCATCGACGAGGTCTGGCCCTTGGCCTGCGCCGTGGAAGAGAAACAGTCCTGAAGCAGGAAGCGGCAATGCCGCAAAGCCGGGGCGGGCGACCGTCCCGGCTTTTTTGATCCGCCTGCCCATGTCCCGTGGTGGCAATCCGCCCTGATTTGATGTATCCCCCAAGGTGGGGAGAGGAGGCCTTGCGGCGTTTCGCCGGAGTGCTATCCTGCTTATATCTTTTGGCAAATTTTCAGCCGCCATCTGGCGGCCGCCCTTTTTTCTTGCAATCGAAAACGGTTAGGAAAGCCCGCCTATGACCCACCTGCCACTGCCCGCCGATCTGCCCGAGGCCGACGTCAACGACAACGCCATGGTGGTCTTGTCCAAGCGCTATCTGAAAAAAACGCCCGACGGCTCGCCCGAGGAAGACGTCCAGGGCCTGTTCTGGCGGGTGGCCGGAGCCATCGCCAGCGAAGAGGCCAAGTACGCCGCCTCGCCCTGGCAGCCCGAGGCCCTGGCCCGCAAATTCTACGACCTCATGGTCGGGATGCGCTTTCTGCCCAATTCCCCAACGCTGATGAACGCCGGCACGCCCCTGGGCCAGCTGGCCGCCTGCTTCGTGCTGCCGGTGGGCGACTCCATGGACGAGATCTTCGACGCCGTGAAGTTCGCCGCGCTGATCCACAAATCCGGCGGCGGCACGGGCTTTTCCTTCTCCCGGCTGCGCCCCAAAAAAAGCCGGGTCGGCTCCACCGGCGGCGTGGCCTCGGGACCGGTCTCCTTCATGCGGATTTTCAACACCGCCACCGAACAGGTCAAACAGGGCGGCACGCGGCGCGGGGCCAACATGGGCATCCTGCGCATCGACCATCCCGACATCCTGGAATTTATCGCCTGCAAGGAGCGCGAGGGCGAGCTGACCAACTTCAACATCTCGGTGGCGCTCACCGAACGCTTCATGCAGGCCGTGGAAAAGGGCGAGGACTACGACCTCATAGACCCGCGCGACGGCTCCAAACGGGGCAGTCTGTCCGCGCCCGAGGTCTTTTCGCTGCTCGTGCGCAAGGCCTGGGAATCCGGCGATCCCGGCATCGTCTTTCTCGACCGCATCAACCGCGACAACCCCACTCCGGCCCTGGGAGCCATCGAGTCGACCAATCCGTGCGTCACTGGCGACACCTGGGTCATGACAGCAGACGGCCCCAGGCAGGCCCGGGAGCTGACCGGCCGCACCGTACCCCTGGTTCTTGACGGGGCCGTGCATCCTTCTACCACCGAAGGCTTTTTCGTCACCGGCGTCAAGCCTGTCTACCGTTTGACCACCCGTGAAGGCCACAGCCTGCGCCTGACCGGCGACCATAAGATGTTGCGGGCCGCCGGCGAAACCGGCCGCCTCGGCGCGACCTGGGTCGAAACGGCAAATCTCGTCCCCGGCGACAAGCTGGTCCTGGGCGACCATCGTTCCCTGGCCGCCTGGCCCGGCAAGTACGGTCTGGCCGAAGGCTATCTGGTCGGCCTGCTTTTGGGCGACGGCACGCTCAAGCAGGACAAGGCCGTCCTGTCCTTCTGGACTCCGGCCGCCGTGGCCAACGGCGACCCGTTTCCCCGCAGTGGCGTCATGGAAGCGGCCTTCGCCTTTGCCAAAACCCAGCCCCACCGGAGTGATTTCACCGGCTGGGTGGGCGTCGCCGGCCGCGACGAATGGCGCATGAGCCTTGGGGCGCTCAAATCCATCTGCCACGATCTGGGCATGTCGCCGGGCAACAAGCGTCTCACTCCCGAGGTGGAACGCTGCTCCAGCGAATTTTCCCGGGGTTTTCTCGGCGGCCTGTTCGATGCCGACGGCTCGGTCCAGGGCACGCGCCAAAAGGGCGTCAGCATCCGCCTGTCCCAGTCCGACCTGGCCACCCTTGAGGCCGTGCAGCGCATGTTGCTGCGCCACGGCATCGCCTCGACCATCTACCGCAATCGCCGCGAGGCCGGGCAGTCCCTGCTCCCCGACGGCAAGGGCGGCGTGAAGGCCTATGCCGTCAAAAGTCAGCACGAACTGGTCATCGCCGGCGAGAACATGGCCCGCTTCCGCGAGGTGGTGGGTTTCCGCGACGAGGACAAGGCCGCTCGCCTGGAAGCCCTCCTGGCCGGCTACAAGCGCCGGCTCAACCGCGAGACCTTCCTGGCCACGGTGGAGGCGCTCGTTCCCGACGGCGAGGAAACCGTCTACGATGTGCAAGTGCCCGGCGAAAACCGCTTCGACGCCTGCGGCCTGGTGGCCCACAACTGCGGCGAACAGCCGCTGCTCCCCTACGAGGCCTGCAACCTCGGCTCCATCAACCTGTCGGTCTTTTACGACCCCTCGGCCCCGGACGGCGTGGATTGGGCTGCCCTGGGCGAGACCGTGCATCTGGCCGTGCGCTTCCTCGACAACGTCATCGACGCCTCGCGCTATCCCCTGGACCAGATCACCGAAATGGTCCGGGCCAACCGCAAGATCGGCCTGGGCGTCATGGGATTTGCTGACCTGCTCTATCTGCTGCGCATCCCCTACGACAGCACCGAGGCCCTGACCCTGGCCGAAAAGCTCATGGAGACCGTCCAGGCCGAGGCCCGCAGCGCCTCCAAGACCCTGGCCGCCGAGCGCGGAGCCTTCCCGGCCTATCCCGAGTCCGTCTACGGCAAGCGCAACCTCGGCCCCTACCGCAACGCCACCACCACCACCATCGCCCCCACCGGCACGCTGTCCATCATCGCCGGCTGCTCCTCGGGCATCGAACCGCTTTTCGCTCTGTCCTTTGCCCGCCACGTCATGGACGGCGAAAAGCTCGTGGAAGCCAACCCCCACTTCGTCACGGCCCTGCGCGAGGCCGGGGCGCACTCCGACGCCCTCATGGAAGAGGTCACCCGCAAAGGCTCCATCGCCCATATCGGCATGTTGCCCGAGGCCCTGCGCGAAGTCTTTGTCACGGCCATGGACATTGAGCCGGTCTGGCACCTCAAAATGCAGGCCGCCTTCCAGAAATACACCGACAACGCCGTGTCCAAGACCGTCAACCTGCCAAACAGCGCCACCAAGGAAGAGATCCGCGAGATCTACTGGCTGGCCTACGAACTGGGCTGCAAGGGCGTGACCGTCTACCGCGACGGCTGCAAATCCAACCAGGTGCTGTGCACCGGCGACGGCGCGCCGGCCGATCCGGCCAAGCCCCAAAGCAAGGTGCGCATGCGCCCGGACATCGTTTTCGGCTTCACCCAGAAGGTCAAGACGGGCCTGGGCGAACTCTACCTCACCGTCAACGAGATCGACGGCAAGCCCTTCGAGGTCTTCGCCACCATCGGCAAATCCGGCCGCTCGGTCACGGCCAAGGCCGAAGCCATCGGACGGCTCGTTTCCCTGGCCCTGCGCTCGGGCGTGGAAGTGGCCGACATCGTGGGTCAGCTCAAGGGCATCGGCGGCGAAAACCCGGTGTTCCAGAAAAAGGGCCTGCTGCTGTCCATTCCCGACGCCGTGTCCTGGGTGCTGGAAAATCGCTACCTCCAAGGCCAGACCGTGCGCGACGAAACCGGCAACCTGTCCCATCCCCAATGCCCGGACTGCGGGGCTGACCTCGTCTTCGAGGAAGGCTGCCACGTCTGCAAGGGCTGCGGCTATACCAAGTGCGGCTAATCCTCCACATTGAAAACATAACAGCAGGCTAGATCGCAACGTAGCTGCGCTTTCGGCGTGAAATCGGCATAACCCGACCCGCGCGCCGCCAGGGGCATGCCCTGGCGGCGCGCGGGATCGTTTATCCTGTCGCCAACCCCCTCACGAGGTCCCCTTGAGCAAGATCGAGGACATCATCGCCCGCATGGAGGCCCTGGAAAAGGAACTCGCCGAAGAGTTCGAACAGGTTGGGGCTCAGACGCGCTACACCATCGAACGCAAGAAAGTCCATTTCACCCGCGAGATCATCCGCCAGCACAAGCTGCTGGCCAAGAAATGGTCGGCCTACGTCTACGAGTCCGGCTTCCTCATGATCCTTACCATCCCGGTCATCTGGGGCGCGGTCATCCCGGCCCTGCTCATGGACTTCACCGTCTCCCTCTACCAGCTCGTGTGCTTCCCCATCTACGGCATCCCCCGCGTGCGGCGCGGCGACTACATTGTCATCGACCGCTACGCCCTGTCCTATCTCAACTGGATCGAAAAGCTCAATTGCGTTTACTGCGGCTACTTCAACGGCCTGCTCGGCTTCGTGCGCGAAGTGGCCGCCCGCACCGAACAATACTGGTGCCCGGTGCGCCACGCCCGCACCCCCAAGGCCACCCACTCGCGCTACCACCGGTTCCTGGAATACGGCGACGCCGAAAGCTATCGCCGCCGCCTGGAAACCGTCCGCCGCCAGTTCGACGATCTACGGGATAAGCGGGGGTAGTCGTGAGGCGGGAGCGGAAGGCGGAAGATGCTCCGGCGGCTGGAGGCCTCAGGCCCCGGCGCTCTCTGGGGTGAAAAAAAGGGAGCGGCCGGCGCTCCCTTGCTGTGCAACGGGTCTGCCCTGGTCAGGGGCGTGATCGTTTCAGGGCTGTCCCACGGCCTGGGCCGGCGCGGCCGGCGGCGTCGCGGCCGCCACGGGCGTTGGGCCGGCGGCCTTTTTGGCCTGGACCATCTTGAAGCCCTTATCCAGCAATTTGGCGGTCTCGCGCTCGCGCACGCGCGGGTTGCGCGACCCGAGCACCACGGCGATAAGCCGCGTGTCGCCGCGCATGGCCGTGGCCACGATGTTGTAGCCCGAGGCGCACACGAAGCCGGTCTTGAGCCCGTCCACGCCTTCGTAGCGGCCCAGCAGCGAATTGGCGTTGTGGCGCTGGCGGTTGTTGTGGGTGAAATATTGCATGGAGTGGATGGTGAGCGATTTGGGGAACTGCTCCAGGTAGGCGGCGGCGAGTTTGAGCATATCCCGGGCCGTGGTCACCTGGCCGTCGGCCGGCAGGCCGTTGGGATTGAAAAACACGGAGTTGCTCATGCCCAGGCGCTTGGCCGTGTCGTTCATGAGCGCCACGAAGGCCTCGGCGTTGCCGTTCTCCAGGTTGTCGGCGATGGCCATGCAGGCGTCGTTGGCCGAGGCCACGGCAATGCCCTTGATGAGGTCCGTGACCTTGACCTGCTCGCCCGAGCGCAGGCGCATGTTGGAGCCGCCCTGGGTCGCGGCCCGCTGGGAAACCTCGATGACGTCCCAGGGGCGCAGCCGGCCCTGGCGGATGGCGTCGAAGAGGATGTAGAGCGTGAGCACCTTGGTCAGCGAAGCAGGCGGAATCTGCACGTCCGGGTTCTGCTCGTAGAGCACCTCGCCGGTGTTCATGTTCCACAGGATGGCGGACTTGACGGTCAGCGGCGACCCCACGGCGCAGGCTCCGATGTCGCCTTCCTCGTTTTCGATGTCGGTCTTGGCCGGGAGCTCGCCTTTTTTGGCCCGGCGGGGTTTTGGGGCCGGGCTGTCGGCCAGGGCGGCCTTGGCCGGGTGGGGCGCTTTGGACGGCGCGGCGGCCTTGGCGGCATTGGCCGGTTTTTTGGCCTTGGGGGCGGTTTCGGCCTTGGCCGATTTCTTGGCGGCCGGTTTGGCCTGGGATTTGGCGGGCTGTTCCTTGGCCAGGGCCTGGGCCGGATCGGCCAGGGGCGCGACGACCAGGACCAGGAGGGCTATGGCGGCCAGAATGCTGGCGCGAAGTACGTGATGCATGCGGTTTGGTTCCCCTTGCGTGGCGAACGCGTCTGGCCTGCCCCGGGCAGCCGGGGCGGAATCGACGTTGCGCTTGTACCCGCGAGGATGGCGAAAGTCAAAAGCCCGGCTCCCGGCGTTGCGCCCGACGGGCGCTTGCCGTAGGGTAGGGAAAGCAAACGCCGGACGGGGGGTCGGGCGGTTGCCGCAGGGAGCCTTCATGCCATTTCGTCCATGTGTCCCAGGGGGGCCGGCCCGACAGGGTCCGGCCGGCTACGGGCCGTTTGCGCGCATAGCCGCGCGGGCGGCCAGGTCTTGTCGTGTGCTTGCGCCAACCCGTGCCGGCCGGCGCTGATCCTTCCATGGCCGATACCCACGATTTTCCCGACATCCAGGAACGCCTCCTCGCCCTGGAGGAGGCTTTTGCCGACCGCAACGGCTACCGGTTTAAAAAATCCCTGTCCGAGCTGCGCCGCGCCATCAAGATGCGGGCCAACGCCGTGGCCCTGGCCCAGGCCGAGATTCTCGACAGCCGCAAGGAAAACGAACGCAACCGCAAGCAGTGCGTGGATTTGCAGGCCAAGCTCAAGACCGTGGTGGACCGCTTCGAGGGCAGTTTCACGGCCTTTGAGAAGTTCCGCAAGGCCATCCGGGTGGTGGAGCTCATGCGCGGCCACGAGGATCTGCCGGCCGTGCTGGAGCGCATCAAGGATCTCTTTGGCCTGCGGGCCGTGAGCCTGCTGCTCGACGCCGGGGAATACGCCCCCTTCGAACCGCCCGGGGCGCGTCTGGCCGAGGCCGGGGCGCTTAAAGCCAAGCTGGCCGAACTCATGCCCAAGGGCGTCGGGCCAGGGCCGTTTATGGGCACCATCCGGGCCGTGCCCGATCCGGAATTCTTTTTCGGCCAGGGCTTTTGCGCCGAACGCAAGGTGCTGCTTTTGGGCTCGTGCTTCATCTATCCCCTGCGCGACAAGTTCAGCCCCCAAAAGCTCGTCGGCGTCTTGAGCTTTTTCGACTCCAACCCCACCCGCTACACCAGCGAGAAGGGCTCGGAGTTCGCCACCCACTTCGCCGACATCCTGGGCTACACCATCGTCGACGTCACGGACCGCAAAAAGGCCGAGCGCCTGCGCGAGGACGTGGAGCGCATGACCCGCCACGACCTCAAGTCGCCGCTGACCGCCGTCCTGACCCTGCCCCAGCTCCTTCGCCGCGACGGCAACCTGACCGAGCGCCAAAACGACATGTTAAGCCTCATGCAGCACGCCGGCTACCGCATGCTCAACATGATCAACCAGTCCCTGGATCTCTACCGCATGGAGCGCGGCGTCTACGAACTCTCCCCCCAGATGGTCGATATCCTGCCCATCCTCGACAACATTTCCGGCGAACTGCGCGGGGTCATCGAGGCCAGCGACCTGGCCCTGGATGTCCTCGTGCGGGGCCGCCCCCGCCAGGACGGCGACGCCTTTGCCGTGCGCGGCGAGGAAATGCTCCTCTACACCATGCTCTCCAACCTGATCAAAAACGCCCTGGAAGCCTCGCCGCCCGGCCAGCGCGTGGTCGTGACCCTGGCCGAAGGCAAGACCCTGGACGTGGCCGTGTACAACGCCGGCGCCGTGCCGGCCGCCGTGCGCCAGCGGTTTTTCACCAAGTTCGCCACCGCCGGCAAAAAAGACGGCACCGGACTTGGGGCCTACGGAGCCAAGCTCATCGCCGAAACCCACGGGGCCAAGATCGCCATGGCCACCTCCGAACAGAAAGGCACCACCGTCACGGTGTCGTTTCCCAAGCCGCGTACGGCGGCACATGCGCAAACGAATACGAAGACGATGACGAAGATGCCTCCGGCGGCCGGGAGGGGGTAACCCCCTCCCGGCCCCTCCCTGTCAGGGGGGAGAAGGTTTTGGCTGGGGCTGCGGAGTATGATTGCCGCGTGGCGCGGCCGGGAGGGGTCCATGTTCGCACGGTGTGTCTTGGCGTTGGCGCTGGTGCTGGCCGTCCCGGCCACGGCGGCCCTGGCCCAGTCCCAGGCGGCCTACAACGCCGCCGCTTGCGCGGCCCTCAAAAAGGCCGACGCCGAACTCAACGCCGTCTACGCGGCCATCCTCAAGAAAAACGCCGACGACAAGAATTTCATCGACAAGCTCAAGGTCGCCCAGCGGGCCTGGGTGGCCTTCCGCGACGCCGAAATGGCCGCCCGCTACCCGGCCAGGGACAAGTGGGAGTATGGCTCGGCCTTTGACCTGTGTTGGTGCAACGGCCTGGCCGCCCTGACGCAGCAACGCACGGAGCAATTAAAGCCCTGGCGCGACGGCATCCCCGAAGGCGACGTCTGCACGGGCAGCTATCCGGTGCGGTAGTTGTTGTTCGCGGGAAAGTGATGTCGAGGTCTCAGGCCCGGGCCGTGAACATGGCCCCGGAGGCTACCGTGGCGCTGGTGGACGCGCCGGCCCGGTCATAGGCCCGAAGCGTTCGGGCGCTTGCGGCGGCGTTGCCGGTCGAAACCCCGTCGGCGGTTCCCGTCCCGTTCGCCGAGGCCGTCGATGCCGCGCCGGCCAGCGAAGCCAGGACCGCCGTCTGGCGGGATTGGGCAAAGCCGCTGTCGCCAAAATCACGGCCAGAAGTGGCCGAACCGTCCGCGCCGGACTGCGCCCCGGGCAACGGCCCGCTTCCCTGGCCCTGGATCGGCGGGGCCGCCTGGGAGGCGCGGACGGGTTCGGCATCTGGACTGGTCACTCGCGGCGGCGGCGTCGGATCAGGCACGGCGGGAGCCTGGGCCGCGTACAGCCCGAGCGTCCCGTATCCGCCGCTGTCCACCGCATCGATCATGGCTCTCTCCTGTCCGGGACTTGTCCCGTTCGCTGCTCTTATCGGCCACGCCCCGGGCCGTCTTTAGTCCCGGGGCGAAATAGCCTATGCTTTTTCCATGAACGCACCCACGCCCGGCGACGTCGCCGTCTATGCCGTCACGGCCAAGGGGCTGGCCCTGGGCCGCGCCCTGGCCCGGGAGCTGCCGGCAACGCTTTTCGCCCCGGCCCGGCTGGCCGGCGACGGGGCCGTGCCCTTTGAATCCCTGTCGGCGCTGGTGGCCGAAACCTTCCACCAGCGCCGCGCCCATGTTTTCCTGTGCGCCTGCGGCATCGCCGTGCGGGCCGTCGCGCCGCATCTTCGCGGCAAGGCCGCCGATCCGGCCGTGGTCTGCCTGGACGACACCGCGACCTTTGCCGTAAGCCTGCTGTCCGGCCATCTGGGCGGGGCCAACGACCTGGCCCGGCGTCTGGCCGGCCTGACCGGGGCCGTGGCCGTGGTCACTACCGCCACCGACGCGGCCGGCGCGCCGGCCATCGAACTGCTCGCCCGGGACGCCGGCCTGTCCCTGGACAACCCCGTCGCCACGCGCCGCATAAACGCCGCCCTGGCCGCCGGGGAGCTGGTGGCCGTGTTCGATCCCCTGGGCGCGTTCGCCCCGCCCGAAGCCGCCGCACGGCATTTCGTCTGGGTGGCCGATCCGGCCGAGGTCGGGCCGGACGAACCCCTGGCGTTGGTGGACTGGCGGGCCGGGCCGGAAACGCCCACGCGGCTCTATCTGCGCCCGCGCGTCCTGGTCGCCGGCATCGGCTGCCGCAAGGGGGCGAGCGCCGAGGCTATCCTGGAGCTCGTTGACGCCGCCTGCCGCCAGTATCGGCTGGCCCCGGCCAGCATTGGGCTCGTGGCCAGCATCGAGGCCAAGGGCCACGAGCCGGGGTTGCTCGAAGCGGCCCGGCGGCTTGGGGCGGCAACCGTATTTTTTCCCGCCGACGCACTGTCCGGCATAAGCGTGCCCCATCCCTCGGCGATGGCGGCCAAACATATGGGAGTGGAAAGCGTATGCGAAGCGGCGGCGATTGTGGCGGCAAACCGGGGCAGGCTCGTGGCCCCGAAGACCAAAAACGCCGTGGCGACGCTGGCCCTGGCCCTGGCGCGCTGACCGTGGTCGGGCTTGGCCCGGGCGACGCCGCGCTTTTGGCCCCCATGGCCGAGGCGGCCCTGGCCGAGGCGCATTGCATCGTCGGCTACGGCCCCTATGTCGATCTCGTGTCTCCGGCCTTGCTGGCCGGCAAGGACGTGGTGGCCACGGGCATGACCGGCGAGGTGGCCCGCTGCCGGGCCGCCTTGGAGGCGGCCGCCGCCGGCCGGCGGGTGGTGCTCGTGTCCAGCGGCGACGCCGGGGTCTACGGCATGGCCGGGCTGGCCCTGGAAATGCTCGACGCCATGGGGCTGCCCCAGGCCCTGGAATTTTCCGTGGTCCCGGGCATCCCGGCCGTGTGCGCGGCGGCGGCCTTGCTCGGCGCGCCGCTGACCCACGATTTCGCGGTCATTTCGCTCTCCGACCTGCTCACCCCCCTGCCGGTCATCGAAGCGCGCCTGGAGGCGGCCTTTGCCGCCGATTTCGTGGTCGCCATCTATAATCCCCGCTCCCGCAAGCGATCGGGCCATCTGGCCGAGGCCCTGGCCCGGGCCGCCCGGCATCGCGACCCGCAAACGCCGGTGGGCATGGTGAAAAACGCCTTCCGCCCGGCCCAGGAGATCCGGCTCACCAGCCTGGCCCAGGCCGATCCCGACTGGGCCGACATGCTCACCCTGGTGGTGGTCGGCAACAGCTCCAGCCGTCTGGCCGCCGGCCGTTTCCTCACCCCGCGCGGCTATGCCGGCAAGTACGCCCTGGAGGGCTGATTTCCGACCGTCGGGAGGGTAAATCTTCCGTCTTTTCCGGGGCGTATGCCTTGACAGGCTGTCCGGGCTGGCCGTACACCCTCTAAGTGATAAATTCTTCTTGGAAGGAGGTGTGAGGGATGAGAAAAGCATTGGTTTCGTGTCTGATGTGCGCCTCGCTGGTGGGCTTTGTCGGCCTGCCCATGGTCCACGCCGTGGACGCTCCGGCTGACGGAGAGATCAAAGCCCCCGAGGGCATGCCTGCCACCCAGTCGCCGGTGAAGTTCTCCCACAAGGGACACGCCAAGATCGACTGCAAGGCCTGCCATCACAAGGGCGAAGCCTCGCAGAAGTGCTCTGCGGCCGGCTGCCATGACAGCCTTGATCCCAAGGACAAGACCAGCGACAAGTCGTTCTATCGTGCCTTCCACGACATGAAGAGCGAAAAGAGCTGCATGGGCTGCCACAAGAAGGAAGCCAAGGGCCCCACCAAGTGCCCTGAGTGCCACCCCAAGAAGGGCGCCTAACCCCACTGCGCAAGTCGCGGGACCGGGAGCCTATCCCCCGGTCCCGCGACGGCGCGATGCAACCCGGCCGAGGTATTCCATGGCAAGCGACAAGCCCCTTCCCGATGCCGACGACGACATCATCGATCTCACCGACCTCGTGGAAGAGGGCGGCGCCGGGAATGGCGCGGCCGACGACGGCGTCGATATGAGCTTCGAACAAGAGCTCGACGATCTTTTCGGCGACGCCGAACCCCTGCCCGCCAAAGCGCCGCCGGCCGCAGCCGCCCCGGCGGATGCCGCCGGCGAGGACGATCTTTTCGACCTGGCCGGTTTCGAGGTCGATGACGCGCCCAAGGCCGCCGCCGCTTCGGACGGCGAGGACGACCTCATTGATCTGGCCGGCTTCGAGGCCGAGGACGCCGCCCCCAAGGCGACCGCCGCCGCAGCGGACGACGACGCCATTGATCTTTCCAATTTCGGCCTGGACGACGACGCCGACGATCCCCTGGCCGGCCTGGGCCTGGACGACGACAAACCCGCGCCGCGCGCCGCGTCCGCCGTTGCCGCCGACGAAGACGACGCCCTGGATCTCACCGGCCTGGGCCTGGACGACGACGCGGCCCCGGAGGCCGCCGCCCCCGATATTGCCGATGTCTCCTTCGAAGAGCTCGGCCTTGGCGACACCGCCAAAGACGCGGACGCCGAGGGCAGCCTGGACGACATCGATTTCGGCGACCTTGACGCCGCGCCCGCCGAGACCGCCGAGTCCGCCTCGGACAGCGACGAGCCCATGGACTTGGCCGACCTCGACTTTGAAACCGCCACGCCCGAAGCGGCCGCTGCCGGCGAACCAGAAGCCGTGGCCGCCGTCCTCCTGGCCGACATCGACGACGACGAAGCCCCCAAGGCCGTTTCCGACGCCGACATCGACGCGCTGTTGGCTGAACCCGGCGACGACGAGCCCCTGCCCGATCTGCTCGGCACGCTGCCCGACGTCCCCGAGGACGACGACGCCCTGGCCGCCTTCGAGGCCGCCCCGGACAAGCCCGCCCCGCGCGACTCCCTGCCCGAGGACGACGATCTGACCGATTTCGCCGATCTGCCCAAAGCCGGCGAGCTGCCGGCCGAGGCCATTCCCCTGGCCGCCGCCGCAGCAGCCGCCGTCGCCGTGGGCGCGGCCGCCATGCCGGCCATGGCCGCCCGCGCCCAGGCTGGGCCGTCCGTGGGCGGCATCGACCTCGGCGCTCTGGACAATCTCATCGATTCCTCCAAGGCCCCGGCCGTCGAGGCTGAAACCCCGGCCCCGGACAAGGCCCTGGCCGGCCGCATCGCCGCCCTGGAGGCCGCCGCCGCCGACTTGGCCGGCCGCCTCGACGCCCTGCCGCCGCCGCCCGATGAGAACGCCCTGGCCGTGGCCCTGGCCGGCCGCCTGGAAAGCGCGCTGACCCTTCGCGTCGAAAGCCTGCTCGCCAAGTACGAACCGGCCTCGGACGCCTCCAGCCTCAAGGACGACATCCTGGCCGAGGTGCGCGCCAGCCTGGAAGACCACCGCGCCGCCTTGCTGGCCGAACTGCCGCCGCCGGCCGCGGCCTCGTCCGGCGACCTCGACGCCACCCTGGAGCGCCTGCGCGAAAGCCTGGCCCGCCTCGAAGCCCTGGGCCAGGGACGCCACACCCAGTTCGAGGACTTCGCCCGCTCCATGGAAACCAGCCTGGCCGAACTGCGCCGGGAACTGCCCGACCCCGAAGATTTCGTCACCGGCAAGCGTCTGGCCGAAGCCCTGGACGGCCTGGGCGAAACCCTGGCCGCGAGCCTGGATGAACGCTTGGCCGAACTGCGCCGGGAATTGCCCGACCCCGAAGATTTTGTCACCGGCAAGCGTTTGGCCGAAGCCCTGGACGGCCTGGGCAAAACCCTGGCCGCCGACCTGTCCGCCAGCCTCGATGCCCGTTTCGAAGCCACGGCCGAGGCCGCTCGCCAGGAAATCCAAACCCTGGCCGCCAGTCTGGATGAACGCCTGGCTGACCTGGCCGAAACCGCCAGACAGGTCGCCGTCGCGGAGATCCGCAACCTCGACGCCCGGTTCGACGCCCTGGCCGAAACCGCCGCCGCCACGGCCCGCCAGGAGGCCGTCTCCCTGGCCCAGACCCTGGAGCTGCGCCTGGAAAACCTCGAAAGCGAGCGCATCGATCCCGAGGCCCTGGCCGCCACCCTGCGCCAAACCCTGCTCGCCGACGTCGCCTCGGCCAGCGCCCTGGACAATCTCACCGCCGCCGTGGACGCAGCCGCCCAAGACGCCCGCGACGCCTTAAACGGCCTCGGCGGCCGCGTCACCCCCGGCGACCTCGACGCCGCCCTCAACACCCTGCGCGCAAGCCTGCTGGCCGAACTCGAAACCGCCGTGCCCAAGGCGGCCGCCGCCGTCATCCGTGAGGAAATCGCCGTGCTGCTGCAGGAATTCGCCGGGTAGGGCAGGAGGAGCGCAGAGAAGAGTGCCTTGTATGTTTCCGTAGCAGTTTTAAACTTGTTACGGTTGAGGGGACGGCAGATCGATGATGCCTTGAGCTTCAAGCTCGTGCCGGAGCCAGGATCGTCGTCCCCTTCTTCCACGGAACCCGAACCGTTGCCTGGGCTGCGAGCCCGTATCTACAAGGCTGGGTGCTGGAGGATCATACATGGCTGCTATTGAGCGTTTTATTGGGATTGATGTTTCAAAGGAAACTCTGGACGTTCACACACTCCCTGATGGAAATGCCTTTGTTTTCACCAATGATCCAGACGGTATAAAGGCGATTTGCAAGAAGTTTTCCAAGATTAGGCCTGAGCTTATTGTCCTTGAGGCCACAGGTGGTCTTCAAATTCCTGTTGCCACGGCATTAAGCCTGAAGAAATTTCCTGTTGCTGTGGTCAATCCTCGCCAGGTCCGGGACTTCGCAAAGGCTACCGGGCGGCTGGCAAAGACTGACAAAATCGATGCAGAAATGCTGGCGCTCTTTGGGAAACAGCTCCGCCCTGAAGTGAGACCGTTGAAGGATGAACAGGCGCAGGAGCTTAGCGCATTTATGTCCAGACGGAACCAGCTATTGAGAATGCTCGTTATGGAGAAGAATCGTCTTTCGCGTTCCTATGGTTCAGTCAGAAATGACATAGAAAAAAATATCGATTGGCTTGAAGAGCGGTTGTCCGAAATCAATACTCATCTTGGTGCACTTGTCCGAGCAAGTCCCTTTTGGCGTGAACAGGACAATTTGCTTCGTAGTGTTCCTGGAGTTGGGGAAGTTCTATCAACAGCCATTCTTTCAAATCTTCCCGAGCTTGGAAAATTGAACCGCCGCGCGATATCTGCACTTGTTGGCGTTGCCCCAATGAATTGCGACAGTGGCAAGTTTCGTGGAAAACGTCGGGTTTTTGGTGGTCGCAGTAATCTTCGCTCCATTTTATATATGGCCATCATGACGGCAATTCGTTTCAACCCAGTAATTCGTGATTTCTATAAGCGACTGACGGAGGCTGGCAAGCCTCACAAAGTTGCAGCTGTCGCTTCCATGCGAAAGCTCGTGACGATTTTGAATGCAATGGTTCGATCCGGTCAACCCTGGGCGCACTGTGAAAGCTAGGCCTTAACCAGCCTTCTGGGGTTGACTTGAACCACCGTTGCTCCGGCGGCCAAAGGGGCTGAGCCCCTTTGGAAACCCCTCCTGGGTTCGGTAAGAGGCCGATATTACGTCGAAAAGTGTGAGTGCGCCAAGACCCCTTGGGCGCGGGAGCGCTTCGCCCGGGGTTACCCGGAACGGGGATGTGGTGGCCACCCCAGGTCGGGGGTCCGGGGGGCTGAGCCCCCCGGCGGGTCCAGGGCAGCGCCCTGGCAGGGTCTGGGACAGCGTCCCAGCGGGTGCAGGGCAGCGCCCTGCTGCCGGCTAATACGGCTCGTTTTGGGATTCGACGTCGTTCCAGACGCGCAGCGGCTCGTCGTCGTTGAGGGTACGTTCGACGAAACCGTTGCTGCTCTTGTCGATTTTCTTCCAGGCCGTATCGGCTTTTTGTTTCTGCTGGAATTTGGCGGTGAATTCTTCCTTGGTGATTTTGCCGTCGCCGTTGGCGTCGTAGGCGGCGAAGACCTGATCGATGTTGATGTAGGTCTGTTTGGCGGGCTTGGCGGATTTGGCGGAGCAGCCGCCGATGGCCAGGGCCAGGGCCAGAACGGCCAGGACGGCCGGAACGTGTCGCAGCATGGTCGTCTCCCGTAGCGGTCGAAGTCTTTACAAGGGTGCGGCCGGCGGCCCCGGCCCGGCCCGGCTGGCGTTGCCGGTTTTGTTTCCAATCGGTAACCCGTGCGCCGGGCGGCGCACAATCCCCGGGGCCGGTCTTTTTGCGCCAAGCGGCAAAAAACCCTGTCGCCCCAGGGCAAATATCCGCGATGCTACACGGCAAAGCCCAGGGCTTCGGCCAGTTCCCGGGCCGGGCCGGCGAAGGGCCGGCGTTGCCACAGGGCGTTCTGGGCGGCCCACCAGTCGGGGTGCAGCCCCAGTTCTGCGGCGTGGCGGGTCAGGCGGGCCAGAAGTCGCCAGTCCGGGTCGGGCTGTTCGATGAGCCGGGCGGCTTCGGCGGCGATGCGGGCTTCCAGGGCGGCCTTGACGGGCGAACCGTCGCCGGTGTGCTTGAGGAACAGGTGGAGCAGCTGGCGTTTTTTGGGCGGCAGCGGCGGTTCGAAGACTTCGAGCCACAACAGGCCCGGCCAGAGGTGCAGGACAAGGGGGGCCAGGGTCAGGGTGTTCTGGGCTTCCTGGCGCTCGGTGACGAGGCTTCGGGCCACGGCGGCGGCGGCGAGGTTTTCGGCGTGGAAGACTTCGGCGTGGTGGCGCGAGAAGGCGTCGGCCAGGGCCTGGCGTTTATTGACGGGCAAGCCCACGGCCTCGAAGGCAAAGCCTTCCTCGACTCCACCCGTGGCCGGCCGGATGGCGGCGCAGGCGGCGAAGGGATCGGACGTGGGCGAGGGGGTATAGGTCAGTTCGTAGCGCTCGGCAGCGGTTTCATGGCGGTAGACGATGGCGGCCGAGCCGGGGCGCGGCGCGCCGGCCTGGGCGTTTTCCAGGCGCACGGCCACGGCGACGCCGGGCCAAGTTGCCGCGGCTTCCTCGCCGCCCAGGGGGAGCCGGTTTTCCAGGGCCAGGGTCACAAGCGCCTGGGCGATGAGCGTTTTGGGCGTTTCGCGCCGGGGCCGGGCCATGGTTTCCCAGATGTCGGCCCCGTTGCCCATGGCTTGTTCGTTGGAGCGGGCCTGGGCCAGGATGGCCAGGATTTCCGGTTCCGGGTCGGCCATGCCGGTGGCCCGGGCGAGTTCCACGGCGCGCAGGGCAAAGGTCATGGCGTTGACCGGCTCCAGGCGCGAGATCTCGTCGAAAAACCAGGCGCAGCTGGCAAACGCAGCCAGGCCCCAGGCCTGCATGGACAGGAGTTTCCAGGCCGCGCCCCGGCGGACGGCGTCGGCCGTGGCAGCCATGTGCAGCCGTTCGAAGCCTTCCTTGGACTGCGTGCCGGCCAGCACCTGGCCGTAGGCGACAAGGGCGGCCTCGGGGTCCTTGAAGAGCGCGCCGGCCTTGGCGTCGAAGTGGGCGTCCAGGCGGGACTTGAGCAAATCCAGGGCGTTTCGCAGGGGGGCGCGCCAGCGCTGGTTGTAGCCCGGGTGGTCGCCGGCGGTGCAGCCGCAGTCCGAGCGCCAGCGTTCCACGCCGTGGGCGCAGCTCCAGGCCGAGGCCTCGCGGACCTTGGCGTAGGCCTTGGGCGGATTGGCGGCCAGATAGGCGGCGAAGTTGGTGAGGGTCAGGCCGTCGCGGCCGGATTTTGCCTGGTCCAGGGCGTAGGCCAGGGCCATTTCGCCGAATTTGAAGTGGTGGCCGTAGGTTTCGCCGTCGGTGGCCAGGGATAAAAGCCCCCCGCCGGCCGATTCGGACAGGCGGCGGAAGAAGTGTTCGCCGTCGGCCAGCAGGTTTTCGAAGGCCACGGCCTGGGACAGGGGGCCGTGGTAGAAAAAGACCGCGATTTCCCGGCCGGACGGCAGGCGCACGGCGTAGGGCCGGCGGATGTCCAGGGAGCCGGCGTCCACGCCGCGCCAGTCGCGGCCGTTGTCGCTTACGGCCGTGGCCTGGGACGGGGCCAGGATGGTGAAGCGGATGCCGGCCTGGGCCAGGGCTTCCAGGGTCGGGGTGTCCACGGCGGTCTCGGACAGCCACATGCCCTCGGGATCGCGCCCGAACCGGGCCTTGAAGTCGTCCACGGCCCAGGCGACTTCCAGGCGTTTGTCGCGCTCGGTGGCCAGGGGCATGATGACGTGGTGATAGATCTGGGCCAGGGCGTTGCCGTGGCCCAGGCGGGCCAGGCTCTCGCGGTCGGCTTCCAGGATGCGGGCGTAGGTGTCCGGGGCGGAGCGGGCCATCCAGGACATGAGCGTGGGGCCGGCGTTGAAGCTCATGTGGCTGTAGCAGTTGAACAATTCGGCGATGCGTCCGGCCCCGTCCTGGCGGCGGGCCCGGGCCATGGGAGCGTAGGATTCGCGGCAGATGCGTTCGTTCCAGTGCACGGCCGGGGCGGCGCTGCCTTCGGGCAGGATGCGGCCAAGCCAGGGGTCCTCGCGGGGGGGCTGGTAAAAATGGCCGTGGATGCACAGGGCGCGGTCCATGGTGCTACTCCTGTCCGGGGTTTTCGATGCGGTTTTCCCCGTGCGGCGGCGGGGCGAAGGTTTTGCGGTCCAGGGCGTCCAGGGCGCGTTCGGCCAGGGCGGCCTCACGACGGCGCAGCAGCGACGCGTCCACGTAATGGACCTCCAGGGGCCCCTTGGCCGGCCGCACCAGGGCCAACGACAGTCCGGGCCAGGACCACAGGTGCATGGTCGCGCCGTCAGGTTCCGGTCGGGTGACAGGCGGACCGTATTTGGCGCTGTAGGCGGCCAGCACACGCTCGTAGTCGGCCTTGGGGTCGCTGCCCGAGGGCGCGATGGTCAGGGCCACGCCGGCCAGTTTGCCGGCGTCGTAGGCGTAGACCACGCTTATAAGCGGGATGTCGCCGAGATTTAGGCGTTCGTCGGCCCGGCGCAGGTAGCGCCGGCCCCGGTGGGTGAAGAGGAATTCGCCCGTGGGCAGGGCGGTTTCGGGAGCGCCGAAGGCCGCGCCGCGAAAGGACCGGGGCGGGTCGCCCTTGGAAAAGATGCGAAGCCCCCCGGACAGCGACGGCGGCGCGCCGGCCGCGGTCTCGGCGGCCACGACCTGGGCCAGCCGGGCGGCGTCAGCGTAGCGGATGGCCAGGCCGCCGGCGGCGGTGTCGCGCGACAGCGCGATCTGGGCCCCCGGCCAGCTCCAGACGAGTTCTTCTTCCAGAGTGGCCGCGATGGCCCGGGGCGCGCCGTATTTGGCGGCATAGGCCTGGCGCAGGGCCTCGAAATCCACCCCGGCGTCGGCCCGCATGAGCACGGCGAAGAACTTGCCCTGGTAAAAGCCGTAGAGGATGTCGCCCAGGCGCGTTTCGCCCAGCTCCAGGCGTTCGCCGGCCCGGCGGTAGTAGACGGCCGCGCCTTCTCGGTAGGCCTCGGCCATTTCGGGCAGGCTTTCGATGTCGCGGCCGAAACGGATGCCGCGAAAGCCGATGGGGCCATGGGCGCGCACGTCGTCCAGGCTCTGCCAGGTGTCACGCTCGTCATGGCTGAGATCCGGGAGATAGACGTAGTCGATGTCGGTGGTCCCTTCCCGGGCGTCGTGGGACAAGCTGACGGTCAGGGCGGGTTGTCGCCAGACCAGCCGGGTCCAGCCCGGCGCGCCTTCCCGGGCCGGCCGGCCGTACTTGGCTTCGTAGGCGGCGATGACGTTGCCGAGGTCTTCGCAGCCGGCCAGATGCAGCCGCACGAAAAAGAATTTTCCCCGGGAAAAGCCGTAGCGCACCGTGGTTGGGCAGTCCTCGCCAAAGGCCGGCTTTTCGGTTTCGCGGCGATAAAGGGCCACCGGGCCGGCGTCCAGGATCGGGACCAGCCCGGGAACCTCGGCCAGGGGCGCGCCAAAGGGGATGCCGCGAAATTCCAGTGGCTTGGCGGCCTCGGCCGGGCCGGCCGCCAGGGACAGCCAGGCAGCCAGGGCCAGCAGGGCCAGACCAAGGAGTCGGGCGGCCAGGGTCGCCATGGTTCAGCGGGCCAGCCGCTTGCCGATGCGCCGGGCCATTTCGCGCAGGCTTTCGGCCAGCACGGCGGTTTCGTCGTGGCCGGACACGGGCAAATTGCCGGTCATGCGCCCCACGGCCAGATCCCGGGCGAAAAAGGCGCAGCGCCGCACCGGGCCGCCCAGGAGAAAGGCCACGGCCAGGCCGAAGACGATGCCGACCAGGCAAATACCCCAGGCCGCGCCGCCAAGAAGCAGGCGCGAGGCGCGCACGGCATCGGCCAGCCCCGAGGCGTCGGCGGCGGCCTCGGCCAGGGTGGCCCCGCCGAGATCGGCCCCGGCGGCCAGGGCGGCCCGCTCGGCCTCGATGATCTGGCGGCCCGTGGACTTGAGGCCCTCCCAGTCGGACAAAAGCGCCCCGGCGGCTTGGCGGCAGGCGGCCAGGGCGGCGAAGACCGGAGCCAGACGCTTGTTTTCCTCGTCGCTGCCGGCTTTCACTTCGCGCAGCAGGGCCTCGGCCTCGTCGTAGCGGGCAAGCGCCTGGGACAGCCGGCCCGGGTCGCGCTCGGCCTTGGCCGCCTCGGCGGCCAGCCGCACGTCGCGGCCGGCGTCCTGGACGGCCTGGGCGGTCTTGAGCCGTTTGGCGTGCAGGCGCAGGGGGTCGGGCTGGGGATATTTGGCGGCCAGCTCCTTGTCCCACTGGGCGGTCTTGAATTCGATGTAGCTAGCCACGGCGGCGGCATAGGCCTCCTGGGCGGCGGCCAGATCGGCCCGGTCCCTGGCCACCAGCTCGTTGGCGGCGGCGGCGGATTCGGCGGCTTTTTTGTAGGTGTCGAGCAAAAAACCGATCTTCTGGGCTTCGGCGGCCAGGCTTTCCATGCCGGGCCGGCTGGCCGCCTCGCGGGCGGCGTGCAGGGCGTCGGCGGCCTGGCCCAGGTCTTTTTTGGCCCGCTCCAGGGCGTCGCGGTCGCCCGACAGGGCATAGCCCCGGATGGCCTGGGCGGCCAGGAGCAGCCGGCGCTCCACGGCCACGGCCAGATCGGCCCGGGGCAGGCGGGCGGTTTCCAGGGTCTTGGAGCGCGCGGCCAGGCCGTCCAGCCGGGAGACGGCGAAAAGCCCAAGCACCAGCGCGGCCACGGCGGGCAGGCACACGGCCAGGGCGATCTTGGCGGGAAAAAGCGGAAACCTCATGCCGGTGCGTCCTTGCGGTTGGAGATGCGGCACGGGGAGGCGGCACAAAACAACCCGGCTCCCGGGCGAGAGGCTACAAGGTGTAGCCAATTACGCGCCAAAATCAAAGGGGGCGGCCGGACAATATGCCGGCCGCCCCCGATTTCGCGCTGCTTGTCGGCGACGCATCAGCCGAAGCGGCCGGTGATGTAGTCTTCGGTCTGTTTCTGGGCCGGGCGGGTGAAGATGGTTTCCGTGGCGTCATCCTCGATGAGCCGGCCCATGTAGAAAAAGGCGGTGCGGTCCGAGACGCGGGCGGCCTGCTGCATGGAGTGGGTGACGATGATGATGGTGAAGCGTTTTTTCAGCTCATGAATGAGCTCTTCGATCTTCTGGGTGGCGATGGGGTCCAGGGCCGAGGCCGGCTCGTCCATGAGGATGACTTCCGGCTCGATGGCCAGGGCCCGGGCGATGCACAAACGCTGCTGCTGGCCGCCGGACAGTCCCAGGGCCGAGTCGTGGAGGCGGTCCTTGACCTCGTCGAAAAGGGCCGCGCCGCGAAGGCTTTTTTCCACCTGCTCGGAAATGTAGGTGTTGTCGCGGATGCCGCCCACGCGCAGGCCGTAGGCCACGTTTTCGAAGATGGTCTTGGGGAAGGGGTTGGGCTTTTGGAAGACCATGCCCACCCGGCGGCGCAGCTCCACCACGTCAAGGTCCGGGGCGTAGATGTCCTGGCCGTCCAGGGTCAGCTCGCCCTCCACCCGGACGCCGGCGATGAGATCGTTCATGCGATTGAGGCAGCGCAGATAGGTGGATTTGCCGCAGCCCGAGGGACCGATAAGGGCCGTGACCTGGTTGGCGTTGACGACGAGGTTGATGTCCTGGAGGGCCTTGAACCGGCCGTAGTAGAAATTGAGAGCCCGGGAGGCCATTTTCACGGTGTCGGACATGGTGTTTCCTTGCTGCGGCGGTTAAGCGCGTCGGCGGCCCGCCTGGGCCGCCCGGTCGTATCCCTGGAGCGCGGCCTGTTCAGGAGGCCTGGGTTCGTGGCCCGGACCCGGCCGTTTCGGCCGACGCCTCGGCCTTGGGCGACTGGGCCATGGGCAGGGTGAAATGGAAGGCGGCCCCGGCCATCTCGCCCCGGCCGCGCTCCACCCAGACACGGCCGCCGTGGCGCTCCACGATGTGGCGCACGATGGCCAGGCCAAGGCCGGTGCTGCCCGGGGTCTTGGAGCGATGGCGCTCCACCCGGTAGAAGCGTTCAAAGACCCGCTCGCGTTCTTCGGGCGGAATGCCCGGTCCCTGGTCGAGAACGGAGCACATGGCCAGGCCCCGGTCGGGATCGGGGGCGGCGGTCAGCACGATGCGCCCGGCCTCCGGGCTGAAGCGGATGGCGTTTTCGAGTAGGTTGCGCCAGACCTGGGCCAGCTGGCCCTGGTCGCAGGCCACGGCCAGTCCGGCCTCGGGCAGGGCGCGGACCAGTTCCAGCCCCCGGGCCTGGGCCAGGGGTTCGCACTCGCGCACGGCGTCGGCCAGGGCGGCCCCGGCCTCGGCCCGGGCGTCGGGGGCCGGCCCCTGACCGTCCTCCAGCCGGGCGAGGTTTAAAATGTCGTCCACCATCTTGGACATGTGATTGGCGTTTTTGAGGATCACTTCCAGGAAGCGCCGCTTTTCGGCGGCCAGTTCCGGCGCGGCTCCGAGCAGGGTTTCGGCGTAACCCTTGATGGAGGTCAGCGGCGTGCGCAGCTCGTGGGTGACGTTGGCGGCGAAGTCCCGGCGCACCCGGGAGAGCTTTCGGGTCTCGGACACGTCGTGAAAGACCAGCACGGCCCCGGCCTCGGCCCCGTCCCGGCCGGGCAGGCGCACCAGGGACACCTCGTAGACCCGGCCCGGCCCGAACCGGGCTTCCAGGGTCACGGCCTCGGCCGCGCTTTCGGCTTCGGGGCCGGCCGGATTGGCGGCCAGGAGCCGGTCGCAGGCCAGTTGCAGCTCGGGGCTGGGGATGACCTCGATGGGCCGGCGTCCCAGGGGATCGGCGGCGATGGGGGCCAGCCGGGCCAGGGCCGGGTTGGCCACGCGCACCTTTCCGGCGGCGTCCAGGACCATGACCGCCTCGCGCATGCCGTCCAGGATGGCTTGCAGTTGGGTCTTCTGGGCCACGATGGTGGCGATGTTGGCCTCGATGCCCCGGGCCATCTGGTTGACGGCCCCGGCCAGGACGGAAAATTCGCCCCCAGGCAACAAATGCAGCCGGCGGCGGTAGTCGCCGTCGCCAATGGCCCGGGCTACGTCCACCACCTCGGCCAGGGAACGCGACAGGCGGCGGGTGAAAAACCAGAACACGGCCCCGGCCAGGGCCAGGGCGGCGGCATTGGCGGCCAGACGCTGGCCCGGCGTGGCCGAGGCCGGAACCAACGACGACAGGCCCAGGGCCAGGGCGGCCACGGCCACGCACACGGCGGCGGCCCGCAGTCCCAGGGCGGCGGAGCCGGCCACGGCCTACTCCTTGAACCGGTAGCCCACGCCCCGGACGGTTTCGATCATGTCGGCGAAATGCCCCAGCTTCTGGCGCAGGCGGCGGACATGGGTGTCCACGGTGCGGGCATAGCCCTCGAACTCGTAGCCCCAGACGGAATTAAGCAGCCGGTCGCGGGTGAGCACCCGGCCGGCGCTTTGGAACAGCTCGGCCAAAAGCTTGAATTCCGTGGCGGTGAGCGCCACCTCGGCCCCGTCCAGGCTCACCCGGTGGGCGGCCATGTCCACGGACAGGCCGTCGCGGGCCAGCACCTGCCGCTTTTCCGGCTCCGGGGCGTGGCGCTTGAGCACCGAGCGCAGGCGCAGGACCAGCTCGCGCGGCGAAAACGGCTTGACCACGTAGTCGTCGGCCCCCAGCTCCAGCCCGACGATGCGGTCCACTTCCTCGCCCCTGGCCGTGAGCATGATGATGGGGGCGCTGGCGGTCTTGGGGTCGCGCTTGAGTTCCTTGCAGACCTCGAAGCCGTCCAGGCCCGGCAACATGAGATCGAGGATGACGGCGGCCGGCGGATTGCGCCGGGCCTTGGCCAGACCCTCGTAACCGTCGCGGGCGGTCTCGGCGGCGAAGCCGGCGCTTTGCAGATTGAAGGCGAGCAGTTCGACGATATCTTCGTCATCTTCGACAATCAGGATGGAATCCTTGGACATGCGACCACCTCGAGGTTTGCGGGGCCATCAAGAACACGTCGCCTTGACGCGGCGATGTATGTCGCGTGACGATTGTGTGACACCAGTCGCGCCAAAGCGCAACGTCGGGCCTTGGGCGACATTTTCGTGCCGCTTCCCGAATTCCGGGCCGACAATTTGACGCGTTTTCCAAATCGGCCTAGGGTGCCATACCTCGAAAATCTCATGCGCCGGACGTATGGGCGCGAAGGGCATGGGAATGATGGCGGACTGGTTACGCAAGGCCGCGGGCGTGATGCTTGCCCTGGTTTTGGCGCTTTTCGGCGTGGCCGAGGCCCAGGACCAGACCCCGGTGGTCCTGGGCATGACGGCCGGGTTCTCCGGTCCGACCCGGGGCATGGCCGTGGAGCTCTACCGGGGGGCGCTGGCCTGCCTGGAAAGCCGCAACGTCCTGTCCGCGCCCGGGCGGCGCAAGGTCGCCCTCCACGCCGCCGACGACGGCTACGAACCCGGGCCGGCCATCGAAAACACCGTGCGTTTCCTCACCCGCGACAAGGCCCTGGCCCTTTTTTCCCAGCTCGGCACGCCCACGGTCAGCCGGGTGCTGCCGGTGCTTCGGGCCTACGCCGACCAGGGGGCGCGGCTGTTTTTTCCGGTCACGGGGCTGGAAGCCTCGCGCACCCCGCCCTATGTCCGCTACGTCTACAACCTGCGAGCCAGCTACCGCCAGGAGATCGACGCCCTGGTCGGAGCCTTCGTCGCCAGGGGGGCCACCCGGGTGGCCATCTGCCACCAAGCCGACGCCTTTGGCCGCAGCGGCTGGGACGGGGCGAGGCGGGCGCTTTCCCGGCGCAACCTCCCCCTTTGCGGCGAGGCCACCTTTGCCCGGGTGGCCACGGTGGCCGACGACATGGCCGCCCAGGCCAAGGTGCTCGCCGCCTGCAACCCCCAGGCAATCCTGCTGGTCGGGCCGGCTCCGGCCTGCGCCGCCGCCATTCGCGATTTTCGCCGGGCCGGTCTCGACGCCGCCGTCGGCGTGGTGTCCTTTGCCGGCGGCGAACTGCTCCTGCGCCAGTTGGCCGCCGAGGGCGCGCGTCTGGGCGTCAATCTGGAGCACGACGTCCTCTTCTCCCAGGTCGTGCCGGATTGGCGCGACGAGACCCTGCCGGCGGCAAACGATTACCGCCAGGCCCTGGCCGATCTGGGCGACCGCCTGCCGCCGCCCGGCGGCTGGGACACGCCGGCTTCTCAAGCCGGCAGTTCCGTGGGGTTCGAGGGCTATCTCAATGCCCGGCTTTTTCTGACGGTGCTGGACGCCATGGCCGACCCCGACGACCGCCTGGGCCTTGATGCGGCGGCTGTCGCCGTAGGGCAGACGGATATCGGCATCGGCCGGCCCGTTTCGCTGACCGGCCCCAATCATCAGGCCCTGAACATGGTCTACCTCAACACCGCTCAGGACGGCCGGCTTGTGCCCCTGGCCGCCAGCCTGGCCGTTGCCGAAACCGAGGACTGAGGGTGTCACGCCTGTTTCGCAAGACGCTGCTGGCCATCGTGCTGGTGTTCGGGGTCTCGGCCAACGCCACCGCCCTGCTGTCGGCCTGGCTGCTCCATCGCCACCTGACCGACGAATACGTCACCAAGGGCCGGGCCATCGCCATGGCCATCGCCGCCGCCAGCCCCGACGCCCTGGTCGGCGGCGACGCGGCCTCGGTCCAGGCCATGATCGACGAGTTTTTGCGCATCGACGGCGTGGGCTACGTCTTTGTGGCCGACCGGATGGGGCGCATCGCGGCCCACACCTTTTTGCCGGCCATGCCGGCCACCGTGCCCCAGGTCACGGTGAGCCACCAGGAAGCCATTTCCATCGACGACGCCGTGATCCCCGACCGGGGGGATTTCATCCAGGTCACGGCCCCGATCCTGGCCGGCGAGGCCGGACAGGTGAGCGTGGGCATGGACAAGGCCGGCATCTGGCGGGTCATGCGCGAGGCCGTCATCCGCCAGGAAGTGCTGATGCTGGCCATGTTCGCCGTGGCCGTGGTCATCTTCTACGCCCTGGTTTCAGGCATTGCCCGGCCCCTGGCCGCCCTGGCCGACTATGCCGTCAAAATCCGCGACCACGATTTCTCGGCCACCCCGCCGCCGGCCAGCGACGACGAGGTGGGCGTGCTGGCCCGGGCCATGGGCTCCATGGCCGGCCAGCTGTCGGTGCTGGTGTCCAACCTCAAGCAGGCCGTGGCCGACACCACCCGCGAACTCAACGACTCCCTGGCCCACATCCAGGCCATCATCGACAATCTGGCCGACGGCCTGCTGGTGGTTGACGACGCCGGCCGGGCCACCCTGCACAACCCGGCCCTGCTGGCCATGTTCGGCCTGACCGGAACCGATCCGGCCGGGCGCTGGGTGCGCGACGCCTTTCCGCCGGCCATGGCCGCCCTGGCCGCTTCGTGCCTCACCGACAAGGCCTGCCCGGAAACCGAGGTGGCCCTGTCCGGCGGCGGCACGGGCAAGGTCGTGGCCACGTCCTTCCGGCTGCCCGGCCAGGACCGCACGGCGGTTATTTTGCTCGTGCGCGACGTCACCGTGGAAAAGGAAGTGGACCGGATGAAGACCGAGTTCATTTCCACGGTCTCCCATGAGCTGCGCACGCCGCTGACGTCGGTGCTGGGGTTTGCCAAGATCATCCGCCGCAAATTCCTGGAGCTGGTGGTTCCGGCCCTGCCGCCAGGCGATGCCCGTATCGCGCGAGGCGCCGGGCAAATCCGCGAAAACCTCGACATCATCGTGGCCGAGGGCGAGCGGCTCACCGAACTTGTGGACGACGTGCTCGACATCGCCAAGATGGAGTCCGGGCGCTGCGAATGGGACATGGAGCCGGTGTCGTTTGCCGCTGCGGCCGACCATGCCGTCAAGGCGGCCATGCCCCTGGCGGCGCGCAAGGGCCTGGCGCTCACCGCCGACATCGCCTCGGATCTGCCGGCGGTCATGGCCGACCGCGACCGGCTGGTGCAGGTGCTGCTCAATCTCATCGGCAATGCCGTGAAGTTCACCAGCTCCGGTTGGGTGCGCCTGTCGGCCGTGGCCGTCGACGGCGAGGTGCGGGTGGCGGTGGCGGACAGCGGCGCGGGCATCGCGGCCAAGGACCTGGAAACCATTTTCGAGAAGTTCAAGCAGGCCGGGGACACGCTGACCGAAAAGCCCAAGGGCACGGGCCTGGGGCTGCCCATCTGCCGCCAGATCGTGGAACGCCACGGCGGGCGCATCTGGGCCGAATCCGTGCCCGGCCAGGGCAGCGTCTTCCGCTTCACCCTGCCGGCCCTGGCCGGCCAGGCGGCGAAAACGGCCGAGGCGGCCTGCCCGGCCAAAGCCGCGCCCACAGCCGATGGCGACGCCTCGCGGGTGCTGGTGGTGGACGACGACGACGCCGTGCGGCGCTACCTCGAAACCGTGCTGACCGAGGGCGGCTATGCCGTGGCCACGGCTCGCAGCGGGGCCGAGGCGCTCAAGCTGGCCGCCTCCTGGAAGCCCGGCTGCATCACCATGGACCTGCGCATGCCGGGCATGGACGGCCGCGAGGCCATCCGCCGGCTGCGGGCCGAGCCGGCCACCCGGGACATTCCGGTGATGGTGCTGACCGTGGCCTCCAGCCGCGAGCGGGCCGCAAGCGGGGCCGACGCGGTCCTGGCCAAACCCGTGGACGAGGAGGCGCTTTTGGCGGCCGTGCGCAACCTGCTCGAAGGTCCGGCCGAGGACGACGCCCGGCCGTGTCTGATCTATGCCGCCGACGGCGGCCGGCGGCTGTCGCGGCGGTTTCTGCTGTGTCCGGGCGAGGTGACGTCGGTGGGCGAGGAACCCGGGTTGTGGCTGGCGCTTGAGAAAGGCTTTTGCGGCACGGTCTTTGTGCCGGCCTCGCGGGGACACGACCTCGACCTGGGCAAACTCAGCGCCTATCCGGGCGTGTGCGTGATCATCATTCCCGACTGACGCGCCCGCCCGACAGGCAGGCCCGGCGGCGGTTTTGGCGGTTTGACGGACGTTTTTTGCCCGTCCGGCCCTTGACTGGCCGGCCGGGCCGCTTACCTATTTGGCGCTCGCCCAAAGCGAGTGCTGCCGGGACGCCCCCGGCCACTGGCATCGGCCCTTGACAAACCCGGGCCGAAGGTGGACTTGTTGCGGCCGGATTTCACGGCCCAAAGGCGTAAGCGGAGAGGATCATGCCCATCTACGAATACAAATGCACCAAATGCGGCAAGGAATTCGAAGTGCTTCAACGCAGCTTCGACGTGGACGAAGCGCCCTGCGAATACTGCGGCGCTCCCGGCAAGCGCTTCATGTCCAACACCTCGTTCGTGCTCAAAGGCACGGGCTGGTACGTGACCGACTACAAGGCCAACGGCGGTTGCAGCGCTTCGGGCAACGCGGCCAACGGGTCCAACGGTTCGTCCAAGCCCGCCGACGCCCCGGCCGCCGAGGCGGCGGCTCCGGCCTCGCCCTGCGCTTCCGGCGGCTGTTCGTCCTGCCCGAGCGCCTCCGCGTCCAGCTCCGACGCCTAGACCGCTCCCGCTCCGATTTTCGTTTCGTCGCGCCGGCCCGACAGGGCTGGCGCGACGGGCTTTTTGGCGTCCTTCAAACACCTTGAACGCCTATTCCCAACCCGCCATGCGGCGCAGCCGACAGCGCTCCCGCGCCCAAAGGGTCTTGGCGCGTTCGCGCTTTTCGACGTAATATCCGTCCCTTACCGAACCTAGGAGGGGTTTCCAAAGGGGCTCAGCCCCTTTGGCCGCCGGAGGCATGCCTTTCTCTCCCCATCCCCATCCCCTCCCGCTACAATCCCAGCAACCGGCGCACGACGGCCAACCCTAGGCGTTCTTCCAGCACGTCGGCCAGCCGGTCCAGGGCCGGGTCGATGTCGTAGGGCGTCAGCCGTGTGATGGGTTCCTGTCCCCGGCGCTGGCGCAGGGTGTTGAGGAAGTGGCGGCGGAAGGCGTCGGCGTCGAAGAGGCCGTGCAGATAGGCGCCCCAGATCGGCGCGTCGTTTCGGGCGTAGGCCAGGGGTTGGCCGTCGGCCCGGGCGGCGATGACGTCCAGGGCGGCGGCGTTGCCCGAGGTCTCGGTGACGCCGTGGTGGATCTCGTAGCCGCGAAGGGGCAGTCCGGTGGGCGCGTGGACGGCATCGGTTGCGGTCAGGGTTTTTTCGGCGGCCAGGCGGGTGGCGAGCGGCAGCAGGCCCAGGCCGGCGGCGTGGCCGCGATCCGATTCCAGGCCCAGGGGATCGGCCACGGTCTCGCCGAGCATTTGCAGGCCGGCGCAGATGCCGACGATTTCGGTTGTGCCGGCGGCGGCCAGTGCGGTCAGGGCGGCGGCCAGGCCGGAGTCCCTGAGCCAGGCCAGGTCGGCCAGGGTGTTTTTGCTGCCAGGCAGCAGCACGGCGTCGGGCCGGCCGAGCTTGCCGGCTTCGCGCACCCGGCGCAGGCGCGTGTCGGGTTCCACGGCCAGGGCGTCGCAGTCCGTGGCGTTGGAGAGATGCGGCAGGTCGATGACCGCGATGTCGAGCAGGGCCGGGTCGGCCGGCGGGGTATCGGGCAGGGACCGGCCGTCCTTGAAGGTGACCGAGTCCTCGTCGGGCAGGCCGAGATCGGGCAGAAAGGGGACAACGGCCAGCACGTCACGCCCGGTGCGCCGGGCGAGGAAGTCGTTGGCCGGGGCCAACAGCGTGGCGTCGCCCCGGAAGCGGTTGAGCACATAGCCGGCGACAAGCCCCCGTTCGGACTCAGGCAGGCATTCCATGGTGCCCAGCAGCCCGGCGTAGGCGCCGCCCCGGTCGATGTCGGCGGCCAGCAGCACGCTGGCCCCGGCATGGCGGGCCATGGTCATGTTGACGATGTCGTGGGCCTTGAGATTGACCTCGGCCGGGCTGCCGGCCCCTTCGAGCACCATGACGTCGGCCTGGCCGGCCAGGGCGTCGTAGGCCTCCCGGGCGGCGGCAAAGGCCGTGGGCTTGTAGGCGATGTACTGCCCGACGCGCATGGTTCCGACGGGTTTGCCAAGGACAATGACCTGGGAGCCGAGATCCGAGGTGGGCTTTAAAAGGATGGGGTTCATGCGCGCGTCCGGGGCCAGCCGGCAGGCCCGGGCCTGGACGATCTGCGCCCGGCCCATTTCCAGTCCGTCGGCCGTGACTCCGGAATTGAGCGACATGTTTTGCGATTTAAACGGCGCGACCTTGTAGCCGGCCCGGGCCAGCAGCCGGCACAGGCCGGCGGTGAGCACGGACTTGCCGGCGCTGGAGGTGGTCCCCTGGACCATGAGCGCCGGGGTTTTGGGCCGGGGGCGCGACGCGGGCATGGGGCAGGCGGCCAGCACGGCGGCCAGGGCGGCCAGGATGCGGTCGGTCTCGGCCTCGGGGCGCACGGCGACGCGCAGGTAGCGGTCGGACAGGCCCGAGAAATTGGAGCAGTCGCGAAGGGCCACGCCGTGCTCGGCCAGTAGCCGGCGGCAGACCTCCGGGGCGTTGGGGCCGGAAAGCGACAGCCGGGCCAGGAGGAAGTTGGCCTGGCTCGGGAAGACCGTCAGCCCAAGGCCGGCCAGTCCCTCGGCCAGCCGATGGCGCAGGCCGGGCAGGGCGGCCCGGGTCTCTTCCAGAAAGGCCGTGTCGGCCAGGGCGCCCAGGCCCACGGCCTGGGGGAGCGTTCCCACCGACCACGGGGCCAGGGTGCGGCGCACCCAGTCGGCCAGATCCGGGCTGGCGGCGAGCAGCCCCAGGCGCAGGCCGGGCACGGCGAAGCTTTTGGTGAGCGAAAGCAGCACGGCCACGTTGTGGGGCCGGTCCTCGCCGGCAAGGCTCGTAAATCCGGGCACGAAATCGGCAAAGGCTTCATCAATCAGAAACAGGCTCTGGGGATGGCGGCCGGCCAGCTCAACGATGGCCCCGGCCTCGGTGACGACGCCGGTGGGGTTGGCCGGGCTTGCGATGACCACCAGGGAGGGCGAGCGCAGCACGGCCTCGATGCGGTCGAGCTGGGGGGCAAACCCGTCGAATTCCGAGCCGGGCAGCCGGCGCACGTCCATGCCGGACTTGTGGCAGGCCACGGCGTAGTCGGTGTAGGCCGGGGAGGGGATGACCGCCCGGGCAAGGCCGGTGCAGCGCGGCAGGGCGAAAAGGAGCTGGCTTGTGCCGTTGCCGGCCACGAAATGGGAGGCTGGTGCGCCGTAGCGGGCCGAGGCGGCCTCAAGGAGCGCCGTGCAGTCCGGGTCCGGGTAGTGGACGAGGTCGGCGACGGCGGCGCTCAACACGTCGCGCAGCCAGGGCGGCGGCCCGAGGGGATTGATGCTGGCCGAGGCGTCGAGAATGTCCGAAGGGTCGCGCCCGGCTTCGGCGGCCAGGGCGCGCAAGTTGCCCCCGTGGGGAAATGCTTTTTCTTTCAATTAATTGACTGCTTTTTGCGGCATCACCAGCACGAGATGCCAGCCTGTGGCGCGAAGGCGCGCCGCCAGCACCATGTCCTTGCCCGAGACAAAGGCCATGGGCCACTTCTTTTCCGTTTCGGCCCGTTCGATGACGGCCTCGCCGATGGCGTTTAGGGCGTCGTCGGGGGAATCCTCGGCCTTGTCCAGGCCCATGGCGGCCAGCCCCCGGTCGGCCCGGAAGTAGACCACGGCCTCCTCGGCCTTGGCGTTTATGGCGTCGATGGCGGCGGCCAGCCTGGGGTCGCTGACGGCGATGGCCTTGCCACGCCGGTTCATCAGAAAGGCCCGCGCCCCGGGGATGGCGGCCAGATCGGCCATGACCCGGCCGGAAAGCTGGCTGATGGTGACGTCGCGCGACGACACGGCAAGCACGGTTTCGCCGTCGTAGACCGGGCAGGACACCGTGACCATCATGCCGTCCCCGGCCAGATCGAGGTAGGGCGACTGCCAGCCGCAGGCCTTGGCCGCGAAATCGGCGGCTGTGTAAAAGTCCTTGTCCGTGGGCTTATAATTGTTGACGGCCTCCACCAGGGGCAGGTTGGGGTAGATGGCGAATCCCTGGTCCGGGGTGGTCAGGTAGACCCAGGAGTAGGGCAGCGCGCCGTAGGCGGCGGCCATGGCCGGGGCGAGGCTGTCCAGGGCGGCCAGCTCCCGGAAGAGATTGTCGGAGAAGTTTTCGCCGTCGTAGAAATAGAGGGACTGGCAGGGGGCCTTGGCGGCCGGGTCCGGGCCGCAGGGGCCTTGGAGGTCGCGGAAGGCCACCGTGCCGTCCTTGACGGCGTAGCTTTGCAGCAGCCGGCTGCGGGCCTCGGGGACCATGGTGGGCGTTGCCCGGTAGAGTTCCTTGTAGGCCGCGCCAAGGCTTTTGGCACTTTGCTCCACGGCCAAAAGGGCGTCGTCGAGGCGGCCGGCGGCACTGGCGGCCAGGGCCAGGGCGTATTTCGGCGGCGTGGACGAAGCGGCCGGGGCGTTGGCCGGGCACAGCAGGCAGCAGGCGAGGATGATTCCGAAAGCGGCGGTCGCGAAACGCATGGCGGCTGCCTCCTTGGCGGTCACTGCATGATGAGATGCCAAAACACGGAAAAAAGCCCAAGGATCATGCCGACCACGGCCACGGTGAAGACGATGTCCGGGATCGGCGAAAAGGTCTTGGCGCCGGTGTTGATGCAGCGTCGGATGTACCAGAAGCGCCACACGGCCACAACCATGACCAGCACGCCCACGCCGAAGGTGGACAGCGTCACGGTCTCGGTGTGCAGGTGCTTGTGGGCCATGCCCTCGAACATGGGCACGTTTTGCAGCTGGCGGATAAAAAAGTCGAAGCGCTCGATGACGAAGCTGAAACCGAAAAGGGCCAGTCCGGTGCGGCACCAGGCCAGAAAGGTGCGTTCGTTGGCTAGGTGGTTGCGCTGCCAGGCGAGAAGGACCTGGGGGTTGGTGAGGTCGTAGGGCCGGGCGTCCGGGACCGGGGTCGCGGCAGGGAGAGCGTCTTTTGCGTCGGGCATGGGGCCTCCGGATCTGGGGACAGCCTAACGCATGGCGACGGGGCGGGGCAAGGCGGGTTCGGGGCTTTCGCCGGACCGGGCCCGGCTGGGGCAATAAGACATTTGCATTGTTGCGCAAGCGTGCATATGTATGGGCCATGAACAACGACACGCTCCCTTGCGGCGATTTCAGCGGGTTCTGCCGACATGTGCGGCCCGAGGTGTTCAAGGCCTTGAGCGACCCAACCCGGTTGGCCATCCTGGCCCGGGTGGCCGGAGCCGATGGGCCGCTCACCGTCAGCCAGGCTTCCCATTGCTGCGGCATCCATTTCTCCGGCGTCTCGCGGCATTTGAAGGCGCTCAAGGAGGCCGGGCTTCTGTCGGTCGAGAAACGCGGTCGGGACGTGGCCTATCGGCCGAACCTCGGCGCGTTGGCCGCCGGACTTCGCGCCCTGGCCGACGCCATCGACGCCTGTCCGGCCCGCTCGGGCGGCGGGACAGGCAGCCCCGGCGGGAGCGGCGGGAGGTGTTGTGCAACCGAAGCGGGAGGCAAGTATGGAAAATGATGCACTGCGCGCGGCTATTTCCACAGCCTATGCCAAGGCGTTGGAAGCGGCGAGCCAAGGCGGCGGGGGCGGTTGCTGCGGCGGGTCCGGCTGCTGTGGCGCGGGCGGCGGCACGCTTATCGAGCTGGCCGGCTACGGCCCGGAACGCGAGCAACACGTCCAGGCCGCGGCCACGTCTTTCGGTTGCGGCAATCCCTTGGCCTTTTCAGGCGTGGAACCGGGCCAGACCGTGCTGGATCTGGGGTCCGGGGCCGGCTTTGATCTGCTTATCGCCGCCGACCGGGTTGGTCCGACCGGGAAGGTCGTCGGGGTGGACATGACCGAAGCCATGCTGGCCGCCGCCCGGGAGAATATTGCCCGGGCCGGCCTTGATTCCGTGATCGAAGTGCGCCAGGGGCATATCGAGGCCCTGCCTGTGGCCGATGCCTCGGTGGACTGGGTCATTTCCAACTGCGTCATCAACCTGTCCACGGACAAGGCGGCGGTATTTGCCGAAATATTCCGGGTGCTGCGGCCGGGCGGGCGCATCGCCATTTCGGACATCGTGGCCGAGGATCTGCCGCCGGCCGTACTGGCCAGTGTGGCCGGCCATGCCGCCTGCGTGTCCGGGGCGATTTCCGAGGCGGCCTATCTGGCCGGGCTGGCCGGAGCGGGATTGGTTGATGTGGCCGCGCCGGAGCGGCTGGTCTATTCGGCGGAGCAGTTGCGGGCGCTGTTTGGCGAGGCCCTGTCCGAGACCCTGGAATCGCTGGGCGGGGTGGATTTCGCGGATGTCGTGGCCGGCAAGGTGGCCAGTCTGCGTTTTGTCGGGCGCAAGCCGGGATAAGGCAAACAAGGGCGCCGGGCGAGCCTGTGGGCCAGCGCCGCAGGCCGGATGACCGCCGCAAAAAAACGGGGGCCGCGCCAGCGCGCGGCCCCCGTGACGGTAACTTGGAGGAAACGGGTCGGCTAGTACATGCCGCCCATGCCGCCCATGCCGCCGCCGGGCATCGGGGGCATGTCCTTTTTCGGCTCGGGCTTCTCGGCGATGGCCGCCTCGGTGGTCAGGAGCAGGCCGGCCACGGAGGAGGAGTTCTGCAGGGCGATGCGGGTGACCTTCTTGGGGTCGATGACGCCGGCCTTGATCAGGTCTTCGTATTCGCCGGTGGCGGCGTTGAAGCCGAAGCCGTCCTTGCCGTCGCGCACCTTGGCCACGACGATGGAGCCTTCGAAGCCGGCGTTGCCGGAGATCTGGCGCAGGGGCTCTTCGATGGCGCGGCGCACGATCTCGATGCCGGCCTGCTCGTCGTCGTCCACGGCCTTGATGCCGGTCAGGCTCTTGACGCAGCGCACGAGAGCGACGCCGCCGCCAGGAACGATGCCTTCCTCAACGGCCGCGCGGGTGGCGTTAAGGGCGTCTTCGACGCGGGCTTTCTTTTCCTTCATCTCGGTCTCGGTGGCCGCGCCGACATTGATGACGGCCACGCCGCCGACGATCTTGGCCAGACGCTCCTGCAGCTTTTCCTTGTCGTAGCTGGAGGTGGTCTCTTCGATCTGGGCGCGGATCTGCTTGACCCGGGCCTTGATCTTGTCGCCGTCGCCGGCGCCGTCAACGATGGTGGAATTTTCCTTGTCCACGATGACGCGCTTGGCCTTGCCGAGGTCGGCCAGGGTCATGTTCTCGAGCTTGATGCCCAGGTCTTCGGACACGCACTGGCCGCCGGTCAGGGTGGCGATGTCTTCGAGCATGGCCTTGCGGCGATCGCCAAAGCCCGGGGCCTTGACGGCGCAAACCTGCAGGGTGCCGCGCAGCTTGTTGACGACCAGGGTGGCCAGGGCCTCGCCCTCGATGTCTTCAGCCACGATCAGCAGGGGGCGGCTCATCTTGGCGACCTGCTCCAGCACGGGCAGCAGATCCTTCATGGCGGTGATCTTCTTCTCGTTAATCAGGATCAGCGGCTCGTCGAGCTCGCACACCATGCGCTCGGGATCGGTGATGAAATAGGGGGAGAGGTAGCCGCGGTCGAACTGCATGCCTTCGACGACGTCAAGGGTGGTTTCCATGCCCTTGGCTTCCTCGACGGTGATGACGCCTTCCTTGCCGACCTTGTTCATGGCTTCGGCGATGATGTTGCCGATGGTGGCGTCGGAGTTGGCGGAAATGGTGCCGACCTGGGCGATCTCTTTCTGGTCGCGGGTGGGCTTGGCCAGGGTCTCCAGCTCGGCCACGACAGAGGCCACGGCCTTGTCGATGCCGCGCTTGATGGCCATGGGGTTGCGTCCGGCGGCCACGAGCTTGACGCCTTCGGTGAAGATGGCCTGGGCCAGGATGGTGGCGGTGGTGGTGCCGTCGCCGGCGATGTCGGAGGTCTTGGACGCGACTTCCTTGACCATCTGGGCGCCCATGTTCTCGAACTTGTCTTCCAGTTCGATCTCCTTGGCCACGGTCACGCCGTCCTTGGTGATGATCGGGGAACCGAAGGACTTCTCGATGACGACGTTGCGGCCCTTGGGTCCAAGGGTGACCTTCACGGCGTTGGCCAGCTTGTCGACGCCTCTTTTCAGCTTCTCGCGGGCCTTGGAATCAAAAAGAATTTCTTTGGCAGCCATGTATGTTCTCCTTGCGCTAGAATACGGAATGGTTGGAGCGAATAAGGCGCGAAGCCCTAGGCTTCGATGACGGCCAGGATGTCGTCCTCGCGCATGACGAGGAAGTCTTCGTCATCGACCTTGATCTCGGTGCCGGCGTACTTGTTGAACAGCACGAGGTCGCCCTTCTCGACATGCATCTTCAGGTGCTTGCCGTCTTCGGCCAGCTTGCCCGGACCCACGGCGATGACTTCGCCCTTCATGGGCTTTTCCTTGGCCGAGTCAGGGATGATGATGCCGCCCTTGGTGACTTCTTCCTGTTCGAGACGCTTAACCAGCACACGATCGCCTAAGGGTTTGAGCTTCATACAATAACCTCCATGGTTTTTGGCGGATGGGTTGGCTGCTGGCACTCGCTTGCATCGAGTGCCAGCGCCGGCGGGAAACTATCTAAACACATTGTCGTGAAAGGCAAGGGGGCGGCTCGAAAAAAGTTTGGCGGCCGCGCAAATTTCATCTCCAAAACAAGTAGCTTATATATTGAAGGATTTTGGATGAAAGCGGGCAGATGGCAGATGGTCTGCTGTTTCAGGAGGCCTTTTGGGCGGTTTTTGGGACGCAAGAGACCCTTGTGAAAGGAATCACGCTGTTGCGGCGGGTGGCATTTTCCAGTAAACCGCATAAACTTGACGCTCTCTCCACAGGGGCCTAGAACCATTTAATAGCAGGCGGCCGCGTTGCTAGCGGATGGTTTTGCCTCGCGGCGGAGGCGGAGCGTGTGTCCCAGGCGGTCCCCTAACCTTTTTATCGAGGTGCCTATGCTCGACACGCTGGTCTTTGTGACGGTGCTGCTGCCATTTTTGGTCGCAGCCGTGTTGCTCGTTTTGCGAGAGCAAAACGTGCGCAAGGTCATCCTGGTCGCCACGGCGGGAGTGCTCATACTCGCGTCGTTGGCCATGCTTCGGGGCGGCGCGTTTATCATGTCGCCGGCGCCACTATGGGGTTCACTGGTCACCCTTGGTGACTTCCTGATCCTCGGCGTGGTGTTGCTGGTCGGCTTGAAACGCAAAAACCAGATCATCGTATGGCTCACCGTGGCCCAGATCGTCGGACTTATCTGGTTCGACTTCTTCATGATCAAGGACCACGGCGCGACGCCGGCCTTTTTCGCGGACGACCTCAGCCTCGTCATGGTGCTGGTGGTGTCCATCGTCGGTTCCCTCATCGCCGTGTACGGCATCGGCTACATGAAGGAACACGAGGAACATCTGCATCTGACCACGTCGAAACAGCCTCAGTTCTTCTTCTTCATCGTCCTGTTCCTGGGCGCCATGAACGGCCTGGTTTTGGCCAACAACATGCTGTGGATGTACTTCTTCTGGGAATGCACCACGCTGTGTTCGTTCATGCTCATCGGCCATGACGACACCGAGATCGCCCGCAAGAACGCGGAACGCGCCCTGTGGATGAACGTGCTCGGCGGCACGGCCTTCCTGTTTGGCGTCATGCTCCTGTACAAGGTCACCGGCACCCTGTCGCTCCAGGAGATCCTGGCTCGCGGACCGGAATTCGCCGTGGCCGGCGGGGCCATCCTCGTGCCCATGTTCCTGCTGGTCTTCGCCGGCATGACCAAGGCCGCCCAGGCCCCGTTCCAGAGCTGGCTCACCGGGGCCATGGTGGCTCCCACCCCGGTTTCGGCCTTGCTCCACTCCTCGACCATGGTCAAGGCCGGCGTCTACATCATCGTGCGCCTGGCCCCGATCTACGCCGGCACCTACTTCAGCAACTTCGTGGCCCTGTTCGGGGGCTTCGTGTTTTTGGCCACGGCCTGCCTGGCCGCCGGCCAGTCCAACGGCAAGAAGATCCTGGCCTACTCCACCATCTCCAACCTGGCGCTCATTATCGCCTGCGCCGGCATCAACACCCCGGCCGCCATCACCGCGGCCATCCTGCTGATCCTGTTCCACGCCATCTCCAAGGCGCTCATGTTCCTGTGCGTCGGGGCCATCGAACAGAAGATCGGCTCCCGCGACATCGAGGACATGCGCGGCCTGTTCGCCCGCATGCCCCGCACGGCCCTGGTCGCCGTCATCGGCATCCTGACCATGATGCTGCCGCCCTTTGGCATGCTCATGGCCAAGTGGATGGCCATCGAGTCGGCCCACGGCCAGTTCCTGCTCATGATCATGCTGGCCCTGGGTTCGGGCGTCACCGTGCTCTTCTGGTGCCGCTGGGCCGGCCTCATGCTGGCCACGCCCTTTGCCAAGGCCGCTCCCGAAGCCCAGGACAGCACCATCCGGGGACCGCTCTACCTCCTGGCCGGCCTGGCCGTGGTGTTGAGCTTCTTCTCGCCCCTGGTCTACAACGGCCTGGTCGCTCCCGTGGTGACCATGTACTACAAGACCGCGCCCTACGTGCTGCGATTTGGCAACTTCGAATCGTCCACCGGCGTCTTTTTGGTCTATCCGCTGTTTATCCTGCTTGGCCTGGGCTTTTTCTTCGCCCTGCGCCAGACCCGCAAGATCACGGCCGCCCAGGCGGTTGGACCCTACATGTGCGGCGAGCAGACCTCCGTTGACGGCAAGCCCGGCTTCCTTGGCCCCCTTGGCCAGAACGTCACGGCCGTGTCCGGCAACTACTACCTGGAACAGTTCTTTGGAGAGGCCATGCTCTCCAAGTGGATCAACGTCATCGCCCTGGCCGTGCTGGTGATCATGCTCTTTGGAGGCGCCCTGTGATGACCAAAATCCTTCTCGCCGTCCTGGCCCTGGTCGCGGCCCCGATTCTCGGCGCGCTCATTACCGGCGTGGACCGCCGCATCACCGCCTGGCTGCAGTCCCGCTACGGCCCGCCGATCCTGCAGCCCATCTACGACGTGCTCAAGCTCCTGGGCAAACAGCCCATGCTGGTCAACACCTGGCAGGCCCTTTGCGCCTACGTCTACCTCGTGGGCGCGGCCCTGTCCGTGGTCTTGCTCTTCACCGGCTCCGACCTGCTGCTCATCTTCTTCGTGCTGACCATCGGCGCGGTCTTCCTGGTCATGGGCGCCCTGGCCTCGCCGTCGCCCTACAGCCAGATCGGCGGCCAGCGCGAGCTGCTCCAGATGCTGGCCTACGAGCCGCTTCTCATCCTCGTGTTTGCCTCCATCGCCATGGTGACCGGCAGCTTCAAGGTCAGCGCGGTCTTTGAACTCAGCCGGCCCATGCTGTATGACCTGCCGCTGATGTTCATTGTCCTTGGCTACGCGCTCACCATCAAGCTGCGCAAATCGCCCTTTGACATCTCGGCCAGCGCCCACGCCCACCAGGAACTGGTGCGCGGCGTCTACACCGAGTACTCCGGGCCCTACCTGGCCATGATCGAGATCGCCCACTGGTACGAGGTGATCCTGGTCCTTGGCATCTGCGCGTTGTTCTGGTCCACCAGCTTTGTCGGCATGATCGTGCTCGTGGCCCTGACCTACATGGCCGAAATCATCGTGGACAACGTCACGGCGCGCCTCACCTGGCGGGTCATGCTCAAGTCCGCCGTCGGCATGGGGCTGGTCCTCACCGTGGTCAACTTGCTGTGGCTCTATGCCCAATAACCACCGAGAAGCCAAAAGAGAGAGCACGCCATGTTAGGCAATCTGATCAATCAGGGACGCATCAAATCCCCGTGGGTGGTCCACTTCGACTGCGGCAGCTGCAACGGCTGCGACATCGAGGTGCTGGCCTGCCTCACGCCCCTTTACGACATTGAACGCTTCGGCATCTTAAACATCGGCAACCCCAAGCACGCCGACGTGCTGCTTGTGACCGGCACCGTCAACCAGCGCAACAAGCACGTGCTCAAAAACATCTACGACCAGATGCCCACCCCCAAGGCCGTCATCGCCATCGGCGCCTGCGGCTGCTCGGGCGGCGTGTTCCGCGAAGCCTACAATGTCGTCGGCGGCGTGGACAAGGTCATCCCCGTGGACGTGTACGTGCCCGGCTGCCCGGCCCGCCCCGAGGCCATCATCGACGGCGTGGTGGCGGCCCTGGAAAAAGTGAAGAAACTGCTCGGCATGACCGCCTAAGGGTTGCCGAGAACTCGGATGCAACCGGGGTTTTCCCCGATTTCCAGGAGATTACCGTGCTGGAAACGATACCTCTGAGCCTCGATCAAGTCGCCGCCGTGGCCAAGGAGTGCTTTGACGACGGCTGGCGGCAGGTCACCATGTCCGCCGTGGACTGCGGCGAGGCCGGCTTCGAAATCCTGTATCACTACGACAAAGATCTGGTCATGAAGCACTACCGGCTCTCCATCCCCAAGGAGACCGTGGTGCCGAGCATCTCGCCGGTGTACTTCTGCGCGCTGCTCATCGAAAACGAGATCCGCGACCAGTTCGGCATCTGCTTCTCCGACATCGTCCTCGATTTCGGCGGGGCCTTGTACCTTGAAGCTGAAGTCCGCGCCATGCCGTTCTGCAAGGTCAGCGTGGCCGAAAAACAGTCTTAAAGAGGGAAGCATATGGCCCGTACTATATTGCCGTTCGGCCCGCAGCACCCGGTCTTGCCGGAGCCGCTGCACTTAAAGCTCACCATCGAGGACGAAATCGTCGTCGAGGCCCTGCCCACCCTGGGCTACGTCCACCGCGGGCTGGAAAAACTCTGCGAAGTCCGCGACTTCAACCAGATGATCCAGATCGTCGAGCGCGTTTGCGGCATCTGCTCCTGCCTGCACGCCCTGTGCTACTGCGAAGGCGTCGAGCAGATCATGGGCGTGGAAGTGCCGCGTCGCGCCAAGTACCTGCGCACCATCTGGGGCGAGCTGCACCGTGTGCACTCCCACCTGCTGTGGCTGGGCCTTTTTGCCGACAGCTTCGGCTTCGAGAGCCTTTTCATGCAGTTCTGGCGCGTGCGCGAACGCATCATGGACATCATGGAAGCCACTTGCGGCAACCGCGTCGTGGTTTCCGTCAACGTCATCGGCGGCGTGCGCCGTGACCTGACCCCGGAACAGTGCAAGTGGATCGAAGAGCAGGTCGCCATCGCCGAGAAGGAGATCCGTCAGCTCAGCTCCACCATGCTTAACGACTACACCGTGAAAAAGCGCTGCTGCGGCAAGGGTGTGCTCTCCAAGGACCAGGCCTACCAGCTTGGGGCCGTGGGCCCCATGCTGCGCGGTTCCGGCTGGGCCCAGGACGCCCGCCAGACCGGTTACGCCGCCTTTGGCGAACTGGGCTTCGAGCCCATCGTCGAATACGACGGCGACTCCTACGCCCGCTCGGCCGTGCGTTTCCGCGAGACCCTCCAGTCCCTGGACATCGTCCGCCTGGCCATCGCCCGCCTGCCCGAAGGCGAAATCGCCGCCAAGGTCAAGGGCAAGCCCCAGGGCGAGACCGTCACCCGGGTCGAGCAGCCGCGCGGCGAACTCATGTACTACCTCAAGGCCGACGGCTCCAAGCACATGGACCGGGTGCGCATCCGCACCCCGACGTTCGCCAACATTCCGCCGCTTCTGGCCATGCTGCCGGGCTGCGAGTTGGCCGACGTGCCGGTCATCGTGCTCTCCATCGACCCCTGCATCAGCTGCACCGAACGGTAAACAAGGAGCGCGCTGCCATGTTCAACATGACCAAGAACGTCGTCGCGAACCTCTTCTCCAAAAGCTCCACGCGGCTCTATCCGTTTGCCGTGCGGGGCCATTTCGAGGGGTTTCGGGGGACGCTGCACATCAACATCGACGAGTGCATCTTCTGCCGCACCTGCATGATCAAATGCCCGTCCCAGTGCATTGCCGTGGACAACAAGGCCGGCACCTGGACCTGCGAAGCCATGAGCTGCGTGTACTGCGGCGTGTGCGTGGACGTCTGCCCCACCGGCTGCCTGTCCATGTCCAAGGAGCATCGCCCCGTGGCCACGGAAAAGCAGACCATGGCCTACCAGGGCGTGCCCAAGAAAAAGAAAAAGGAAGCCGCCGAATAGCGACTTCCCCTCACCACTTCATCCAAGCGCCCGGCTGCCGTATGCACGGCGGCCGGGCGCTTGCCGTTTTCGCCCATGGCGGGTATCAGGCCGTATGCGGGACATTCCTGCCGCCCACTGGTGCGACCGCGCCATCGCCTGGGCGTCGTGCGCCGTGTTTCTCGCCTTTTTATTGCTGCACCTGGGAATCCACGGCTATTGGGCGCTGACGGACACCACGCCGCCCGATGTCGTGGAGCCGCGGGCTTACGCCAATGTGCTCGGCGACCTTGAACCCAGGCTCTCGGTTGTTGCCCGCGAGATACCTGGCCTGCCCTATGCCGTGGGCATCGACGCCGAAGGCTGGCGGCGCACCGGGCCTGCGGCCGATACGCCGGATCCCTTGCGCGTCTTGTGCCTGGGCGACTCCTTTACCTACGGCGTGGGCGTGGCCGACCGCGAAGCCTATCCCGCTCTGCTCGAAACCTATCTGCGAAAACGTTTTCCGGCGCGCGGGGTCTCGGTCGTCAACGCCGGGGTTCCCTTCTACGATATCTTTGACGAACTCTCCTATTACCGTGAAAAAGGGCGCTTATTGCGCCCGGATCTGGTGATTGTCCAATTCTACGCCAATGACCTGGAAGCCATGGCCGGCTCTTTTTTTCGCGAGGATCTCAAGGTGCGCCAGGGCGGCCGGTACAATCCTTTTGACCAGGGGCTTGGGCGCGAAAAGGTCGAGCGCGTCCTGATCAGTTGGTTCGAGGCCCAGGTGCCCTGGCTTATGGACGGCTTGCGCAACCGGCCGTCGTCGGGCGGTCCTTCGCCGGCCGCTTCCGGTCCCTTCAAGGCCTATCATCTCCAGGCCACGCCGGAAGAAAAGCGCCATCTGAACGACAAGGCGGCGTTGCTCGATGCCGCCAGTCTGCCGGCCATGGAGCGGTTTTGGGACAACTACCGCAAGGCGTTGCTCGAACTGCGCGACGCGGTCCGGGCCGACGGAGCCCAGCTTCTGCTGTTCCTGGCGCCGGACGTGCTCCAAATGCGGGAAAACAAGAATGCTCCCGGGGCCGCCCTGGTGGAAGCGTGCCGGGCCGCCGGCATTCCCGTCCTCGACATGACCACGGTGCTGCGGTCCATGTCCGGCGACAATCCCGACTTGTTTTACCTTACCCCGAAAAACAACCACCCCAACGTTCACGGGCATACGGTCATGGCCAAGCTCCTGGCCGAATCCTTGGGGTACGACCAGGCCGGGCGGTTGCGGGTCGATCCGGCGGCAGAGGCTTTTGCCTATGCCGACCCTATTGTCCGCATTCTGCGTTTTTCGCCCCAGGGCATCGCCGCCGAACGGGAAGGACCCATGACCGTGGTTCCGGTCCGCAGCGACAACCTTGCCTTTTTCGACGTCACCATGGAAGGCGGCAACCATATTAACGGGTTGCGGCCCGATTTGCGCCGCAAGCCCACCGGGGAACTCGTCGTGCGCATCGACGCCGACATGCCCCTGGACATGGTCTCGGTCACGCTGTTTCGGCGGGTGTTTCCGCCGGTCAACGGCTTTGTGCAACTGGCCTGGTCACGGGATGGGACGCGCTACGAACAATTGCAGTTCGTCTCGGACTCCGCCGGAGATGGGGCTGCCGGCTTTGAAAACGGACGGCTTTCGGAAATCGATCTGCGCCAAGCTCCGTGCGCCCGGCTGTATCTGCGGCTGGTCGTGCACAACGAAGCCTGCGTTTTCGGGGAGACGGCCGACCTGCCTTGGCGGCGCTTTGAAATTGTCGGCTACCCTTCCCAGGCGCTCTACCCGCGAAGCCACAGATAGACCCGGGTGGCCAGCCTGTCCAGGACCACGGCCGGGTTGACCTGGGCCACCAGGGCCTCCTGGCATTCGGCCAACAGCAGATCCAGGCGGCGGGGCACGTCGGGTTCCCCGCAGGCGCTCAGGCGGCCGGCCAGGGGCGTGTCGGTCCGGCCGGCCAGACACGCGGCCAGCTCCCGAGCCAGTTCGGTCAGGACCCGTTCGGCCGTCAGCCGCGACGGCCGGCCCTTGACGCCGGTGAACCAGCCACGGCCCGAGCGCCAGAAGGCGTAGAGGGCGTCGATGATGGGCCAGGGATCGTCCTCGCTGCCGGCCGGCAGGGGCCGGGAGGCGTCGGGCCAGGCCAGGGTCAGGACGAAGGAGCGCGACACCAGGGTGGGAAACAGCCGCTCGCGCTGGGGAGTCAGCAGCACGAAGGCGTTGCCGGGCCGGGGTTCTTCCATGGCTTTTAAGAGCGCATTGGCGGCCTCGTCGGTCAGCGCCTGGGCCTGGGCCAGAATGACCACCCGCCAGCCGGCCCCGCGCGGCGGTTCGCCGACCAGTGCGCGCACCTCACGCATGTCGGCCACCTTGATGGTTTCCAGGCCGCCGTCGAAATAAAGCAAATCCTTGAACACGAAGTCGCGGATCTGGATGCAGATGGGGCAGACGCCGCAGGGCGGACGGCCCGCGCCGCAGTTGAGGCGCGCCGCCAGCCACATGGCCATGGCCGCGCGTTCGTCGGCCGTGCCGCCTTCGAGGATGAGCGCCTGGGGCATGGCCCGGGCCAGGCAGTCCAGGCCGGCCAGGACCTGGGCCTGGCGCGGCGCGACGCCAAACGGCAACGAATCAGTGGCGGCAAGCATCAAGCACCTCTCGGACGCCGTCCGGTAAACACATCCACAGCGGCGACGAACGACCGCCGCAACTTGCTCCGCCCCCCCCCAATCAGGGGGTCCGGGGGGCTTAGCCCCCGGCCGCCGGAGGCATCTTATCTCTTACAACTCACCAACATTAATATCTTTCTCCGCCTTGATCCGATCGCGCAGGCGTTCGAGACGGGCGGTGAGGTAGGCCAGTTCGTAGGGTTCGGGCAGCTCCTCGAAGTCGTGGCGGTCGCCTTCGTAGACGTCGAGGTCCAGGGCGGCGCGCTCGGCAACCAGCCGCACGTATTCGGCGTAGTCGGGAAATTCCAGGGGCTTGCCCGGGGCGCGCAGGCCGCGGGCGAAATCCAGAGCTTCGACGTAGGCGGCGGTGTCGAGCATGGTGCTGGAGCGTTCGGACATGGCGGGCCTCCTTTGCGGCTGTGGCGGCTGCCTGGGGTTAGCCCAGATAGCCTTCGCGTTCAAGGTAGAGAAGCACTTCCTGGGCGGCCTCGGAGGGGTCGATATCGGTAGTGTCGAGGCGGATTTCGGGGTTTTCCGGGATTTCGTAGGGATCGTCGAGACCGGTTACGCCGGTGACGAGGCCGGCCCGGGCCTTGGCGTACAGGCCCTTGCGGTCGCGCTGTTCGCACACGAAAAGGGGCGTGGCCACGTGGATCTCAATGAAGCCGCCGTGTGGGGCGACGAGGTCGCGGGCGGCCTGGCGTCCGGCGGCGTAGGGCGCGATGGGGGCGCAGATGGCGATGCCGCCGTTTTTGGCGATCTCGCTGGCCACAAACCCGATGCGGGAGATGTTCAAGTTCCGGTGCTGCTTGGAAAAGGTGAGCTCGCTTGACAGGTGACGGCGCACGATGTCGCCGTCCAGGAGCGAGACCGGTCGGCTGGCCAGTTCCATGAGGGCGACATAGAGCAGTTTGGCCAGGGTGGATTTGCCGGCTCCGGACAGGCCGGTCATAAAAAGCGCCAGCCCTTGGCGGGAGCGGGGCGGAAAGGCCCGGCGCAGCTCGGCGGCGACGTCGGGGAGCAGGAAGCTTGCCGGGATGTCCTGGTCAAAGGCCAGGCGACGGCGGATGTCTTCCTGGTCCAAGGCCGGGGCGGCCTCGCCCGAGGCCAGGGAGGCGGCGGGCAGGAAGCGGCCCTGGCTTGGCGCATAGGCCATGGCCGGGGCTTCGAGGACGGTGTAGCCGGCTTCGGCGGCGTGGGCGCGCAGGAGTTCGGGGACGGCTTGCTCGGGATAGAACCGGGAGCCGTTTTGGGGGAACGGGTCGGCGTAGCCGGGCCGGGCCAGGACATGGGTGGCCCCGAGGTTGACCTGGACCAGGGCTTCGTACAGGGCCTGGCGTGGGCCGGCGGCCAGGATGGGCATAGGCAGCAGGGCGAGCTGGGCGGCGTTTTTGGGAAAAGCGGCAGCGGCCAGGCGGGCGCAGCGCACGGCGGCAAAGTGCGCCATGCCCCCGGCCATGGCGTCGCCCACGGTGTGCAGCAGCAGCAGGCGCGTCCCGGCCGTGGCCGCGGCGGCTTCGAAGGCGGCCCGGTCGGGTTCGGTCAGGATGCCGGCGAACTGGCAGGCCAAAACGGCCCGCCAGCCGCGCCGGGCAAAGCCTTCGAGCAGCGCGGCCGGGGACAGGCGCAGGTCGGTGAAGTCCGGGTGTTGGGGCAGGGCCACGCCTTCCACCTCGCCGGCCACGCGCCAGGGATGGAGGGTGGCGGCGTATTGGGCGGCGGCCGGGTGTTCGGCCAGGGTGGCCGCGCCGAAAAGCGCCAGGGCATGGCGGGCCGGATCGTCGGGCCAGGCGTCGGCCACGGTGAGCACGGCCAGCATGAAGCCTTCGGGATCGCGCAGGGCGAGCTTGTCGCCGGGCGACAGGCTGCGTCCGAGTTCGGCCGGGATGTCGAGGCTGGCCGGCATGGGGACGAGTTCGCCGGTGGGCAGGCGCAGGGTTTCCAGGACGCTTTGGACGGCCTCGCGGCCCAGGTAGCCGGTGAGCGGATAAAGCGCCCCGGTCAGGAGCAATTCCAGGCTAAGGAGCTGATCCTGGCGCAGGGCGTGTGAGGAGAAGCCGGCCGATTCGTGACGGAGTTCCTCGGCCCGGCGGTGGTGGACCAGCAGATTCTGGGCGTGTCGTTGCATAGGGTGGACCTTTGCCGCCGGGCCGGCGGCGGACGTCAGTAGACGGGCCAGGCGGCATAGCCCGAGCCGTAGGCCGGCATGGGCGCGTAGCCGGGTTTGGCGGCGGGCATGGGGGCGGCAGGCTTGGCGGCCTGGGCCTGGGGTTTGGACGGCGAGGCCTTGGCGACGGTTTCCCGAGAGGCCTGGGCCTTGGCGGCCAGGGCCTCGACGCGGCCGGAAAGGGTCTTGACGTCGGCGGCCAGGACGGCGGCGGTCTTGGCGTCATGGCCGGCGGCCTGGGTCAGGGCGTCTATCTTGCGGTCCAGGGCGGCCAGGGTCTCGGCCAGGCGGGCAGGATCGTCCCTGGTCGCGGCTTCGTCGGCCAGGGACAGGGCGGCCAGCCGGTCGGACACGGCGGCCAGTTCGGCCCGGCCGCGTTCCACGGCCAGGCCCAGGGCGGCCAGGGCGGCCAGATTGAGGCAGACCAGGGCGACCACGGCGATGGAGGTTATGCGGCGTCGGGGGCTGGGGGAGGCGTTGTCGTACATGGAGTGCTCCTTGGCGTCGGGGTGGGTCTTCGACGCCGAAGCAGAGTCAATGCAAATTTCGCGCCAAATGGAAAATGGGGTCTGGCGGCTTATTTGGCGCATCCGTTTTTGAGCATACGGACGAAAATTTCCCCAGTGGACGTCGAAAAGACGATTTTGCGCCCGGCCACGCCGCCGACGTTGGAGGCGGCCACGCGCAGGCCCAGTTCGGACAACGTGGCGAAGGCCGTTTCCACGTTCTTGCGGCCAACCGAGATTTCCTCGTCAAACAGGGCGCTGGCTCCGCCGAAGACCTTGCACTCGATCTCGGAGAAGGTCACGCCGCGCCGGGAAAATCGGGCGGCCAGGGTCTGTATGGCCGAGTCCACGAACTTGTAGGGCGTGTCGCCCGGGCTGTGCAGGCGGTAGTCGGCGGCTCGGGGGAGCAGGGCGTGGAAGATGGCGGAAAGGCCCTGGCGCGGGGCGAAAAAGGTGACCGAGACGCAGGAGCCGAGCACGGTGTGGGCCAGGGTGGGCTTGTTGACCAGGATGCCCTGGGCGACGTTTAAAAAGGCCGTCTGGTGGTCCGGGAAACGCTCTAGAAGGCCTTGCATGGGGAGCGTCCTTCCGGGCCGGCCTCGTCGAGGTCGCCCAGGGGATTGTCGACGAGGCCGAGGCTGGCCAGGGTTTCCAGCAGGGTGGCCGGCTCGAAGGGTTTGGTGACGTAGGCTTGGGCCCCGGATTCGAACTGGGCCCGCAGCATGTTGGCCGGATCGTCGAGGCTGGAGAGCATGACGGCGGGCACGCGCCGCTCCTCGGGGACACCAGCGGACTCTTCCAGCCGGCGGATGCCGGCCAGGCCTTCGTGGCCGCTTAAAACCGGCATGAGGATGTCCATGACCACCAGATCAAAGGGCCTGCCGGCGGCCTGGGCGGCGGCGAAGCGGTCGATGGCTTCCTTGCCGTTGGCGGCTTCCTCGGCGGTGAAAAGGCTGCCCAGGGCCTGGAGGATGAGATGGCGCTGGTACCGGCTGTCGTCGACGATGAGGGCACGGGGCATGATCCGGTCTCCGTCAGGGTTACTGGTTGTTGGCGTCGTGTTGGCGCTTGGCGGCGGCCAGCAGTCCCGGCACGTCCAGGACCAGGGCCATGTCGCCGGCCTCGGTGACGGTGCCGCCAAGGACGCCCTCGACCCGGCCCAAGGCCCGGCCAAGGTGCTTGAGCACGGCCTGCTTGCGGCCGATGACGGCGTCCACCACCAGGCCGGCCCGGCTGCCGTCGCGGCGCACGGTGACCACGTGGGGTGTGCTGGCCTCGAGCCGGTCGAGGTCGAAAAAGCGGCGCAGGGACAACAGCGGCATGGGGGTTCCGCGCATTTCCATGACGCCCGTGGTTCCGGCCAGGGAAGCCGAGGCCGGCAGCTCCAGGCATTCCTCCACGTAGTCCAGGTGGAGGTAGTAGGCCTCGCCGGCGCAGCGCACTTCCAGACAGTCGATGATGGCCAGGGACACGGGCAGGCGGATGGTGAAGGTGCTGCCCGCGCCCGGGACGCTTTGGACGTCCAGGCGGCCGCGCAGGGCGGCGATGGCTTCGCGCACGGCGTCCATGCCCACGCCCCGGCCCGAGACGTCGCTTACGGCCTCGGCCGTGGACAGGCCGGGCAGGAAAATGAGGTCCAGGGCGGCGGCGGGGTCAAAGGGGCGGCCGGCATCGATGCGGCCGGCGGCCACGGCCTTGGCCCAGAGCTTGCGGCCGTCGATGCCGCCGCCGTCGTCGCGCACGGCGATGACCACGTCGGAGCCTTCCTGGCGGGCCGACAGGGTGACGGTTCCCTGGCGCGGCTTGCCCAGGGCGGCGCGCACCTCGGCCGGTTCGACGCCGTGGTCCACGGCGTTTCGCAGCAGATGGATGCAGGGGGCGTTTAACTGCTCGATGACGGCCTTGTCGAGTTTGGTGTTCTCGCCTTCCATGACCAGGACGGCGTCCTTGGAAAGGTTCGCGCAGGCGTCGCGCACCAGCCGGCGGTACTTGGGAAAGCTCACCTTGATGGGCAGCAGGCGCAACCCCAGCACCTGGTCGCGCAGCAGGGCCGAGAGCCGTTCGACCTCCTCGGCCACGCTCCGAAGTTCCAGGTCGGCCCGGCGGACGGCCAGGCCGGAGAGCCGGGCCTGGGCAATGCCCAGCTCGCCCACGCGGTCCACCAGCACGTCGAGTTCCAGGGCCGGGATGGCCAGTTTGCGGATGCGCTCATCGGCCCAGGCCGGTCCCGGGGCCTTGTCGGTTTCTGCTTCGGCTTCGGACTCGATGTCGGCCTCGGCGGGCTGGTCGGCGGCGGGAGGCGTTTCTTGGACCAGGGCGGCCAGGCGAGCCAGGCGTTCGGTGATGTCGCGGGAGGCGTCGTTTCGGGCGTTCTCGGCCATGGCCCGCATGTCGTCAAAGGCCCCGAGCAGTTCGCCCACGAACTGGCGGTCGGCCGGCCGACCGTCCCGGCGCATGAGTTCCAGCACGGATTCGGCCCCATGGGCCAGGGCGGCCAGGTTGGCCGCGCCGATGGCGCCGGCGTCGCCCTTTATGGTGTGGGCGGCCCGGAAGATCCCGTCCACCCGTCCGGGAAGCTCGCCGGCCGGGGCGGACTCCAGGTCGAGGATGGCCGTTTCGATGCCGCGCAGCTGCTCCAGGCAGCTTTCGGCAAAGAGTTCGTAGAGGGTGTCGTCGTCGGCCATGGGGAAGGGTGGCTCCTTATGGTGAAGCCATACGACGCCGCCGCCCGGGACGCAAGGCGACAGGCCGGGGGGGGGCGGTTGGCCGCGCCCCCTACATGTAGCCGAGGTCGGAGAGTTCCTCGGCCAGGGCGGCCGTGCCGGCGTCGTCGCCGATGGCCGCAGCCGTGGCCGTCGCCCCGGACACGGCTGCGGCCACGGGCCTGGCGGCCAGGGTTTCGGCCGTAAACGCCCCGGCCAGCACCCGGCCGTCCATGGAATCGGTGGGCGCTTCGCCCAGGGCGTGGAGCAGGGTCGGGGTCACGTCGGGCATGGCCGCGTCGGTAAGCTCCACCCCGGCGGCGATGCCCGGCCCGGCCAGGGCGAAAACGCCGTACTGCTCGTGGCGGCCGCTCCATTTGTGGCCGGCGAAAAGGCCGGTGGGCGCGTCCTGGGCGTAGAGCGCGATCTCGTGGGGGACCAGCACCTGATAGCCCGGGCCGCACAGCGTCACCACGTCCGGGGCGTTTGGCGTGCCCTCGCCCTGGTAGAGTTCCTCCCGGGCGTGGACGCTCGTGAAGGGCCGGGCCCCGGTTTCGGGATCGACGATGGCGGTCAGCCCCTGCTTGAGGCGGGCGATCAGGGCCGGCCGGTCGGCCGGGGAGACCACGGCCTCGTTAAAAAAGATGCCGCCGGCAATGCCTTCCGAGACGCAGGCCGAGCGCTGCCAGTCCACGATGGAGGAAAAGAGGTTGTTGATGCGGGCGTGCTCGGCCGAGCGGGCCTTGCGCCGGGCCTCGACCACCGAGGCCGGCAGAACGGCCTTGGCCGCCGCCGCCACGAACCGTCGCAGTCCCGAGGGCGGCCGCCGGCCGGCCAGGGTCCGGGCCAGGTCGCCGGACAGGACGAGCAGCCCCTGGTCCATGAGCCAGCGGTTGAGGAACACGGCGCGCGTAAGCGGCCCGGCTCCGTGGTCCGAGACGATGCCCACGGCGGCGTCCGGGCCGGCGGCGGCCACGATGCGGCCAAGGGCGGCGTCCAGGCGCTCGTAGACCTGTTCGATGGCCTGCCCCAGCTCGGCGTGGCGCGGGTGGGCCGGATCGCGGTAGCCCCAGAAGAAATGCTGCACCCGGTCGGACTCCATGAAGACCGAGCAAAAATAGTCGAGCGGCCGGCGTTCCATGAGCCACAGGGTCAGCTCGCAGCGGGCGTCCACCCCGGCCAGCAGGTTGGCCAGGTACTTGGCCGGATCGGGGTCCAGCATGGGCGATTCGCGGCAGGTGCCGAATTTCGCTTCGACCTCGCGGCGGATTTCCGGGGGATACGTGAAGTCCTCGACGTGGCTGGGGGTGAACATGCCCGGGATGACGAAGCCGTCCACGGGATCGGGCGGCCAGGTCACGGGTACGTTGACCGCGCCGGCCGGGCGTCCCCGGTCGGACAGGATGCGCCACACGGGCGGCAGGCGGCGCTGGGCCGCCGACACGAACCGAACTTCATGGGTCTTGGGGTCCAGGGTCAGGGCGTCGCATACGCCGTGGCGGCCGGGGCTGGCTCCGGTGGCGAAGCTCGTCCAGGCCACGGGGGTCACCGGTGGCACGGTGGAGCACAGCGGGCCGTGGACGCCACGGGCCAAAAGCGCGGCCAGATGGGGCATGCGGCCCTGGGCCATAAGGGGCTTGGCCACGTCGAAGGTGGCCCCGTCCCAGCCAATGACCACCACGCGTTTTGCCGTCAGGGACATGGCGACTCCTTGGCACGGGCGGCGTCGCGGCCGGCCTGCCGGATCTGGCGCAGTTCGGCGAGGTCGCGCCGGGTTGCGCCCTTAAGCCCCAGGATCACCGCGCCGTAGGCGAGGGTTGCGGCCGCCGCGCCGAGCAGCGGCGAACCGCGCAGCAGATACGAAGCGCCCAGACACGCGGCCACGGCGCAGGCCGTACGCAGGGCCGGCCCCAGGGCCAGGGGCGTGTAGCCGTGGCGGGCGGCGAAGCGCAGCGAAAAGACCAGCAGCCAGGCGTAGGAGCCCAGGGCCGCGCCGGCCGCGCCCATGGCCCCGTAGCGCGGGACCAGGAAGGCGTTGGCGGCAAAGGCCAGCACCAGGGCCGCCCCGGCGTAATACAGGGCATAGCGCTGGCGGCCGATGGCCACAAGCAGGTTGTTGACGAGCATGTCCAGGGCCAGAAGCGGCAGGGCCAGGGCGAGCAGGCGCATGACCGGCGCGGCCCCGGCGTATTTGCCGCCAAAAAGGAGCTGGCAGGCCGGTTCGGCGTAGACGGCCAGCAGGCAGGCCGGTAGGGCCATGCCCTGCAGGGTGTGGCGAAAGACCAGGCGGAACAGCCGGCGGGCCGTGTCGAAATCCGTGGGGGCCAGCCGGGCCAGGGCCGGAAACACGGCCAGCATCAAGGCCTGGGGCACGATTTCGAGCTTGAGGAGAAACTCGTGGGGGGCCTGGAAATCGGCCACGGCCGGGAGATCGGCCCACCACGACAGGGACAGCGTGCCGGCCCGGAAGAGGTTTTGCTGGAAAAACACCCCCAAACCCACCACCGATGAGGCCAGGAACATGGCCCGCAAGGCCGGAAAGTCCGAGGCAAACAACGGCGGCGTGAGCCGTACGGCCATGCGCCAGGCCAGGACGGCATGGAGGGCGGCGGCGGCGAGCAGGCCGGCCAGTACGCCCGGGACGCCATAGCCAAGCAGCAGGGCAAGTCCCACGGCGAGGATGGAGACCAGCCCCGACAGGGCGGCCAGGGGCGTTTCGAAGCCCATGCGCTCGTGGGCCTGGAACACGGCGCAGCCGAGCATGCCGAAGCAGCGGCACAGTTCCAGGGCGTAGGCCAGGGCCAGCAGTCCGAAAAGGGGCGCGTCGTAGCCGGACCAGGCGCCGGCCAGGGCCAGCCCCAGGCCGGCGGCCACGGCCAGGGCGGCCCGCAGCAGGATGGCCCGGCCCACCACCGCGCCCGAGGCGGCCGGGGAGCAGGCCATCTCCCGGATCATCACCTGCTGCACACCGAAATAGGTCAGGGCCGCCGCCGCGCCGGCCAGGGCGCTGACCGCGCCCAGCCGACCGAAATCGTCCACGGGCAAAAGCCGCGCCGCCGCCAGCAGCACGAAAAAGCCGCTTAAGGCCTGAAGCCCCCGGGACACGGCCAGGGCCAGGAAATTGCGGCCCAGGGAGCGGCGGCCGGCAGCCGGGGGGATGTGGGGGGCGGCCATGGGTGTGCGCTAATACGGCGTGGTGTTGCAGGTGAGGGTGGGGAGCAGGCCGGCCCACACTTCCCGGGGCATCCGGTACAGGACGTAGCTGGTGTTTTCGGCCAGGCGGTAGCCGGCCAGTTCCGGCGGCGGGCCGCCGGGGGCGCGGTCCAAGGCCACGAAGACCTCGGTCTCGCCGGGGCCGTCCGGGGCGGCCAGGCCCCCCGGCGCGACGACCTTGAAAGGGCCGTCCAGGGACAGCCCAAGGAAGCTCCATTTCCAGGGATCGGCCGAGCACACGGCCAGTTGCCGGGTGCCGGCCCGGGCCAGGGCGTCCTTCAGACCGGCGATGTTGCAATCGATGGCCCGGTAGCGGCCGTGGTTGCGCACATAGCGGGGGTAGTCGATGTTCAGGGCGGCATAGGCCGGGCGCAGGCCGGCGGCCACGAGCTGGCCGGCCAAGAAGACGCCGGCCAGGACCACGGCGGCCAAGGCGGCCGGCCGGGGCAGGGCCGGTTTGCCGGCCGGCCGGGCCAGGGCGGCATAGAGGGCCACGGCGGCGGTCATGGGATAGAAATAGGACAGCCCCTTGCCGGCCACCCAAGGCGCGCCCCGCAGCCAGAAAAGGGCAAAGGCGGCCAGGGAGGCCAGGGAAAAGGTCAGGGCGCACAGCGGCGCGCGGCGGTCGGGGTCGGCGGCGGCCCGCAGTCCGCCAAGGACGAACAGGGCGCACAGGCCAAGCCCCAGGATGGTGACCAGCCAGCCCGGCAGATCGCAAAAGCCCCAGCCCGGCAGACGGGAGAAGCCGTATTCCAAAAGCGGCAGGCCGAATAGGCCCGAGGGCAGGTTGTGGTACAGCCAGCTGAAATAGGCCTCGCTCCACAGCTGGGGCGCGCCCTGGGTGAACTGGATCTGGGCCAGCATGTGGCCCCAGAGAAACCGCACCGGCCAGGTGGCGGCCATGCCCAGGAGAAACCCGGCGACATGGACGGCGCACTCGGCCCAGGGCAGCCGGCCAAAAGCCCGACGCAGCACCAGATAGCTGGCCGAAGCGCCGATGATCATGGGGAATATTTCCGTGTAGTTGACAAACGCGGCCAGGTAGCAGCCGGCCAGAAGCGCCAGCCGGCCCAGGGTTTCCCGTCGTCCGGCCGGGGCGGGCAGGGACAGGGCCAGGGCCAAGAGCGCCACCAGGGGCAGGACGTTGATCTGGGAAAAGGCCCGGATATCCAGGACCATCTGGGCGTAGAACCCGGTGGACAAGGCCAGGGCCGACAGGCTCGCGGCCGGAGCGGACAGGCCCATGGCGGCCAGGAAGGGGAGCAGAGCGGCAAAAAGCAGCACAAAGCTCGTGAGTGTAAAGGCGTACTGGTATTCGACGATGCCAAGGCCGCCCAGGCGGGCCGCGGCCGTGAGCATGGCCCCGGAGGTCCAGCGGATGCTCAGCATGGACTGGGCCGGCACGAGCATGGGGCCGGCTGCTTCCACGGCCTCGGGGGTCTGCTCGAAGGCCCAGGCCCGGGGGTGTTCGTCGAAGTACCGGGCAATGAACATATAAATGAAGGAATCCGAGGCGTTGCCGCGAAAGACGTCATAGCCTTTCTTGCCGACGGCCAGGGGGGACAGCAAAAAGCCCAGGCACAGGACCAGACCGGCCAGGCCGGCCAGAAGCCGTTTGCCGGATACGGCGGCCAGGCGCGGGCCGAGGGTGGCGCGGCAGGCCGCCAGGCAGGCGGCCGAGACGGCCAGAAGCAGCCCGGCCAGGGGCCAGGCGGCCTCGCCGGCCGTGCCTTCCTGGAGCAGCCACCAGGTCAGGGCCGTGGAATAGAGGGCGTAGCCCGCCGCCGGAGCCAGGGCCAGGACGGCCAGGGCGCCCAGGCGCGGGGCCATCAGGGCCATGGGGCCAAGGCCCGCGCCGGCGAAGATCAGGCCGTTTACAGCCAGAGCCAGAACGATGTGCTGCATGGCGGGCCGGCTTAGCGCAGATCGACCACGACGTCGCAGCGCATGCCTTCCTTGATGCGCAGGTCGGGGTTGGGCAGGGTCAGCTCGATGAGATAAAAGGACGGTTGCTGCAGCATGGCCGGCTGGGCCACGTAGTCCACCTTGCTGATGGTGGTCTGGAATTTTTCGCCGGGCCAGGCGTTGAAGATCACGGTGGCGGGGTCGCCGGCCTTGAGCTTTTGCATGGCGATTTCGTGCACCGAGGCCCGTACGATGATGGGATCGAGTTTGCCGATGGTGACCAGGGGAGCCTGTTTGGAAAAGGCCATGCCGGGCACGAGGCTGGAGTTGAGCCACAGGATGTAGCCGTCGCCGGGGGCGCGCACGTAACCCCGGCGAGGCAGGTTTTTGAGGTCCACTTCCTTGCCGAATTTGGACTGGCTGAGCAGGACGCTGTTGTCGTAGCGCTGGCGGGCCAGTTCCAGTTTTTCTTCAAGAAAGTCGCGTTGCAAAAGCAGGTTTTCGATGTCGCGGGCGTTGTTGGCGACCTCGTTGACGGCCACGGCCTGGTTGCCGGCCATGTTTTCCAGCTCTCGCTGGCGGTTTTGGATCGTGGCAAGTTGGAACTGCACGACGCTCATGGCGTGTTCCAGGCCGTTGAGTTCGGCCCGCGACACGAGCTGCTTTTCGGCCATGAGGTTTTCCAGGGGCAACTCATAGGTGATGAGCACTTGGTCTTCCACCACGTGTTGGCCGATCTGGACCGGAGCCGAGATGATCCGCAGCCGGCGCATGTCCGAGCCCAGATCGGCGGCGGATTTTTCCTCGACGGCTTCCTTGGGCATCTCGTAGACGTTGGCCGTGATGCCGCTGCCTTGGGTCGGTGCCTTCTTGGATTTGGCGGAAAAGGGCCAGTTGATGTCGTAGCGGATGGGGCAGTAGGCCTTGCCCTGGAAGGAGATGGTCTCGGCCGAGGCCGGGAGGGCTGCGGCCAGAAGCAGCGCCGCGGCCAGTCCGAAGAGAATTTTCATATCTGTCATGCCATGCCTGCGGAGGTTTTCGTATTGCGGCGCGACCGCGCCAGCGCCCAGGCAAGACGACGTGCCCGAACGCGGCCTCCCCTTACACCAGATCATCCCGGACCACAACGCGGCGGGTCCGTCTTGCCGCCGGGTCTGAAATCCCGTAATTGGGCGAGACCCTGATCCAAAGCGAAAGGACTGCCATGCCCGCCTGCGCCCTCCCGCGATCCCTCGCCCCGCTTGTGTTGTTGGCTGCGGCGTGGTTGCTCGTCTCCTGTGCCCGGCCCACGGCCCCGCCGCCGGCCGCCGCCTCCTCGAAAAATCCGGCCGCCGCCTCGGCCGCCGCTCCGGCCCGACGGGCCGTTCTGGGCTACGGCGACGAGCTGCTCGTGGCCGTGTGGCGTCACGACGACCTCAAGACCGCCGTGCGGGTGGACGAAGCCGGGCGCATCCAGCTGCCCCTGGCCGGCGAGGTCACGGCCGGCGGGCGCACCGTGTCGGAACTGCGCGCCGACCTCACCCGGGCTTACGCCAAATATCTCATTGATCCCCAGGTGACGGTGACGGCCCAAAGCCTGCGCAGCCAGACGGCCCTGGTCCTGGGCGAGGTCAAGTCCCAGGGCGTGGTGTCCGTGGACCACGACATCGTGCTGTTCGAGGCCATTGCCCGGGCCGGCGGCTTCACCGACAACGCCGGCAAGAGCACGGTGGTGCTGTTCCGGGGCATGGATACCGACAAACCCCAGGCCTACATCCTGGATATGAAGCTCGGGACCGGCCTTGGCAAGGGCACGGCCGGCTTTGACCGCTATCTGGAAGGCGGCGACGTGCTCTACGTGCCCAAGAGCACCTGGGCCAACATCGACGAGTTTTTGGGCCACCTAAACGCCGTGGTCAACGCCTTCATCAATGCCGAGCGCCTGGTCATCTTCCTGCCGCAGCTGCGCGACGCCATAAACGACCTGTCCCAGGGGCCGGCCAACCAGGTCAACACCATCATCCAGCAAAGCCAGCCCGTGGCCGGGGAGTATTTAAGCAACCGCCAGGGCGGCGTGACCACGGTGCAGTGACATGGAACTGCGCCTGCTCCTCGCCTTGTTGTGGCGTCGCCGTCGCCTCATGCTGCTGGTGTTCGGCCTGGTGGCCGGCGGCCTGACGCTGTTGACCCTTGTGTGCGAGACCCAGTACGTAGCTTCGGCCAAGGTCTATCTCTACCATTCCTCCACCAAGGCCAGCCTGCTGTCGCGCGTCAACCTCGACTCGGCCATGATGGGTTCGGCCTCGCTCACCGACGCCGAGCGCGCCACCTACGAGGAACTGGCCACAACCGTGCCGGTCCTTGGGCCGCTGGTCGCCCAGCTCGACCTGACCCGCAAGCGCAAGTCGCTCCAGCTCGTGGAGATGATTCCCCTGGTGCGCTGGGCCGTGGACAACTGGCTGCCCCGTTTCGGCCGGCGGCCCATGACCTATGAGGAACTCACCAACAAATCCATCGTCCATATCTTTTTCCCCCGGCCCTACCTCAAGGCGGCCATGGTGGACGACGCCGACATCTTGGAGTTTTCCAGTTCGGCCGAATCCTTGGAACTGGCCATGACCCTGGCCAACGCCGCCGCCCGGTCCTTCATGGCCCGGGAGGCGGACATGCGCCAGGGCGAGTGCCGGGAACTGGCCGCCGCCGCCGCCGCCGAACTGCCCCGCGCCCGCGACGATTACGAAAAGGCCCTGGCCGAACTCGGCAAGCTGCGCCAGCGTGAAAAGATCGTGGATCTCACCGCCGAAGGCGAAAAACTGGTGGAGCGCTTTTACAGCCTCAGCAACGAACGCGACTCCAACCGGCTGCTTTTGCTCAAGGCCCAGGGGATGCTGGCCAACGTCAAGGGGCAGATGGCCAAGCGACCGGAATTCCGCAAATCCGGCGAATCCATCCAGCGTTCGAGTCTCATCGACTCCTTGAAGCTGACCCTTCGCGACCTTTACATGGACTTGGCCGTGGCCAAGTCGCGCATGACCGCCGAGCATCCCCAGGTCAAGGAAATCGAGGGCAAGATCGAGGAGGCCAAGCGCCTGATAAAAGGCGAGGCCCAGAAAGTTTTCGGTTCCGAGACCATTTCCACTGATCCGACCTTCACCTTCTTAAACGAACGGGCGGCCGAGTACACGGCCCAGGCCGCCGGCCTGGAAAGCCAGGACGCCGCTTACGGGTCACTGCTCGACGCTCTGGGAGGTCGCATCATGGCCTTCCCCGAACGGGCGGCGGCCGAGGCCCTGCTCAAGGTCCGGGCGGCGGCCGGCGAACTGTTTCTCAGCAACTTAAACCAGCTTCATCGGGCGGCCGTGGCCGGAGAGGCCCTTGACCTGTCCATCGCCCATCTGGTGGAGGCGGCCACGCCTCCGGGGCGCATCGACGACTACATGCGGCCCAAGCTGTCGCTCATGCTGGCCCTGGGCATCGTGCTCGGCGGGTTCCTGGCGCTGACTGCCGCCCTGCTGGCCGCGTACCTCGATCCCGCTCTCACCCCGGCCGGCGCGGCCGGCCTGGGCGCGCCCGTGGCCGGAACATTGCCCCGGCGGCCCGGACTCCCCCGAGCCCAGGCGGTGCGGCGGCTTCGCGACGCGCTTTTTCCCGTAAGCGGCCGGCCGCCCAAGGTGCTGGTCGTCGCCGACGCCCTGTCCGGCCCGGCCGACGCCCTGGACGTGGCCCTGGAGCTGGGCGTGTCCCTGGCCCGGTCGGGCCGCTCCGTGGCCCTGGTGGACGCCGTTCTTACCCGGCCAAGCCTCCATGCCCGTCTCGGACTGCCGCTTGGCCCCGGCCTGGCCGAGGCCGTCGCCGGCAAGGTCTTTCGCGACGCCGTGATCCTGCCGGGTCCCGAGCCCGGTCTCTTTGCCCTGCCGGCCGGCCAGGCGGCCCTCACTCCGGAAGCGGCCGAGGGGCTGCTGGATTCGCCGGCCGTGGCCGGGCTGCTGGACGGCTTGGGGCGGCGGTTCGACGTCGTGCTGGTGGCGGCCGCGCCGGCCGGGGCCAGCGGCGACGCCTGCTCCCTGTCCCGCCACGCCGACGCCGTGCTGGCCTGCCTGCGTCCTTGGATCGATGACGCCGCCGCCGCCGCCCGGGCCACGGCCGAACTGGCCGCTGCCGCCGGCCGCGCGCCCCGGCTTGTGCTGGTGGGGTCGCCGGACGACGACCCCGCCCCCCGCGACGTGTGGGCCGGCTTGCTGGGCCGGGTCCGGCGCAAACGGCCGGCCGCGCCGACGGCCTAAGCCCGTCGCCCGGGCCGGCGGCCGCGATCCGTAAGGGCGGTCATGCCGCCGCCGCCGGGCCGGCCCATCCCCCCTCTTGCACTCCTGGCCCGGCGTGATAGATGCCTTGGCCGTGAAACGTGTTACCGAAAACCTCCGCCGTCCCTGGCCGCTTGTGCTGTTTCTCCTGGCCCTGGCCCCGCGCCTGTACGAACTGGCCGGGCCATCGGTCGCCTTTTACGATGAGCTGACCACGCTTATGCGGGCCACGGAGCCCTCGGTGGCCGACGTCGTGGCCGGGGCGGTCTGGCAGTATCCGCCGTTTATCGATTTCCAGCCGCCGCTGCACTACGTCGTCGTCCACCTGATGCTCTGGTTTTTCGGCCACAGCGATTTTTTCGCCCGCCTGCCGTCGGCCCTGGCCGGCGCGGCCTGCGCGCCCTTGCTGTTCCTCATCGGCCGGCGGCTTGGCGGCACGGCCTGCGGCCTGTTCGCCGGGGCGGCCCTGGCGGGTAGCCTTTACCATGTGGACGTCAGCCAGCAGGTGCGGCTGTATGCCCTGTTCGGTTTCTTTTTCCTCGGGGCGACGCTGTTTTTGCTGCGGGCGCTGTCCGGCGGCCACCGCCGGGACTGGCTCATGGTCGGCTGGTTTGGCGCGGCGGCCTTTTACACCTCGTATCTTGCCGCCGGCTTTCTGGCCTTCGCCGTCCTGGCCACGGGGTTGACCCTGGCCTGGCCCGAGGGCGACCAGGCCCCGCCGCGGCGGCGCACCCTGGCCGGCCTGGCCGTGGCTTGCGTCCTGATTCTTGTGGCCTTTGCCCCGTGGTGGTTGGCGACGGCCGGCCTGCGCCAGTATCTGCTTGGCGCGGGCGCGCCCCATCTGGCGTCCCTTGGCGGGTCCCTGGAAGCGGCTTTTGCCGCCTTCGCCAGCCACTACGCCGCCTTTCTGGGCCGGCCGGCCTATCCTTGGCTACTGGCCGGCCCGGCCTTGGCCGGACTTATCCTTGGCCTTGCCGATCCCTCCCGGCGGCGCGGGGCGGTTCTCGTGGGCCTGCTCTTCGCGTGCGCCTTTGGCCTGGCCTGGGGCCGGGCCACCACGGCCCACCATTTCCAGGTGCGTTACGTGCTGCCCTGCCTGTTCGCCGCCCTGCTGGCCGCCGGCCTTGGGGTCTCGGTGTTGCTGGCCCGGCTGCCGGCCCGCCGGGCGGTCCATCTCCTGGCGTTGCTGCTCGGCCTGGGACTGGCCGCGCCCAATATCCCGGCCGCGCCGTTTTTTTATCGTCGCGACGACAGCCGTCTGAAAACCCTGGCCGCCGCCCTGGACGAGGCGGCCGCGCCCCGGGCGGCCCTGATCCTGTGGCGCGAGTCCGATCCCTGGACGCGGCCCTATTTCGAGGCCTTTACGCGCTGGTACCTGCCCGGCCGGTTTCTGCCGTCCTTGCCTCAGGGCGGACCGGACGGCCGGGCTGCCCGGGAGGCCCTGGTCCTGGTTCCGACCGGCGGCGACGCCTCGGCCCGGCCTCTGCCCGAGGCCGCGACGCCCGTGGCCAGCCTGGCCGGGGTGGCCGTCCACCGCCTGCCCCTGAAAAATGCCGCCCCGATCCTGCCGCCGGCCGCCTTTTCGGCCTATTTCCGGCCGGACGCGGCCTTTGGCGAAATGGCCGCCTCGCGCAACCTCCGGGCCACGGGCGAGGGGCTTGTCCTGGCCGACCGGGGCCGGGCCGGGGAGGCCACCTACGTGTTCAGGCCGCTGCCCGGCCAGACCGTGGCCCTGGCTTCCCTGGCCATGGACGCCCGGATCACGGACTATCCCGACGACGACACGCCCACCGGCCGGGCCTTTGTCCTGGTCGGCCCGGACGCCGATTCGCTCATCCCTTACGATCCGACCGCGCCGCCGCCGCCGGCCAAATCGCTGACCGTGCGCCTTATCCTGAGTCCGGGCTTCGAGCGCGAGCCCGTGGCCGTCACCCGGCTGGAGGCGCGCCTCACGGTGTCCGGCGACCCCGGCCTGCCCGGGGCCGGGGCGGCTGAGCGCTCGGCCCGGCTGGCCGCCAACACCCCGGTGGCCCCGTGTCCGGCCGGCACGGCCTCTCCGGGGCAATACGTGCTCGACCCGTTGGGAAACGTCTGTCCCTGGACTGTGCCCCTATCACCCGGCCGGCCGGCGCTTTTGAGCAACGCCGGCCAGAAGGCCTTTTCGCCTGAAGGCGTGACGCTGGTCGGCAATCCCGGCGGCGCGACGCTGACCCTTGGCGGCGCGTCCGTGCCGCTGCCCCTGTCCGGCCCGGCCTGCCTGCGCGCCTTTCTGGAGCCGGGCGGCGAGGGCGAAGCGGTCCTGGCCCCGCTTTTCACGGCCGAAGGTTTCGACCCGGGCGCGGCCGACGCCGGCGCCACTGCCGTGCGCCTGCAAAACGATCCGGCCCTGTCCTGCCCCGACGCCAAGCCGTGTTTCGTAGCCTATGCCGCCACCACCGGCTATCCGGCCAAATCCCTGGCATTGACATGGTTTCCAAGGCTTTTTGGTGATCCTGAAGGCAAAAACGGGGCGGTGGCCGAGGTGGCCCTGGGCGACGGCGAGTACCGGCTGCTGGACGCTTTCCTGAGCACCCGCTCGGGGCGCTGGGACGGGCTTGGGGTGGCGCGCCGGGCTTCCCTGGACCTTGGCGGTTTCACGGGCACGGTGCGGGTGCGGTTTCGCCTGACCGGCGACGGGGTCCAGCTGTGGAGCGCGCCAACCTACCCCATGGCCGCGCGGCTGGCCCTGGACACGCGCAGCCTGCCGGCCCTGGAGCTGTCGCCGGGCGTCACGCCCCTTGGCGTGTCCTGCCCCGGAGAGTGCCGGGCGACCCTGGGCTTTGACGGGTCCTAGGGTCACGTCCACCAATAAAGGCGAACCACCCTTTTTTCCCGTCGAGGGGGTCCGGGGGGGATCATCCCCCCCGGCCGCCGGAGGCCTCCCCCTCCCTCAAGGCCGCGTCACCGGACATCGCCCGCACACGATCCCCTTGCGCAGGTCGTGCCGGCTCGGATCGGCCAGAAGCGTCCGGGCGGCTTGATACTTTTCCCCGTTCCACAGTTGCGGCAGCGGCGTTTCAAAGACGTTGCCGAAATCCACGCTCGGGTCGCGCGGGTCGCGGCAGCAGGGGATGAGTCCGCCGTCCCAGTTGACGTAGGCCGAGCGGTACAGCCACGAGCAGCCCGGCGCGGCCTCGTGGTCGTGGGTCAGGGTCTGGCGCGGAAACATGGTCGAGAACCAGGCGTCGGGCGCGTCCTCGGGGAAAAACGGCCGGATGAACCGCACCTGATCCACCCCGAGCCTGGCCGCCGTTTCCCGGGCCAGCTCGATCTCGTGTTCGTTGAATCCCGTCACGCAGTACTGCCAGTCGATAAAGGGCGTCTTGCGTCCGGCCGCCTTGCGGGCCGCGATGATGGCCTTCAAATTTTCCAAGGCCAGATCGGCGTTGCCGCCGCGCATGAAACGGCCGGCCGTTTCCTGGGTCACGCCGTGGCAGGAGAAGATGAGCACTTCCAGACCCGAGGCCACGATGCGCCGGGGCAGGTCCGGGTCGCGGTGGTTGCAGTTGGACGACACGCCCACGCCGATATTGCGGTCGGCCGCGTAGCGGATCATCTCCAGGGTCTCGGGAAACAAAAACGGCTCGCCGAAGCCGTACATGTTGATCTTGAACAACCACTTGCCGCAAGAGTCGATGATGCTCCTGAATTGCTCGAAGGTCATGCGGCCGTAGGGACGTTCGCCGGGCAGCGGGGCGCGGCGGTCGTCGTAGCAGTAGGCGCAGCGCAGGTTGCAGATGTTGGTGGTCTCGATCTTGAGGATGTAGGGCATGGAGTCGAGGACGGTTCGTTTTTGCAGCCGGTTGCGCTCGGCCGCAAAGAAGTTCCACAACCTGGCCGGCGTGGCGTGGCGCACCATGGCCTGGGCGTGGCGCTTGAGGATCTTTATCCGCTCGGCCGGGCCGGCCCCCTTGGTGGCCAATCCGGCGTCCAGCAGGCTTTTCTTGGCCGGGGCCTTGGCCGGGGCGCGGCCCAGCAGATGGTCAGCCATCTTGAGGCCCTGGGAGGCTGCCGCCGGGGTCAGGCAGAAATAGAAGCCGCCCTGCCTGCCCACGGCGTGGAGATTGGCAATGTCGCGCACCGGAGCCATGGCCCGGGCCAGGCGGGCTTCGTAATCCAGGGGATAGACCGGCATGGCCGAGGGCAGGGTGACGACCTTGGAGGCGCGCAAGGCCTGGGCCGGATACAGCCCCAGCCGGGCCACGTCGGCCACGGCCCGGGCCAGGGTCTTTTCTTCCGGTTCGGTGGTGTCCTCGAGGTTGACCTCCAGGCACAGGCCCTCGCGGTCGGCCGGACCGCGCTGGGCGAAGATCGACTCCGGGTAATAGATGCGGTTGGCCTGCATGGCTGGGTCGGGGTGGTAGCTGTAGACGTAGGGACGCGGGACACGATCCGTTCTGGCGTAGGTGAGCATGACCATGCGCATGGCCACGGTGGGCAGGCGCGGGGCGTCGCTGTCCAGGGCGTCCAGAAGCGCGTTGGCCGGCGCGGTCCACACCACATGGGCCGGCGTGATTTCCCGGCCGTCGGCCACGACCTGGGCGATGCGCCCGCCGTCGCGGACAAGCCCGATGTGCGACACGTTCGTGACCACCTCGCCGCCGGCCGCCTCGATGCGCCGGCGAAGGCTCGCCGCCAGATCGGCCATGCCGCCGGCCGGGTACCAGTAGCGCTGGCGCAGCCTGGACAGGGCGGCCAATACGGCCTGCCCCTTGCCCCGGCGCACGAAGGGTTCCTTGTCGTTGTCGATGGTGCGGTCCACCCGGGCCAGCCAGTGGTGGTGCAGGGCTTCGGGCGGGGTCAGGGCCTTTTTGGCGAACAGGTCGCGGAAAAGCAGGTCGTAAAGGCCCGGGCCGCATTTTTCCGACAGCTCCAAAGCGGCCGAGATGGGTTCGGGCGGCGGCGCGCCCCGGCGCTTGAGGGCGGCGCCCAGGGCCTCGAATTGGTAGCGAAGGGGATAGCGGAAAAAGTCGAAATGGTTGGGGAACTTCCAGTGCCGGCCGGCGGCGAAGATGGAAAAGGCAAAGGGCCGGCGGATGACCGGCGCGCCGGCGAGCAGGCCGCGCAAAAACGTCTCGCCCGGTCCCGGAGCGTCGAGAAAAAGGACGTGGGGGCCAAGGTCGAAGACCACGCCGTCGAGGGTGACCGAGCGCAGCAGGCCGCCGACCTCGGGTTGGCGTTCCAGGACCAGGCAGGGCCGGCCGGCTTCGGCCAGGGTCAGGGCGCAGGCCAGGCCGGCCACGCCGCCGCCGACAATGACGATGGGCTGTGCGTGCATAAGGGCAGTCACCTTTGGGGCGGAATTGTCGCGTGGGCCTATTCTAGCCCACAAGGTGGGGCGGCGTCTTGGGGTTTTTGTTTGCCGCGCCATGTCCCCCTTTTGTGTCCGCCGGGGATTTCCAAGTCCCTCGTGCCGGGTTATGTTGATCGGGTCAGACAGGAGGAACCCGGTTGATGCCCCAGGAAATCAGTCTCGAAGCCCGCATGGACATTCTCGCCGAGTGCGTCAACATCGGCCTTGGCCGGGCGGCCGAGGCGCTCAACCGCATGTGCGAAAGCCATGTGCAGCTTTCGGCCCCGGAAATTCGCGTCATGAACCGGCCGACCCTGACCGCCGCCGCCGCCGGCCGTTGCCCGGCCGTGTGCGAGGGCGTGTTTTTGCCCTTTGTCGGCCCCATGATGGGCATGACCGCCCTGGCCTTTGCCTACGGCGACGCGGCCAAGCTCGTCACCGGACTCACCGCCGCCATGGGCATCGACGAACCCTCGGAAGACATGCGCGAGGACACCTTGCGCGAGGTGGGCAACGTCATCCTGGTCGGTGTGCTCGGGGCCATGGGCGTCATGCTGGGGCTGCACGTCACCTACCAGCCCCTGTCCACGGCCAAGAGCCTGGAGCCGCTACTGGCCGTGGCCGACGCCTGCCAGACCGTGACGCTTTATGTGCGGGCCCATTTCGTGCTGGAGCGTTTCCAGGTCACGGGCGACATCCTGGTGGTGCTGGCCCAGGAGGGCTTTGACGCCTTGACGGCCGCCATTGACGCCAAGCTCCTGGAAATGGGCGGTTGACCATGGCCCGGATCGTGCTTTTTTCCCCCACGCCGCCGGACCTGTCGGCCTTTGGCGTGCGCGGGCTGCAAGCCAGCCTCAAGGCCGCCGGCCACGACGTCCGGCTGGTGCTGTTTCCGGGCAGCATCGGCCTGTCCCAGGAGGACGGCTCCTACGTCTACCGCTACGCCGACACGGTGATCGACCAGGCCCTGGAACTGGCCGCCGGGGCCGACGTGGTCGGGGTGTCGTTTTTCACCAACTATTTCGACCGGGCCGTGCAGCTGACCGCGGCCGTGCGGGAGCGGCTGGGGATTCCGGTGGTCTGGGGCGGCGTCCACGCCACGGTGCGGCCCGAGGAAGCGCTCGACCACGCCGATTTCGTCTGCCGGGGCGAGGGCGAGGCGGCCCTGGACCGTCTGGCCCGGGAGCTGGCAACCGGCCGGCCAGCCGACGCCATCCCCGGAATATGGACCCGGCGGGACGGGGAAATTGTCGACAACGGCCTGGCCCCCCTGGCCCCGGACCTCGACGCCTTGCCCTTTTTCGATTTTTCCGGCCAGGACCAGTACGTCATGGCTCCCGAGCGCGGGCGCATCGTGCCGCTGACCGCCGAGGCCCTGGGCCTGGCTTTGCCGCGTCTGCCGCATTGGAACGGCCGGCTGGTCACGGCCTATCGCACCATGACCGACCGGGGCTGCCCGCATGGCTGCGCCTACTGCAACGTGCCCACGGTCAAGGCGCTTTTCCGGGGCGGCGGCGTGCCTTACTTCCGCCACCGCGGCGTGCCCCACGTCATGGCCGAGCTGCGGCAGATCATCGCCCGCTACCCCTTCATCGAGGCCATCCAGCTTTTCGACGATACCTTTTTTTCCCGCCGCCTGGACTGGCTGCGGGAGTTCGCGGCGGCCTACAAGGCCGACATCGGGTTGCCGCTGTACTGCCAGGCCTCGCCCACGACCCTGGAGGCCGAAAAGCTCGACGTGCTCATCGAGGCCGGGCTGTGCTACGTGGAAATGGGCATCCAGACCGGCAGCCCCCGGATGCGCGAGATCTTTCGCCGGCCCGAGGACGACGAGGCGGTTCTGGCCGGGGCCAGGTTGCTGCATTCCCGGCGGGACAAGCTGCTCCCCCCGGACTATCACGTCATCATCGACGCGCCCTGGGAGGAAGAAGAGGATCTGCTGGCCACGGTGCGGCTTTTGGCCCGGCTGCCCAAGCCCTTCGGCCTGGCCATCGCCAGCCTGGTCTATTTCCCGGAAACCGAACTCTACCGCCGGGCCAAGGCCGAGGGCCGCATCCAGCATGAGGAAACGGAGATCTACCGCCGGCCGTTTTATCTGCGGCCCCAGCGCAGCTACGCCGCCTTCATGCTCTACCTGCTCACCTTCCAGCGCATCCCGGCCGGGGTCTACGCCTTCCTGCTGCGCCCGGGCACGGTGGCTTGGTGTTCGCGCCATGTGCCGCCGGCCGTGTACAAGCTTGGCTACGCGGTCGGCGAGGCGGCGCGGCTTGGGGCCAAGGGGGCGACGGCGCTTTCGCGGGGCGATTTCGGCCGCATCGCCGCTTTCGTGCGGCGCACCCTGCGCCACGATCCCACCGTGGCCGGACGCAAGGGTTAGCGCCGCGTCCCTTAAAAAATACGATAGTATTTTTTAAGAAAAATGAATGGTTTTAGCTCGTTGACTACAAAACGCCATATGCGCTTTTCGCGGACGCGACACTATCGCCTCGCCAGATAGACCGACAGCAGGCTGGCCGCCGTGGACAGCAGGGAATGTTCCTGGCGGGTGAACCGGCGCGGCTCGCGCACGTCGGCGATGACCAGAAACCCCGTCCAGAGGCCGTCTCGGGTCACCGGCGCGGCCAGCACCGCCCTGGCTTCAAACAGCCGCAGGATTTCCTGGAGGTCTTCGGGAAAATCCGTATCCAGGCCGGTGACGATCTCTCCGGCGGTCATGCGGTCGGCCCAGTGGAAGCCGTCGATGCTGTAAGGCACCAGGGCCGCTTCCGGGGCGTCCCGGCGTGGGGCGAGTCCGGCCGCGCAGGCCTCGGCGGCCAGCCGACAGCACAGTCCCAGGCGCGAATCCTCGACATTGTCGAACCACATGGCCCGGCCCAGGGAAAAGGCGCTCAGAAGCCGCACCAGGGCCCGGTCCACGGCGTCGTCGCCGCCGGCCAGCAGTTCCCGGCCGAAAAGGGCCAGTTCCTCTTCGGCCAGGGCCCGGGCGGCCAGGGCCTCCTCGGCCAGACGCCTGGCCGTGATGTCCGCGCCCACGGCCAGCCAGCCCTCGGGGCGGCCGTCGGGCCCGAAAAGCGGCTGGTTGTCCCACTGGAGATAGACTCGCCGGCCGTCTCTGGCCGCCACTTCATTTTCGTTGCCAGCCCCGGCCAGGGAATGGGGCGCGGCCATGGCCCGGGCCAGAAGGCTGGAGAGATCGGGCGGGGCCGAGGGCCAGAACACGGCCTTGCCCGAGAGCATCTCGGCCCGGCTATAGCCCAAGAGCCGTTCGGCGTATTCGTTGACGAAAACCAGCCGGCCCCCGGCGTCGAAGCGCAGGATCAGGGAGTTGGCCGATTCCACCAGCTCCCGGTAACGGCGTTCGCTTTCAGCCAGCCGCGTTTCGGCCTGCCGCCGCCCGGCCAGGAGGATGAGCAGGACCAGGGCTCCGGGCAACGACACGGCCAGGGCCGCGCCGCCGGCCCAAAAAAGGCCCTTGTGGCGTTCATATAAGGACGCCGGGGCGTTTTCAAAGACGGTATTCTTGGGCACCCGGTCCAGGGGCAGGCCCAGGCGGGCCATCACGGCCTGGTCCAGGACCGTTTCGGCCGGCACGTCGGCCACGGGAATGTCGGACGGCGACTTGCCGGCCAGCACCTGTTCCACCAGGGCGGCGGCGGCCCGGCCCTGGTCCTGGCCGCGCAGCACCCGGCCGCCCACCGCGCCAAGGCTCAGGTCGAAGTCCCACAGGCAGAAGATGGGGATCTGGGAAACGGCGGCCAAGGCGGCCAGATCCTCGCCCATCAGCGGCGCAGCGCCTGTTTCGCTTTTCAGGGGGGCCAGGCGCACGGCCACGGCGTCGCGGGGCGCGGCGACCAGGGCTTTTTTCGCCGCCTCCAGGCTGACGTTTTGCAGTTCAACAGGCCGCATCCGGCCGGCCAGGGCCCGGGCCGCCCGGCGGAACCGGGCGATGTTGGCCCGGGACGAGGCTGTGTCGTCGGCGGTCAGGGCCAGCACAGTGCGGGCCGACGGGGCCAGGGCCAGGGCCAGCTCCAGGGTACCCACCACGTCTGGCGACTCGCCTACGCCCGTGATGTCGGTCTGGCCGGCGAGACGGTCCGGGGTGAAGTCGTTGACCCCGCAAAAAACGATGGGCCGGCCGGGAAAGAGCGTTTCGCGGCGGGCCAGCCAGAAATTGAGGGCGGCGTCGTCGCTGGCGACCAGGACGGCGACGGGCACGTGGGCGTACTTGGCGGCCAGATAGTCGGCGAGGTCGCTGCGGTCCTCGGTTTCGGAAAAGCGCCTGGCGTCGAGGTGCTCCACGAACACCTGGGCCTTGGAAGGGGGCAGACGTTCGAGAAAACCGGCCACGATCCGGTCCGACCACGGGTCGCCGTGGTGGTAGGAACTGAGCAGCAGCACCGCCGGCGCGGCTGTCTGTGCCTGGACCGGCCCGACCAGGGCGGCTGCAAAGGCCCAGGCCAGGAGCGTCATAGCGGCGATGGCGGCTCGCAGAGGGTTTCCCATTGGCTTTCCCTATCCCAAAAAACCGTCGCTGTCTTCTGGCGAGGGGGTTGGACGGCGCTTGCCAAACGGCTGTCCCCTCATGTTATGCTGTTCCCCGATACGGCTTGGCCGACCGGCCAATGACAGACCCGCGGACCCCAAGCTCCCCCGGATCGGTGACGCCGCCATGACCAGCCCGGAACAACCAGCCTCAGCCCCCGGTGGCTCCAAGGACGCGCCCCGCGCCGACAGGTCGGACGATGCGCGGTATTGGCGGCTTTTTTTCGAACAATCGGCCATGGGCATTCTGGTCGGCGACGCGACCGGCCGCATTCTTGAGGCCAACCCCATGGCCCTGCGCCTGCTCGGGTATGACCGGGCCGGTCTGGTCGGGGCCAACATGGCCGATATCGTGCATCCCGACGACCAGGCCGCGACCTCGCCCGACGACAACCACCGGGCGGCCCTGGGCGGCCGGCCGCGCCACATGGACCGGCGTTACCGCCGGGCCGACGGCACGTACCTGCCCGTGGCCGTGTCCTTCGGGCTGCTGGACAAGCAGGCCGGCACGGTCCAGGTCATGTTTCGCGACGTCTCGGCCCGCCAGGCCCTGGAAAAACAGCGAGTCGCAGCCCTGACCAAGGCCGAGGCGGCCGGAGCCATCAAATCCGCCTTTCTGGCCCAGATGAGCCATGAACTGCGCACCCCCTTAAACGGCATCATGGGCATGCTCCAGCTGGCCCAGGCGGCCTGCCCCGGAGAGGAGGTGGCCGATTATCTGGACACGGCCATGGAATCGGCCCGGGGCCTTTTGCGGATTTTGTCCGACCTCTTGGAGGTGACGAATATCCAGGGCGGTCAGGTGCGTCTGGCCAAGGAAGTATTCGACCTTGACGAGGCCATTGCCCCGGTGGCCGCCTCCTTGACGTACGAGGCCAACATCAAGGGCTTGCGGTTCGTGCAGCGGGTGGCCCCGGACGTGCCGCGGCATCTTCGCGGCGACGCGGCCCGGCTGCGCCAGATCCTTTTCGCCCTGGCCGGCAACGCGATCAAATTTACGACCGAGGGCCAGGTGGTCCTGTCCGTGGAAACTGTGCCCGGCAACGAGCCGCTGTTGCTGCGCTTTGGTCTGTCCGACAGCGGCATAGGCATCCCGCGGGAGCAGCTTCCGGGGTTGTTCGAACCCTTTGCCCAGGCCCGGCCCCACGGGGCTGGGCTGTTTGGCGGGGCGGGGCTGGGGCTTTGCATTGCCAAGGGCCTGGCCGAGGAAATGGGCGGGGAAATCATGCTGGCTAGCGAAGTGGGCCGGGGCACCGACGTGCGCGTCACCCTGCCCTTTGCCCTGCCCGAGTCGGAACCGGCGCGCCCGGTCCGCGAGCCGGCCCCCTTGGCCGGCAAGCGGGTGCTGGTGGCCGAGGACGAGGCCGTCAACCGCCTGACCATCCGGGTGATGCTCCAAAAGCTGGGCTGCCGGCCCCAACTGGTGGAAAACGGCCGTCAGGCCCTGGCCGCCCTGGCCGAGGGCACGTTTGATTGCGTGCTCATGGACATGCGTATGCCGGAGCTGGACGGGCTTTCGGCCGTGCGGGCCATGCGGCGGGGCGAGGCCGGGCCGGCCGCCCGGACCATGCCCGTGGTGGCCCTGACCGCCCATGCTCTGGCCGAGGACCGCTGCGCCGCCCTGGAGGCGGGCGTGGACGCCTATCTGGTCAAGCCCGTGGACATGGCCGAGCTGGGGCTCACTCTGGGGCAAGTCATGAGCCAAGCAGGCAGCCAAGGCCGCGACGGGTCAAGAGGTGCCTGTCGGTAAGCCTTTTCGCGCCAAGCGACGGCCGGCGCCTCTGGCGGGCCTGCCGGACGGTCGGCAAGGGGCAGGCCCCAGTAGCGGCGTCCCCTGCCGCAGGGAATGCTTCGGTCACGCTTCCTCTCGGCCGAGGGGCGCGATCCGCAGCCGCGTGAGGAAAAAGCCGAGAAGGCGTTCGTCGTCGGACTCGCCCCGGGAAGCCGGCGAGGCCGCGCCGTCGAAGGAAAAGACGATGTCCGTCTGGGAGGGGAACCCCTGGGAGCCGGGCAGACAGCACAGGGCGGCGTCCAGGTTTTCGGGAGCGCCGGGCCAGGCGAAGCGTCCTGCCGGTCGGCCGTCCGCCGTCAGCGTCATGACCAGGGGCGCGCCGCCTCCCGGGTAGGGATGTCCCGAAAGTTCCAGCACAAAGCCCGCCCTGGCGGCTTCGGGCAGCCCCAGGCGCAAGCGGGCTCGCGTCCCGTCGGTCCAGCGTCCGCTCACTTCGCCATGGCTCCAGCCGTCCTTGAGAAAGGGGAAAGCGGGCACATCCTCGCCCACGGGGATGTCCGCGCCCAGGCCGGCCTTGTTGGGCGGCTGATAGTCGGCCGGGTCGGGCCAGCGCGGACGGGACGCGGCCACGGCTGGAGCCAACGACGCCACAAGGCCGACCCAGTCGCGCAGCATGGCCGGAAGGGTGAAGTGGGCCAGGGCTCGTTGGCGTCCGGCTTGGCCCAGCCTGACCCGGGCCGGGGCGTCGGCGGCAAGCCAGGCCAGGGCGTTGGCCAGGGCTTGGGCCGTGGCCTCGGGCGAGACGTTGGGATCGGGCAACAACACGCCGGCATCCCCGAGCAATTCCGGGACGCCGCTGACGGCCGAAGCCGCCACGGGCAGGCTCTGGGCCATGGCCTCGATGACGCATAGGGGCATCCCTTCCGATTCCGAAGGCAACGCGAAAATGTCGGCAGCGGCGAGCCATTCCCGCACGTCGTCGCGTTGACCAAGCAGCCGCACCCGATCCCGGGCCGGGCTTGCCGCGACGAGCGCCTCCACTTGGCGTCGGCCGGAGCCCAGGCAGTGGCCTATGGCCGCGAAACGCAGCCGCTGGCCGCCCTTGCGGCCGTGGAGCAGCTCGGCGGCGGCCAGCAAATGGCGATACCCCTTGCGCGGCTCGTAGCGGGCGACGGTGAGGCACAAGACCTCGTCCGGGGCCAACCCGAGGGCGTCGCGACGGGCCAGACGCTCGGCTTCGGGCACGGGCTCGAAAAAGTTCAGAGGACGGCCGTTGCGGATGACGCCGGAACGCTGGGGCGACAAATTGAACACCAAGCGCAACAAGGTCAGGTTCTCCCCGGACACGGCGGCCACGGCCAGGGCGGCGTCGAAGGCCCGGCGCGCTTCTTCCAGACGCGGCCCCATGGCGGCAATCTGATCGACAGCCACGTAATTGACCTGAATGCCATAGGGGATGCCCCAATCCCGGCAAACGGCCTTGGCCGCCAGGCTCGAATCCGGCGCGCCGTCGCAAAAAAGCGTCAGGTCGGGGCGCGCGGCCAGCAAGACTTCTTCCGGCTCCGTGCGGCTGCTGACGGTTTTGAAAAAACCGCGCATGGTGTCGCAATCGATGGGCAAATGGGAGACGCCCGGGGCCTGGCCGGTGATGTCGGCCGCAGCGGCCAGGGCGACGGCATGTCCGGCTTCGACCAGCCCTTGGGCCAGCAGACCGGCGTTGACGGCCGTGCCGCCGTAGCTGGGGTCGTCGCAGTAGATGAGCAGGCGCATGACGCGCTCCTTAGGGGCTCGGGCGGCCGGCCAAGGCCCGTCGATAGGCGGCCACGGCCATTGCCGCCGTGTCGTTCCAATCGAGCCGTTTCGCCCGGGCCAACCCCCTGGCCCGCAGTTCGGCGGCCAGTTCCGGCTCGGCCAGCACCCGATAAAGCGCTCCGGCCAGGGCTTCGGGGTCGGACGGATCGACCAGCAGCGCCGCGCCGCCGGCCGCCTCGGGCACGGCCGGGGCCAAGCTTGCCGCCACCGGCGCGCCGCAGGCCATGGCCTCCGCCACCGGCAGCCCGAATCCCTCGCCAAAGCTCGGATAGGCAAAGACCGCCGCCCCGGACAGCAAGGCCGGCAGATCCGCCTGGGCCACGCCGCCGCAAAAGACAATGCCCTCGCCCGTTCCCGCTGCGCGCAGCCTTTGCCCAAAGGCGGCGAAAAGCCCGTCGTCGGGCCCGGCGATGACCAGGGTGGGCGTTTGCATTCCCAGCCGCCGACGCAGCAGGGCGTAGGCCGCCGCCAGCCCGGGCACGTTTTTTCGCGGCTCCATGCGTCCCAAAAAGAGGATGTAGGGACCCTCGGGCAGCCCCAGCCGGACGCGCACGGCGGCCAGGGCGGCCGGGTCGGACACCGGGGCAAAGGCCGGGTCCACCCCGGGAAAGGCGTAGGCCACGCGGTCGGCCGGCACGCGGTAGCGGGCGACGATTTCGTCGCGGCAATAGGCCGACAGCGTCAGCACCATGGCCGCCCGGCGGGCGCTCAGGGGATAGAGCAGCCGCATGAGGCGGGAAAGCCCCTTGGGGAAATGCTCGGGCATGGCTTCATGCAGGATGTCGTGGAGGCTGACCACGCAGGGGACCGTGGGCGAAAGCGGCGCGAGGTACTGGCAGTGGAAGACGTCCACCTCCCGGGCCAGCCTCCAGGGGAAGGGGGCGATCAGCCGGGCGAAACGGCCGGCGGGGATTTCGCGCACCGTGACGTTCGGTGCGCTCCCGGCCAGGGTGCGGGCCGCGTCCAGGCCATCGCGGGTGGCGTAGAAGACGAAGTCGAGGTCCGGGGCGGCCTCAGGCAACCGGGCGGCCAGGGCCTCGATGTAGGTGCGCGACCCCTGGCGGATGCCGGAAATGGTGTGGAGATCAAGGCCCACCCGGTTTCTGGTTTTTTCGTGAGGGGCGCGGCAGGCTGTCCGGGACAGCACGCGGTCGGCCAGTCCCCAGGCCAGACCGGCGGCAAAGGCCAGGGAGCGCAGCGTGACGAACATCGGGGCCAATCGGGCCACGGTCCTGTCGCGCCCGGCGGCGAAGCGGGCAAAGGGCAGGGCGCTGCCCAGCAGCCCGGCCAGGGCAACCAGGGCGAACAGGCCGGCCGGCCGGGAGAACGGGGCCAGGACCGTGGACAGGGTGAACAGCCCGGCCAGGATGGTCTGGAGGCGGATGACCGGCGGGGTGTAGCCGTCGCGCACGAGCTTTTCGGGGTGCTCCCGGCAGGCCCGAAGCCGCCAAAAGGCCCGGCTGGCCTTGATGGTCAAGTAGCGGCCCAGGGTGGCCGGATGGCGATGATAGACCATGGCGTCCGGGGCGAAGACCAGCCGGTGGCCGGCCGCGGCCAGCCGGTAGGACAGCTCGGTGTCCTCGTTGTCGGCCGTCCGGAAGGACGTGTCGAAGCCTCCGGCCCCATCGAACACCGCGCGGCGGTAGGCGGCGGCGTAGGTGGCCACCAGGTCGATGGCCGGACGCCTGGCGACATAGGCGTAGCGGTCCTCGAACTCGATCTGGGCAAACCGGGCGACAAGCGAGGTCTGCCGGGTGCGGTAGGCGCCCTGGACGCCAGCAACGGCCCCATCGTCCAGGGGGGCGGTGAGACGGGCCAGGAAATCCGGGGCCGGGGCGCAGTCGGCGTCGGTGAAAACAAGGATGTCGCAATCCGGCGGAGCGGCGGCGGCTCCGGCGTTGCGGGCGGCGGCCGGGCCGGCGTTTGGCTGGGAAATGACGGTCGCGCCCTTGGCCCGGGCCAGGGCGGCGGTGGCGTCGCTGGAACCGTCATCGACCACGATGACGGAAAACGCCGACTGGGGGATGGTCTGGGTCGCCAGGGCGTCCAAGGCGTCGCCCAGGGTGGCGGCGGCGTTGTAGGCCGGAATGACGACGGTCAGGCGGGGCATGGCACTCCCCTTACACCTTGGAGCCGCGCAGCAGATGCTTGAAAAACACCCGGCCGGCCCGCAGGGTCCGGGCCATTTCGCCGGGGCTTGCCAGGGCGGCCAGGGCGCGGCGGATAAGAAATTGCGGCCGCAGGTAGAACCGTTTGCGGGCCAGGTCGCACAGGCGCACGATCTCGGCCGGATACAGCGACTCGTTGCGCACCACGCAGCCGTGCAGGCCCTCGGGGGTGAGCCAGTCGCGCCAGCGGCCGGCGGCGATAAACCCTCGCGCTTCGTAGTCGGCGTAGGCCTCGGTGCCGGGATAGACCATGACCGGATAGAACTGGGCGGTCTCGGGATTGAGGTCCAGGGCGAAGTCGATGGTGGCCAGGATGGACTGTCTGGTGTCGCCGGGGAAGCCGAAGATGAAGCAGCCATGGATCTTGAGGCCGGCGGCGGCGGCGTCGGCCCGAAACTGCCGCATGCGCTCGGCCCCCAGCCCCTTTTTCATGGCCGAAAGGGCTGTCGGGTCGGCCGATTCGAAGCCCACGCACAACTGGCGGCAGCCAGCCCGGCGCATGAGATGCATGAGGTCCGGGTCCAGGTCGGCCCGGGCGTTGGCCGTCCACTCGAACACCAGCCCCCGGCGGATGATGGCCTGGCAAAAGGCCCGGCAGCGGACCTTGTCGGCGGTCAGGGTATCGTCCTCGAAAAAGATGGTGCGCAGGCCCGGGAAGTGGTCCAGGCACCAGGCGACTTCGTCCAGGACCTTGTCGATGGAGCGGCAGCGGGCGGTGCGGCCGGTCAGCGTTTGCGGATGCAGGCAAAACGAGCAACGAAACGGGCAGCCGCGCGAAGTGGCCAGGGTGACCATGGGCGGTTTGGCGTTGGGATTGAAATAGTGCCGGATGTCGAGGTGACGGGCGTAGACCGGGGCCACGGGCGGCAGGGCGTCGAGGTCCTTGATGAAGGGCCGGTCCGGGTTGTGGACGACGACGCCCCCTGCCCCCAGAAACGACAGGCCGTCCACGGTGGCCAGGCGCTGCGGCGTGGCCGGGCCGGCGGCCAGGAGCCGGGCCAGTTCCAGGACGGTGGCCTCGTACTCGCGCCGGGCCACGGCGTCCACGGCCCCGCGTCCGTCCTGGAGCACCTTGCCGGCCAGGGCCGTGGCATGGGGGCCGACCAGCACGGTGGTCAGTCCGGGCAGGGCTTTTTTCAGGGCGGCGGCGGCCTTGATGTCGGCGTCGATGCTCGGGGTGGAGGTGTCCAGCACGGCTAAAAACGGCGTTTCGGCCTTGGCCCGGGCCACGACGGCGTCGAGGTCCAGGCCGGCGGCCGGGGCGTCCACGAAGACGACCTCGAAGTCGTCGGCTTCGAGCACGGCCACGGCCTGGGCCAAAAACAGCGGGAAATAGAGCGTGCCGCTCTTGGTCACGGCCGGGGAGCGCTGGGGCCGGGAGAATTTGGGCAAAAATGGGGCATTTACAACCAAAATATCGGCCATGTCGCGTCCTTTATACCCCCTATGGGGGGTCCGGGGGCCTCAGGCCCCCGGCCGCCGGAGCAACGGTGTTCGGAGTCAACCGATAATCAGGGGTCTACGCCGTGTGCGCGCACTGTCCCCACGGTTGCCCGGATCGCACCATCGCATTTAAAATCGTTATCAACTTTCGCATCGAAGCAACTGCGGCGACCTTATGTGGTTTACCGGCTTCCTTGAGACGATTGTAAAAATCACGTATGACGGGATTGTATTTTTTAGCTAACAAGACAGCCATATATAATACAGATCGAACATCACTTCGACCGCCCCATACACGACGCTTTCCTCGACGCTTTCCGCTGTCGCAATTCAAAGGGGCAACCCCAACAAGAGCAGCGATCTCCCGACGATTCAATGTTCCAAGCTCAGGTAAATTGGAAAGAAGCGATCTTGACAGGACATCTCCGACACCTGGAACGCTCCGGAGCAAATTGTCTCGCTCACGCCAAATCGGACTCGCTCGTACTACTTTGCCAAGATGCGTGTCGATCTCAGACAATCGCTCCTCAAGCCAGTTAATATTCTTCTCGATATCTGTTCTTACAGAACCATAAGCACGAGTAAAACGGTTCTTTTCCATGACGAGCATTCGAATGAGTTGGTTGCGCCTGGACATTAGCGAACTCATTTCTTGTGCTTCCTCGTCCTTCAAAGGGCGTACTTCAGGCTCCATCTGTTTGCCAAAGAGAGCAAGAATCTCAGCGTCAATCTTGTCCGTTTTAGCCAGCCGCCCTTTAGCTCGCGCAAAATCCCGAGCCTGGCGGGGGTTGATGACTACAACGGGGAATTTCTTGAGACTCAACGCTGTGGCAACAGGAATCTGAAGGCCACCAGTCGCCTCGATGATAACAAGAGTCGGACGAAACTTGGAAAATTTTCTGCAGATGGCTTTTATACCATCGGGGTCGTTGACGAATTGAAAGTCATTTCCGTCGGGAAGTGTGTGGACATCAAGCGTTTCCTTAGAGACATCAATTCCGATGAAACAGTCAGCAGCCATGTAAAATCCTCCAGTACCCAGCCTTGTGATACGGGCTTTTAGCCCAAGCAACGGTTCGGGCTTCATGGAAGAAGGGGACGACGATCATGGCTCCGGCTCGAGCTTAAAACTCAAGGCAATTTCGACCTATCGTCCCCTTGACCCCGTCAAGTTAGCCTCGATGGGGAAACATACAAGGCATCTTCCTCTTCTCCCAGCTTAATTCTCCACTCTGGCCTCGACAGCGGCAAGCCGGCGTTCCAGGGAGTCGACGCGGCCTTCGAGGCCGGCGGCCTTTTCGGCCAGCCGGGTGCGGTGGGCCATGGATTCGGCCATGAGGTCGTCGAGGATGAGGTTTTTCTCGAACCAGGCCCGCAGCAGGGTGCTCAGGTAGCGCCGGCCCATTTCGGTCAGGTGCAGGTTGGAGCTGCCCCAGGTGCGGCCCTGCCAGGAGATGGGGACCATGGCGATGGTGTAGCCGCGAATAAGCGTATTGAGCGACAGTTCGATGGTGATGTTGAAGTGGCAAGCCTTGAGCGGCATGATGTCGCGGATGACGTAGGAGCGGTAGGCCTTGAAGGAATTGGTCAGGTCATTAAAGCGCGTCCAGAACATGATCTGCATCATCTTGTTGACGAGGCGGTTCACGAAGAGCTTGAGCCTGGGGTAATTGACGCAGCGCGAGCCGCGCATGAAGCGCGAACCGAAGACGCAGTCGTAGCCTTCCTCGATCTTGCGGTAGTACTTGATGATGTCTTCGGGATCATCGGACAGGTCGGCCATGCAAATGACGATGACGTCGCCGCTGGCCCGTTCCAGGCCGGCGCGCACGGCCCGGCCGAAGCCGCGCGGCGGTTCGCGGTGGACGACCACCACGCCCGGGTCGGCCTGGGCCAGGGCGTCGAGGACGGAGCCGGTGGCGTCGGCGCTGTTGTCGTTGACCAGCACCAGTTCGTAGGGGACGCCTTCGCGGCGCAGCACGGCGCGGATGCCGTCAATGGTGGCGGTGATGTTGCCTTCTTCGTTGTAGGCCGGGATGACGACGGACAGCAGCATGGCGTTTTTCATGGGCAGGCTCGCTTTGGCGGTGGCGTTGGGGCGCGATTGTGTCCGAGGGGGGCGCGGGCTTCAAGGAAAAAGATGGCTTTCCAGGCCATGCCACCAGCCGGGGCGGGAGGCGACCCGGTCGGCGTAGCGGGCCATGAACTCCCGGGTCATGACCAGGGCGGCCGCGTCGCGGTCCGTGTCCCGGGGCGTGGCGATGGGCGCGTCCAGAACAAAACGGAAGGGGGCGTCGCGTCCGGGTTCGAGAAAGCCCGGCACAAGGGCCGCCCCGGCTGACAGGGCCAGCCGGGCCGGGCCAAGGGGCACGGACAGTGCGCCGCCCGGGAAATCCACCGTGGCGTGATGGCCGAAGGGAGGCTGGCCCGGGCCGTCGTCGGCCGTGGTCATGACCACGCCGCCGGCGCGCAGCTGGGTGAGCGCCTGGCGCACGCCCGGCCCGGGCGGCACGATGCGGGCCGGGATGCGGGCTTCGTAGCGCGCCCGCAGGCGGAAGGCCACGCGGCGGCCGACAAACGACAAGCCCTCGTCCGAAAGGTGGCCGATCTGGACCATGGGGAAGCCCAGCGCCCCCAGGGCGGCCAGGGGCAGCTGGGTCGGGCCGAAATGGCCGATGGGGATGACCGCGCCCCGGCCGTGGGCCAGGGCCAGTCCCAGGCGGTCCAGGCCGTCGATTTCCAGCAGTTCGTGGAAATTGGCGGCGGTCAGGCGCGGCAATTGAAAGACAATGAGCTGGTTGACGTAGTGGGTGGCGAAGGCGTCGAGCACGGCTTGTTTCGCCCCGGCCTCGGCAAGGGCGGGATTAACGGCCCGGGCGGCGATAGCGATGCGCCCGGCCCGGCCCCGGGACAGGGCGGCGTGGAGCCGGCCCATGGCCCGGTAGAGGGCCATGGCCGTCCGGGGCGGCAGGCGCTCGGCGACAAGGCGCAGGGGATACCACACGAAAAGGCGCAGCAGGTCGCGAGAAAAGCTTTCGCGTACGCGCACGGCTATTTCCCGGCGGCCCGCAGCAGCAGATCGAAGCCTTTTTCGATCCAGGCGGTTTTTGGCTGGGTGTACATGACCGGCGCAAGCAAGTCGGCGTCCGGGGGGATGATTCCCTCGGCCACGGCCCGGCGGGCCAGGGCGGTATGGGGCTCGACCCGGATGCTGTTGAGTTCGAAGTGGGCCTTTCTGCCCATCTCGCGGCGGGCCTTGAGGATAAAGCGCAGCATGGCCAGGGCGGCCCTGGCGGTCTGGCCGGGCGGGTTTTTAAAGAAATTGTAGCTGACCTCGAAACAGCCCAGGTCGCGCACCAGGGCGTAGGCGGCCTCGATCTCGGCCACGGACGAGGCCTTGCCCAGGGCGTTTAACGCCTCATCGCCAAAGGCGTCGGGGGAAAAGATCACGGTGTCGCAGCCGGCCCGGCGGGCCAGGATCAGGAAATCGCGCGTCAGCCCCCGTTCGGCGAACCAGGCCGACCAGGGCAAGGGCGAGCCGGCTTCGATAAGGGCCTCCAGGACGGCGGCGGCATGGTCGGCAGGCAGGTTGAAGACCGAATCGAGAAAGGTAAACCGCCGCGCGCCGTGGACGTCGCGAAGGGCGACGACCTCGGCCGCCACCTGCCGGGGCGCTTTGCGGCGGTAGCGCCGGCCGTTGAGGAACCCGTAGGGACAGTAGACGCAGGCAAGGGCGCAGCCGCGCTTGGTCTCGACGCCCACGCCCCAGGGCACGGCGACGTAGGGGGCCAGGGGCAGGATGGAAAAATCCGGCGAGGGCAGGGCGGCAAGGTCGATCTTGTCCGAGGGGCCGGTGAAAAACGGGCTGCCGTCTGCCCGGCGGGTCCAGAGCGAGGGTACGGCGGCCGGATCGCCGCCGGCTTGCAAGGTCGCGGCCAGGGCGGCGAAGGCGGCTTCGCCTTCCAGGGCCACGCCGTGGTCGATGGCCGGCCAGCCGGCCATGACGGCCTCGGCGAACATGGAAAAACCGGCCCCGCCGACCACCACCGGCCCGGATGTCTCCTGCCGGGCCACAGCCACGGTCTCGCCAAAGGGCGGCAGATAGGAGACGTTGACCCGGGTGTTGGTGGAGTCGATGTTGCGCAGGGATATGCCGGTGAGGTCCGGGGCGAAGTCGCGCAGGAACCCTGCCAGGGCGGGCATGGGGTCGCCGCTGGCCACGTTGGGGTCAAAGGCAGCCACGGTGTGTCCCGTGAGGCTGGCGGCCAGGGAGGCCAGGCCGATGGGAAAGACCGGGCCCGTGGCCCCGGGGCCGAGCCAGGATTGGACCAGGGCGATTCTCACGCGCGGTCCCCCGGCCGGGCGCGCCAGCTTCGGGCCAGGCGCAGGAGCTTTTTGACCGGTTCGGCCAGGGCGAACACTGCCCGCCAGACCGGGGCCATGACCGGCTGGGACAGGGGCACGGCCACGGCGTCGCAGGCCAGCCATGCCAGGAGCTTCGACGGCATCCGGCCGCCCTTGGCGAGCAGGATCAGCAGGTTGACGTAGTCCGGCCGGCGCATGGTGTAGCTTTTGGTATAGACCTGCCGGCGCTCGTCAGTGAGAAACCCGTCGGCGGCGGCCATGGCGTGGAGCTTGGTGCCGGGGTAGAGCACCAGCGAAAAGGGCTGCAAGCGGAAGGGCTTGGGGATCTGGGCGATGAAGCGCACCGATTCCAGACGGTCGGCCAGCGTCTCGTAGGGCGTGTCCAGGATGAAGTCGTAGCTCGGCGGCAGGAGCTTGTCCTTGTAGGCGTTGATGACGGCCATGGCTTGTAACATCACCGCGTTGCCCATGGCCTTGCGGTTGAACAGTTCCTGGATGCGGGCCGAGCCGGTCTGGACGCCCATTTGCAGATAACACAGTCCGGCGTCGGTCAGGGCGTCGAGCTTTTCCCGGGTGATGGTGGCCGGCGAACCGAGGCAGGTAAACGGCAGGCCGACCCGGGCCTTCCACTGGCGGCAAAACTCCCGGATTTCTTCCAGGGGCCGGGCGAAAAAGGCGTCGTCGGAGATCCAGACGTAGCCGATGTGGGGGAGAACCCGGCGCACGGTCTCCAGTTCGGCCATGACATGTTCGGTGCCGCGCCAGCGCAGATAGCCCTTGGCCCCGTACAGGGCCTTGACCGCGTCGTTGACGCAGTAGGCGCAGCGGTGCGGGCAGCCCCGGCCGGTCATGGTCTGGTAGCCGATCCGGCCCAGCAGCCGCGACACCGTGCCCCGGGCGAGCAGCGCCTCGGTCATGGCCGGGGTCAGGGGCACGATGCCGTTTTCGGCGTGCTCGGGGTCCCAGATGTGGTGGTCGTCGTGGGACCAGTCCGGGGGCGGCAGGCTGTCGAGGTCCTGGGTCAGGGGACGCACCGGATTTTGGGCCAGGGAGCCGTCGGCGCGCCGGGTCCAGATGTTGGGGATGGCCGTGGCGTCGCTGCCGGCCGCCAGGGCTTCGGCCAGATCGGCCATGGCTTCCTCGCCGTCGCCCACGCACACGTAGTCGGCGACGGCCAGGCATTCCTCGGGCCGGATGGTCGGATGCACCCCGCCCCAGACCACGGGCGGGCCGCCGGCGGCCGCAAGCGCCCGGGTGATCTGCACGGCGTTGTCCACGTAGTTGGTCATCAGCGACATCCCGACCAGGGAACAACCGGCGCACAGCCGGGCCAGATCGGCCATGACCCGGTCCGGGTAGCGGGCCGGGGCGTCCAGCAGGGCGTCACCCAGGGGATCGGGCAGAAGGATCAGGCGCACGGCCAGGCCCCGGGCCTTGAGAAAGGCGGCGATGGAGCGCAGGCCGTAAGCGGTGATGTCGGGATAGGGGGAGATCAGGGCGACGCGCATGGCGTGGTGTCCTTTGGCGCAACGTCGCGCCCAGGGGGTGTGCGATGCTGGCGATGGTCTGTCAAGGCAGGGGGGCGGCGGCCTGGGCCGTCGCGGCCGGGAGACGTCACCGGGTCGCTGCCTTGTAGGCCTTGTAGAAGTCGAGAATGTGCGGCGGGCAGCCGGCCACGAAGCGGGCCACGTTTCCCGGCCGGCGCACGTCAAAGGCCAGGGGCGCGGCGCAGGCCCCGAAGCACCACAGCTGGCCGGGCACGTTTGGCAGATTGACAGCCTGGGGCATGGGCACGCCGAGATAGACGGTGTGGGGCGTGCCGGCGGCGAAGCCGTCCTCGGACGCGAGCTTGTCCAGGGCGTGGCGCAGGGCCGACTGGCAGCCCTGGCAGGCCCCGCCTTCGATGACCCGCACGGCGGGATAGGCCCCCATGGAGCTGAGCACCGGCCGGGTAAAGCGTCGGCGGCAGCGGTCCGGATCGTCGCCGACCACGTCGATGGCGGCCAGGTCGGTCTCGCCCAGGCCCTCCTGGCGGGCCAGGCGCAGCATGGCCACCTCGTCGGCGGCGATGCCCATGAGGTCGGCGCAGACCGTATCCACGGCGCAGACGTCCGTGCCGGCCACGACGACGTTCATGTCCGGCAGGCTGGAGCCGGACAGCGGGGCCTGGCCCTGCACGGCCCACAGCCCGTCCACCACGGTCAGCCGGGGCCGGATGGCCCGCAGGATGTCCACGATCTTGAGGTTGATGTCGTTGCGGTGAAACGGCATCCGGTTGTCGTCGAGAATAAGTCCGTACTGGTTTTTGATGCCCAGGGTCACCAGGGTGTGCACGTGGGTCTTCATCTTGGGCAGGTTGATGTAGACGTCGGCCTCAAGCACGGCCCGGGGCAGGGGCACGGGGTCGAAGAGAAAGGCCCCGGGATTGGGCACCGGGACCGGCGGCTCGGCGTCGAAGGCCACCAGGGTCGCGCCTTCGGTTTCCAGGCGGCGCACGAAACCGGACAGGCCGGCGGTGGCCTCCAGCAGGGACAGGCCCCAGCCCGGATTGTCGCCCACGGCAACGGACCGCGCTCCGGACCGGACAAGGAGTCGGACCATGGCCAGGATCACCCGTTCGTCGGTGACCACCGACCGGGGGCTGGCCGGGTTGGGCCGCACGAGATTGGGCTTGAGAAAGACCGACTTGCCGCCAACCAGTCCGGGCAGGTCGCAGCAGGCGGCCACGGCCCGCGCGACGAGCCCCGTCACGGCGGCCAGGCCGGCCTCGGTGTAATTATCCGGGGCCTCGCCGATTACGGCGTGGGCGAGTCCGACACAAGGGCGCGCCATGCGATTTTGCCTCCTGGGGTGCGGGGAAGGGTGTCGCGGATTTCGATGACCCGCGGCATTTTCAGGCGGTGCAGCCGGCCGGACAGGAAGCGGCGCAGCTCGCCGGGACTTAAGGACGCGCCGTTTTTCGGGGCGACCACGGCCTTGGCCGCCTCGCCGCGCAGGGCGTCGGCCACGGGAATGACCACGGCCTCGGCCACGTCCGGGTGCTGGCGCAAGGCCTCCTCGATTTCCACGGGGAAGACCTTCATGCCTCCGACTTTGAGCAGCATGGACTGGCGGCCGGCAAAGAAAAAGCGTCCGTCTCCGTCGTGAAAGACCTCGTCGCCGGTGCGAAAGCGGCCGCCGTAGAGGCGAAATTCCGGTCGCGGCTCCTCGCCGAAATAGCCCGGGCACACGCCCGGCCCGGAAATCACCAGTTCGCCGGGTTCGCCGGGAGCGCAGGGCGAACCGTCCTCGCCCACGACGGCCACGTCGTAGCCGGGCACGGGCCGGCCCAGGCAGCACGGTTCGTATTCGTCGCCCGGCCGGTTGGCCAGGGCCACCCCCGTGGTTTCGGTGCTGCCCCAGACGGGCAGGATGGACGCGCCGAAACGCTGCCGCAGGCCGGCGGCCAGGGCCGAGGGCACGTGCATGCCGCCGGATTCGGCCAGGCGCACGGCGGCAAGCGGATTGTCCGCCCCGGCCGGCAGACGCAGCAAGGTTTCGTAGATGGCGGCCACGGCCATCAGCGCCGTGACTTTGTGGCGGGAACAGGCCTCGGCCACGGCCCGGGACGAGACCCGGTCGCAAAGGACCATGGTTCCGCCCAGGGCCAGGGGGCGCAGCAGGGTCTCGTGGGGGTGGACGAAAACCGGCATCATGCACAGGTGCACGTCGTCGGGGGTCAGGGCGAAAGCGTCTATGGCGGCCGCGGTATTGGCCAGGAGGTTGCCCAGGGTCGTCACCGCGCCCTTGGGCGCGCCGGTGGTGCCGGAGGTGAAGTTCAAATAGACCGGGTCGTCGGGTTGGACCCGGGGCAGGGCGGCCGGCATGGGGCCGGCGGCCAGCTCGGCCAGGACCGGCGTTCCCGCCGGAGCCGGCCCGTCGCAGACCACCGTGGGCAGGGGCGCGCCCTCGGGGTAAAGGGCGGCCAGGGCCGGCAGGTATTCGGCGGCCACGACCAGGACCGCCGGGGCCAGGCGGTCGAGGATGGCCCGGGTCACCTCAGGCGGCTGGTTGGGGTCCAGGGGGAAAAAGACGCCGCCGGCCGCGGCGGCGGCCAGGAAGGCGGTAACAGCCTGGGGCGTTTTACGGGCATAGACGGCCAGGCGTTGGCCCGGGGCCAGACCCAGGTTCGCCAAACCGCCGGCCAGACGCAGGGCGGCCTCGGCCAGGGCTTCGTGGGACACGGACGCGTCGCCGGCCAGGATGGCCGTCGCGCCGCCTCGGATCCCGGCGTTTCGACGCAGCAGCCCGGCCAGGGTTTCGTCATTTTGGACCATGTCCCGACATACTGCATAGAAAAGAATTATGGCAAGGCATTCCAGGGGCCTTGGGACGATTGCCGGGCCGAACGTTCCGGTATACATGCAGTCCGCGAGGGCATGGCGCGTCGGCCCGAGCCGCTTGGCGCATGATACGGACGCGTGGAGATTTTATGAAACTGCACCGATATTACCCTGGACTCATGGCCGCTGTGCTTCTGGTTTGCCTGATGGCGCTGGCCGCCGGCCCGGCTGGCGCGGCCAAGGCTGATGACGACGGCAAGCCGCTGAAGACCGGCGTTACGATAACCGGCATCGTTGAGGACGACTATGCCGACGGCCTGCTCGTCACCACCGAGGACGGCACCAGCTACATGGTGCTGACGCCCGAGGAAGTGAGCCTGGAGCAGGAAGAGACATTTCACAAGAAGTTCAAGGGACAGTCCGTGACGCTGACGGGCAATGTCTTTCGGGATGAGGACGGGTCGCTGAGTCTGTTTGTGATGAGTTTGCCGGCCAAATAAGCTTGCTTGGAACCGATGCCTTTTCGGGAAAAACACCGAGTCATGTGTTGGCAGGCGCTGGTTCCCGGCAAGCAACGGTTGAAGATTGCCCTGGCGGCGCGTTAGCTATCCGTTGGAACGAACGATGAAAATTTTCAGTGCTTGGCTCCGTATCGCCCGACTCGGAGCGCAGGGCGTAAAGTCTTGCTCGCTTTTTTCTGCCTGAATGTTGTCCCGGATCTGTCTGTCTCCAGGAGCATCGTTACGAGGGCGCCGGCTTTCTGGAAACTATTGGCGTTTGGTCGGCGTAAAGATTCGCACTAGGCCAAGAAACGCAGCGGCAAGGTCTTTCCAGGCCCAGCCCCAAAGGTGCTTCTCGTGATTTGGTTTGTAAGCGCCCTGGGTATGGAGCGTCATGTTGTCGCCCCGGCGACCGATAAGGCTCGAGGGGCCAACTTCGGGTCTGGGTTGCTCGGAAGATGTGGCGGACACGGTTTCCGTCTGAGGCTCTGGTTTGTATTGCAGATTCAAGGGGCCTTTCAATTGCTCATCAAGCATGACCGCTCCTTCTCGGGGCAGCGTCAAGGCATACCCATCCGGGGATGATTTCTTCCTAGAAGCGAACCCCCTATTTTGCAAGTCTTTCGCCCGGACAAGTGTTGACCCGCACAGACCCGCCGGGTCGGCGAACACGCGAGGTAGCCCATTTCCATGGCCAGCGAGACGTTCAGACACAATACGGGCATGATGTGTTTTCTGCTGTTGGCGAGGCATTACGGCATAGACTTGACCATGGACAGCCTCTCGCATCGTTATGGTATTCATGACGATTCGATCTCTATGAAACAGTTGGGGCGCATGGGCAAGGATAACAACTTCAAGACGCGTCAAATTAAACTCGGTTGGAAGAGGCTCTTTTTCCTTGGCAACGTTTTCCCGCTCATTGCCCGACTGCGTTCCGGCAAGTATATCATAGTTTCCGGCGTCCGCAACGACTACAATGACGGTGACGTCGCGATCGTCGATCCGAGCCTTGGGACGTTGGAGTTTCAGTTCCTTGATCAAGCGACTATGGAATCACAATGGGATGGCGACGCCCTCCTGTTTAAAAAAATCTATACCACCAAGGATACCCACAAGCCGTTTGGGCTGGACTGGTTCATCCCTGAAATCGCTCGACACAAGTCCCTGTTCCGTGATGTGGCGTTGGCCACGATTTTTGTGAACTGCCTGGCGATCGCGTTTCCTGTCTATATCCAGCTGGCTTTCGACAAGGCCGTCGGCCATCGAGCCCTTTCCACGCTTCTTGTTTTGTCCGTCTCCATGATTGCGGTGACGATTTTCGATCGAGTGCTGCAATATCTCAAAGACTTCATTATCCTGTTTGCCACCAGCAAGATAGATCTTCGTCTCGACAAGACCATCTTCAGCCATATTCTGCGGCTGCCCATCGATTTTTTTGATTTTACGCCCATCGGTCTGATTACCCGGTATATGTTTCAAAAAGAACGTATCCGGGAATTCATGACTGGCTCCCTGTTGACGACGCTGTTCGACCTGAGCACCATTGTCGTTGTGCTTCCCGTGTTGTTCTTCTATTCTTGGAAGATGACGTTCATCGTTATAGCGATGACCTCTCTTGTTACCCTGATCATGTTCGTGACCATGAAGAGTTTTCGTTACGCGATGCACCAGTTGCAGCACGCCGAATCCGTGAAAAACCGCTACATGGTTGAAACCCTGCGCGGCATGGCCACCATCAAGGCCCTGGCCCTCGAACCGACCCGGTTCAGACGCATCGAGGCCGACGCGGCCCAGACCATTTCGCGGAATTTCCAAATCCGCAAGCTTTCCCTGAAAGTTCGTGGTTTTAGTGAATTTCTTCAGGCCCTGCTTCGCGTCCTGCTCATCTGGTACGGCTGCCATTTGGCCATTGACCAGGAGATGACCGCTGGCGGCCTCATCGCTTTCGTCATGCTCAGCAACCTGATCACCGCGCCGATGTGCAAGATCGTTTCCCTGCTCCACGAATACCAGGAAGTCGCCGTGTCCGTGGGCATGCTTGGCCTCATTCTCAACCGCCCCACCGAGCAGTCCCACAACGTCAGGGGGCTCACGTCGCCTATCGCGGGTTCCATCGGCATTGAACGCGTGACCTTCCGCTACGCGGCCAGCGCGCCTCCAGCCCTCACCGACATTTCCCTGTACTTTCCGGCCGGCTCCATCATCGGCGTCGTGGGTCGTTCCGGTTCCGGCAAATCGACCCTGACGCGGCTTATCCAGGGGCTGTATCCCCTGCAGCAGGGGCGCATCACCTTCGACGGCACGGACATGCGGGACTTCGATCTGGCCCACATGCGGCGCTCCATCGGCGTGGTGCTCCAGGAAAGTTTCCTGTTCGAAGGCTCCATCCGGGAGAACATCGCCATCACCAAACCTTCGGCCACCTTCGAGGAAATCGTGTTCGCCGCGCGCATGGCCGGGGCCGACGAGTTCATCCAGAACCTGCCCAACGGCTACGACACGCCGCTTTACGAGGGCGGTTCCAACCTCTCCGGCGGCCAGCGCCAGCGGGTGTCCATCGCCCGGACGCTGTTGACCCAGCCGTCCATCCTCATCCTGGACGAAGCCACCAGCGCCCTGGACGCCGAGTCCGAGGCCATCATCCAGGCCAACCTCACGGCCATCGCCCACGGCCGGACCATGCTCATCGTGAGCCACCGCCTGTCCATGCTCACCATGTGCCATTCGATCATCGTGATGGAAAAGGGGCAGATCATCGGCAACGCCCCCCATGATGAACTGCTGCGCACCTGTCCGCTTTACGCCGACCTCTGGTACAAGCAGAACCGGCACGTCATGGGCGAGCTGCAGGGCCGGGCCTGAGCCAAGCGTCTTCCCGGCTGCTTAAGCCATGCCGACCTGGGCCTTCTGGGCCTTGAGTTCCTTGCGCCATTGCAGGATCAGGAAACCGAAGGGAACCAGGGCCAATACTTCCGGGATCTCGCGCACGCCCAGCCGGCAGGTGGCGAAATAGAGCCCCGCGCCGGCCAGGCAGGCCGCCGCGATGCGCCACATGGACTTGAGGTCGATGATGCGCATGGTGATCTGGCAGTAGGTGGTGGTGGTCACGGCCACGGCCGCCTTGGTGATGAGCATGGACAGGCAGGCGCCGAGCAGCGGGTCCATGGGAATGAGCGTGGCGCACAGGACGAGGTTTAGGGCCAGCCCGCCGATGTAGACGAACAGCAGCAGCCGCTGCTTGCCCTGGCTCATCATGAGATAGGCGGCGAGGTTGTGGATGAAGCCGCAGATGATGGTGCCGACCAGCCATTTTTGCATCCACATGGCGTCGTAGTAGGCCCCGCCGTAGATCAGGCCGATCAAACGGTCGGACTCGATATACAGCACGAACATGATGGGAATGGACGCGCCGATGAGCCAACGCACGGAGTTGTTGGCCAGACGGGTGAATTCGCTCTTGTCGCTTTTCCACAACCGCACGAACAGCGGGTAGAGGATGCTGCGCAGGAGCAGGTTGGAGACCAGGATGGAGATGCCGTCCACCAGCTCCCAGGTGACGCTGTACTGGGCCACCTTGGTGGGGCCGGCCTGATTTTGCAGGAAGTAGAGGTTGGCCTTGTTGTAGAGGATGGCGGCCAGGGCCATGAGCACGAAGACCATGCCGTTTTTGGCCGTGGCCCAGGTGCGGGCCAGGGATTTGCGCTTAAGCGACAGGCCGTCGAAATTGGTGAATTTGAGCGCCATCCAGACGCCGCCGATGAGGTTGACGACGTTTTCAATGAGCTTGAACAGTGCGATCCAGTGCGGCGCGGCTCCAAGGGCCAGAAGCGAAATGGCGTAGCCGTAGCCCAGGATGCCCGACACCACCCGGATGCGGCCCTCGATGTCCTGCCGGCCTTCCACCCGGATGGCCACGAAAAACGAGCTGGCGATGGCTTCCAGGCCCACGCCGGCCGAGATGACCAGGACGAGGTTTTTGAGTCCCGGCGTATAGCCCTGCCAGTGGATGAAGACGGCCACGCCCAGCCAGCCGGCCACCAGGAGCGCGCCCTTGAGCAGGGTGTACTGGGCCAGGATGTCGCCCTTGTGGCTGTACTTCTTGCACAGCGACGAGACCAGGGGTTGGTTGAGGCCGAATTCGCCGAGAAAAAGGATGATGGAGGCCAGGCCGAAAGCGACCATGAATTCGCCGTAGTCGCTGGAGGACAGGCGAGCAAGGTAGATCAGGAAAAAGGTATGCAGGCCGTCGTGAATCCACTGCGCGCCGGCCAGTTGCAGAAATTTGGACAGGATGCCGTAGGACGGCTTGGACGTTTTGCTTGGCTCGGGGGATTTGGGGGGCATCAGGTGTTCCCCCTTCCGGCCGCGCGGGGCGGCCGGAAGGGAAGTTCAGACGGTACGACTAGCGGCCCTTGGTCTTTTTCTTGGCGGCCTTGCCGGCTTTCTTGGCCGGCTTTTCGGCGGCGGGCTTGGCCGTCTTGGCGGGCTTGGCCGGTTTGGCTTCGGCGGCCGGCGCCGCTTTGACGGCCTTGGCCGGTTCCGGAGCAGCCGGCGCGGGCGTCGGTTCCGGGGCCGGGGCCGGTTCGGGCGCGGCCACGGCCGGCGGCAGATCCACCTTCACCACGGGATCGCTGATGCCCTTGGTGGCCGGGGCGGTCTCGATGCGGGGGGCCGGCACGGGCTGCGGCTCAGGTTCCGGCTGCGGCTCTGGGGCCGGCTCCGGCTCCGGTTCCGGTGCAGGAGCAGGAGCCGGTTCGGGCTGGGGTTCGGGTTCCGGCTCAGGCGTCGGCTCCGGTTGGGGCGCGGGCTCGGGGGCTGGAGCGGGTTCCGGCCGCGGCTCGGGCTGGGCCACGGGTTCGGGTTCCGGGGTCGGTTCGGGAGCCGGGGTCGGTTCGGGCTGGGGCGCGGGGGTCGGCTCAGGTTCCTTCACCGGCTCAGGAGCGGGTTCGGGAGCCTTGACGGGTTCGGCGGCCGGCTCGGCAGCCGCCTGGGGCGCGGGAGCCGGGGCCGTCTTGGCCCCGCCGCCGCAGCAGCCGCGCGGGGCGCACTGAATAAACGCGCCGAACTTCTCCAGCTCGTCCACCCGGCAGCTCCAGACCAGCTTGTCCTGGTAGTAGATGGCGTCGGGGCAGCCGTCGCACATGTTCTGGCGGCCGTCGTCAAAGAGGTCGCAGGGCTGGATGACCATGATGGACTGGATGTGGATGGGCTTGGTCCACTGCTTGGGCTTGAGCAGCAGCCGGCCGAAAATCTTGCGCAGGCTCTTGTTGAAAGGGGTCAGGAAGATGAGCTTTTGCAGCCAGGCCGTCCAGCAGGGCCGGGTGTAGGCCAGGTAGGTGCCGAAAAGCACGTGGTGGAAGGCCTGCATCCATTCGGCGAACTTGGCGTCGAGGTAGCCGAAGATCTCGTCCTTGGTGCCGGCGCGCAGCGTCAGCAACCACTTCATGGTGCGCGGGTCCTCGGTGCCGTTGAGATAGGCGCAGGGCTCGTGGTCCGGATAGGCCAGCCGGATGGCGTCGGCGATCTCCTGGGAGACGAGGTCCTCGTGGTTTTCCTGATGGTCGAGCTGGTAGACGAGGTTGCCGACGTCCACGGGCTTGCCGTTGGCGAACACGTCGAAATCGCCGCGCTTTCGGGCCGAGCGGAAGAGAATGTAGACCATGGTCTGGACCAGGTCGATGTGCTCGTGGGCCCAGCGGGTGAGCATGGGGATGTCGGCCAGGGTGTCGCGGTAGATGGTGGCGTTAAACGAACACGACACCGTGCCGCCGCTGTGCTCGTGGATCATTTCGGCGAGTTTGAGGCGCAGGGCGCACAGGTCTTTCTCGCTGGCCCCTTTCCAGCCGGGGCGGACCTGGTGGGAGTCCACGTGCATGGTGAACCCGACCACGCCGGCGGCGGTCAGTTCGCGCACCAGCTCCGGGGTCAGCGCCTGGCCGTTGGAATTGATGATGGGCTTCCAGCCCTGGGCCGCGACGTAACGCACCAGGGGCACGATGTCGGGGTAAATAAGCGGCTCGCCGCCGGCAATGGAGATGCCGTCGGTGCGACGCATCTTTTTCACCTGCTCCAGATCGCGGATGACGTCGGCCAGGGGTTTGTGGCCGAAGGGATCGTTCTCGCGGTAGCAGCCTTCGCAGTACAGGTTGCACTTGGTCGTCGGCTCAAGCCAGGTGATGGCGTTGTCGGCCAGGTTCCAGGGCATCCGGTAGTACAGATGCGGCGTCAGCGGGCGTTTTCTCATGGCGGTTGCATCCATTGGGCAGGGTATTTGCCGCTTTGGCGGCGACTCGGCGTTTGCGTTACCGCAAATGGCCGGGGCTGGCAACCGCGACGCCCGGGAATCGGGTCTTTTCGCGGGCCGGCCGGGTTTGGGGCGCGAGGAGACGGTCTGCGCAGCTCTCGGACCCTGCGGGCGCAAGAGGGCTGGTTTAGAAGCCCTTGTCCAGGGCGCCGACGATGGCTCCGGGCGCGCCGCCGGCCGTGCGCGGCATGAAGCGGCCCAAAAGCGGCAGGCGGCGCGCCGCCTCGCGGAAGGCGGCCGAGCGGCGCAGGTTGACCACGAGCAGGGTGAGGATCATGACCGGAAAAGGCGCGATCTGGAACAGCGTGCCGGACAGGCCCGGCAGCACGTCCTGGAGCGCTATGCCCGAGACCTGGATGGCGGCGAAGAACAGCGCCCCAAGGGCCACCCGCACCGGTTTCCAGCCGCCGAAGATGACGATGGCCAGGGCAATCCAACCCGCGCCCTCGCAGCCCTGGGGATGGCCCCAGCCGGGCTTGACGGCCAGGGAATAAAAACCGCCGGCCAGCCCCCCCAGGGCTCCGCCGATGAGCGCGCAACCGAACTGCACTTTCTTTACGGCCAGCCCGCGCGCGGCGGCCGCCGCCGGGGCTTCGCCCACGGCCCGCACCACCAGCCCCGGCCGGGTGCGCATGAGGAAAAACCAGACCACGGCCACGGCCACGAGGCTGAGCATCACCACCGGACTTTGGCGAAAGACGGCCGGGCCGATCAGCGGCAGGTCGGAGAGCCCCGGGATGGCCAGCGCGCCGAGATCCGGGCCGGGTTGCCTCGCCTGGGCATGGCCCATGAAATAGGCCAGCTCCCGGCAAAAGAGCGTCAGCACAAAGCCCACGGCCAGCTCGGATGCACCGAGGAAAAGCCCGAAAACGGCCAAGACGGCGGCAATGGCCGCGCCGGAGCCGGCCCCGGCGACAAGCCCCAGCCACGGGTCGCCCGTGGCCCGGGCGGCGGCAAAGGCGGCCATGGCGGCGAAAAGCACCGTGCCGTCCATGGACAGGTTGATGACCCCGGCCCGTTCGGACACGGTTTCGCCCAGGGCGGCCAGAATCAGCGGCGCGGCGGCGAACAGCACGGCCCCGAGCAGGGCGGCGGCGTAATCCAGCGTCATGGCCGGCCTCCGCCGAGTCCGGCCGGCAGGATGCGCCGGGCGGCGAAAAGGGTCAGCACCAGCACCCCCTGGACCACGCCGGCCAGGGAGGAATCCAGCGACAGGGACAGGGGCAGCTGGATGGAGCCCACGGTGAGCACGGCGAAAAAGAGACAGGCCAGGGGCAGAAAACGCAGGCTGCCCGAGGCCAACAGCACAGCCATGATGGCGGTGTAGCCGTAGTTGCCGGAGATCGACGGGATGAGGCGGTGGTAGAGCCCGGCCACCAATATGCCGCCGGACAGGCCGGCCAAGGCCCCGCCGATGGCCATGGCGGCCAGCATCCGGCGTTTGGGCGAAAGGCCCAAACGTTCGGCGGCCATGGCGTTTTGGCGCACGGCGGACAGGGTCAGGCCGAAAAAGGTGCGATGCAGCAGCCAGGCCACGAAGACAAAGGCGCACACGGCCAGGACAAGGCCCCACAGGCTCATGGGCTTGCCGCCCAGGGCCGGCAGCCACAAGGCGGCGGGCAGCGGCTCGGTGCCGGACATGGAGGCCATGCCCGGGCGCTTCCAGGGGCCAAGGATCAGCCACAACGACACGCCCATGGCCACGAAATTAAGCCCCAGGCCGGAGAAAATCTCATGGACCCGGCCGTGGGTGCGCAGGACGCCCGAGAGCAGCGCCCAGGCCATGCCGCCGACCATGGCCGCAATCAGGGAGCCGGCCACGGCCAGCTCACCCGGCAGGCCGCCGGTGAGGCCGAAATCGCGCAAAAACCAGAGGCAAAAGACCGAACCCAGGGTGATCTGGCCTTCCACGCCGATGTTCCAGAGGTTGGCGGCAAAGGTGACGCACAGGGCCGTGCCGCACAACAGCAGCGGGACCAACGCCGAGAGCGTGCGCAGCCAGGCCTGGCCCGAGCCCAGGCCGCCGGAAAGCATCACGGCCAGGGTGTCGATGGGCGGCGCGCCGGCGGCGGCCACGATGGCGAGCGTCACGCCCAGGGCCAGGGCCAGGGACAGGCCGGCCCGGCGCAGGAAGGCGGCGCGGTCGGTCATTGGGGCATCTCCCCCGGGGCCAGACGGCCGGTCATGAGGTCGCCCACGCAGCCGGCGTCAAAGACCCCGGCGCGCAGGTCGGCGACCAGGGCGCGGTTGTAGAAGACGAGAACGCGCCCGGCCTGGGCCAGGAGTTCGTCGAGATCCTCGGAAAAAAAGACCACGGCCGCGCCGCCGGCGGCGCGCTGGCGGAAATGGTCCCAGATCTGGGCGATGGAGGCGGCGTCCAGGCCCCGGGTGGGGTTGTCGGCCAAAAGCAGCCGCGTGTCGTCGGGCACAAGGGAGAGCAGCAGGCGCTGCTGGTTGCCGCCGGAAAGCCGGGCGGCCGGGGCGTGGGGCTGGTTGGTCAGGCGGAAGCGGCCCACGCAGCGCTCCTCGAAAATGGCCCGGGCCTCGTCGCGCCGGTCCGGGAAGGCCAGGCGCACATGGTCCAGCAGGGTCAGGCCCGGAAAAAGGCCCTCTTCCATGCGCGAGGCGGGCAGATAATGGACGGCGGCGTCGAGAAAGCGCTTGTGGGGCTTGCCAGCCAGTTCCCGGCCATCGACCCGAAGCCTGCCGGCCACGGCCGGGGCGATGCCGGCCAGACCGCGCAGGAAGGCTTCCTGGCCGCCGCCGGAAATGCCGGCCACGCCGACGATCTCGCCCGGGCGCACGTCCAGGGAAAAGGGTTCGAGCACGAGTTTTTCATCGGCGATGACGGCGTCGCGCACGGTCAGCAGGCTCTCGCCGCTGCTGGCGGTGGGCCTGGGCGGGACGGCGGCCTGACAGGCGCCGTCGGCCCCGAACATGGCCCCGAGCAGGGCCTTGGGGTCCAGCGGCGCGGCGAAATGCCCCACCACCTTGCCCTGGCGCAGCACCGTGGCCTCGTCGCAAAGCTCCCTGGCCTCGGCCAGTTTGTGGGTGACCAGCACCACCGAGCGCTGGCCGTCGGCCACAAAGGCCCGCAGCACGTCGAACAGGGCCGCCTTCTGGGCCGGGGAGATGCCGGAGGTGGGTTCGTCGAGGATGAGCAGACGCACGTCGCGGTCAAACAACCGGGCCAGCTCCAGATGCTGGCGGGCGGCCACAGAGAGGCTGCCGACCGCCACGTCCGGGGGCAGGTCGAAGTCCATGCGCCGGCACACGGCGTCCAGGCGCTCCCGGGCTTGCCTGCGGGACAGGACCGGGCCGCCGCCCAGGGCGAAGTTTTCCCACACGGCCAGCGGCGGGAAATCCAGCGGGTCCTGGGCCAACATGCCGATGCCAAGCCGGCCGGCCCCGTCGGGGTCCAGGCGGGCATAGGCCGTGCCGTCCACGGAGATGGAGCCGGCGTCCGGGGCCAGGACGCCGCACATGACACGCATGAGCGTTGATTTCCCGGCCCCGTTTTCGCCCAGGATGCCGTGGACGCGGCCCGGCGCGAAGCGCGCCGTCACGTCGTCGTTGGCGGCAAGCGCGCCGAAGCGCTTGACGATATGGGACAGCACGACGTCCACGGGCAGTCCTTTGCTGGCAGCGCCCCCCTACTTGGAGGCGCTGGCTCCGTCCATGCCGCGCAGCAGCTGCGGGCAAAACCAGATGTCCTTGTCCGTGGCCACGGAACCGGCCTGCACAAAGACCGCGCCGTCCTGGTACTCCAGGGGGCCGGCATAGAGATTGATCTTGCCCGAGCCAAGGTCGGCAATGAACTGGTTGAGGGCCTTTCTGGCCTCTGGGGCCAGGGCGTCGCCTTCGGTGAAGCCGATGGGGCTCTTGTCCGGGTCGTTTAGGGCGGCGAAATCCGGGGCCAGCCATTCAAAGGACGGCTTGTAGGTTCCGGCGGCCACGGCCTTGGCCACGGTCAAAAGCGGCGGACCCCAGTTGAAGTAGGGCGCGCCCAGGCAGACCTCGGGCGCGGCCTGGCAGGCCAGCTTGTAGTCGTAGGGCAGGGCGTAGACGTCGGCCCCGGCCTTTTTGCGCGCCCCGGCCACGGTGAGGGCCTCGGGGGTGTCGATGCCGGAGATGACCACGTCGTAGCCCTGGTCAAAGAACGATCCGGCCACCTGGTTGGGGTCGGAGGTCACGCCCGGGATATTGAACCAGAAACCGATCCAGCTGACCTTGAAGGACAAGTCCTCGGCCTTTTTGCCGCGCACCTTTTCCCAGGCGTAGCGCGCGCCGAGGTAGGCGGCGTTGGCCAGACGACGGGTTTCGTCGTTGATCAGCGGCCCAAGGAAGCCGATCTTGCCGGTCTTGGTGGTCATGGCGGCGGAAAAACCGGCCATCATCTTGGCGTATTCCATCTTGGAGAAGATGTTGCCCAGGTTTTTCGGGGCCTTGCCGGTGAGCGCGTCGTCGCCGGAAATATGGACGAACATGAGGTCGGGATGGGCCTCGGCGGCCTCGCGGATGCCGTCCTTCATGTCGTCGGAGCCGGCCAGGATCAGGGTCGCGCCCTTGGCGGCCAGATCGTCCACCAGCTGGGGAATGGTGACGCCGGGACGGTCGGCCGGGTTGACCTTGTCGAGGTAGAGCATTTTCGCGCCGGGCAGCTTGGCCTCGACGTATTTGCCGCCCTCGTACTGGGCCTGGCTGTAGCCTTTGTCGTTGTAGGGGCCGACGAGCAACATGCCGAAGGTCAGCGGCTTGTCGGCGGCCAGGGCGGAGCCGGCCAGAACGGCCAACAGGGCGGCGACGGCCGCCAGGATGGTGAGGCGACGCATGGGGTTCTCCTTGGGCTGGGATTGGCGTGGGCGCACTGTAAAAAAACCGGAAACTTTATGCCAGGGGCCGTGGTCAGGAACGGCCCGGCAGACGGCCGTCGCGCAAAAAGGCGTCGATAAGGCCGAACACGTCCTGGTTGCCGCAAAACCGGCCGCCGGCAATACGCTGGCGCATGGCCGGCAGGGCGGCTTCGAAATCCGGGATGAGCCCGGGGGTAAGGCGCTCCATGGAGGCGGCCTTTCCGTAGCCCAGGCGTTCCAGGTAGATGGCGTTTAACTGCTGCTCGAAAGCCCCGGCCACCGGGAAGGACAGGACCGGTTTGCCGTAAAAAAGGGCCTCGCTCATGAGATTGTGGCTGCCGCCGCAGATGACGTAGGCGCAGGAAGCCAGATCGTCAAGAAAGCCGTCCTCGGCGTAGCTGCGAAAGGTCAGGTTGCCGTCAACGTTGTCCACCTTGTAGCCGTAGACCCGGAATTCCCGGTCAATGGTCTTGAGGTAGGGGGCAAAGGCGTCGCAGATGCCGCAGCTTTGGTAGACGAGGATGTGGCTGCCCTGGCTCGGGCTGCGGTCAATGACGCTCTGGCGCAGGATGGGCGGGGCGACCATGGCCCTGGCTCCGGGCTTGGCCGGGGGTTGGAAAAACGAGATGGCCAGATAGTCGGAACAGGCGGAAAACAGGAACCGGATGGAGGCCCGGATGCCCAGGTAGTCGGGATACAGCCGCCAGGGCACGGGGTGGTCGCAGCAGGAAATGACGTGCTGGTGGTCGATGGACAGGCAGGGGATGCCGGCGCGTTTGGCGGCGATGGGCACGAAATATTCGTAGTCGGCAATGGCGGCGTCGGGCTTGAAGTCGGCGATGAGCCGGGCCAGGCGGGCCAGTTCCGAGGGGCGTTTGATGAGGGTGCGGGCGGCGAGCTTTAAGGTCGCCGGGGTGTCCAGGCGCTGGTTCTTGTAGCGGGTGCCGGGATTCTCGAAGCGTTCGACCCGGAATTCGCGGGACAGCAGGCCCGCCCCTTCCTCGCTGGAGACAAAGAGGAATTCATGGCCCAGGGCGGCCAGCCGCCGGGCGAGAATGAGGGCGCGTATGGCGTGTCCGTGCTGGGTGCCGTGAACGCCGTAGAGGATGCGGGCCATGGGTGGTGTCGCGTCTCCGATGGAAATATGGGGCGCTGCCGGCGGCGCGCAGCCCCCGGAGGTGGGGCAGCACTAAACGCCAAGCGGGCCGGCGTCAACCAGGGGAGGGGCGCGGCCGCCTGCGGGCAGGCGGCCGCATCGTGCGTCAGTCCCGGATCACCCGCATGACCACGCCGCCCCAGCCGACCTTGTAGCGGATGCCGCGCCAGGACATGGTGTTGGTGGTAAAGGTGCGGCCAAAACACCAGCCCAGCATCAAAAACGTGGCGGCGTAGCCGCGCAGCCAGGCCAGCACGCCCACCCGGCGCGGGCACAGCGACCGGAAACACAGCCCCAGACCGGCAAAGGCGGCCAGATACACGGCCGAGAGCGCCGCGCCCGCGCCGCAGCCCGCGCCGAAAATCCAGGCCGCCAGCATGGTCGCGGCGGCCACGGGCGGCGCGGCCAGCAGCAGCACCGCCGCGATGGAGACGATCCAGCCGGGCGGGATGCAGAATTTCAAATAGAGCAACTGGCGCGTGAGCCAATCGTCCCAGCGGGCCAGGGACACCTTTGTAAGCGGCGTTTGCAGGCAGGCGGCGGCCACGGGCCAGGCGGCCACGCCAAAGGTGTGCAGGTGCGGCCCCATGGAGAAGTCGTCCACGATGTTTTGGCCCCAGAGCCTGGCCAGTCCGAACCGGTCGAAGGCCTGGCGCGACACGGCCATGGCCCCGCCCCAGGGCTGGGTGATGGCCCGGATGGGCTGGAGCAGGTGCAGGGCCAGGCAGGTGACGGCCATGCCCACCGTGGCCGTGGCTCCGTCGCCGGGCACGACCTTGTGGAAGCCGCTGGTCATGGGCGCGTCGCCCCGGGCGATGGGGGCCACGAGATTGGTGACGAAGTGCCGGTCGGCCACGTGGGTGGAATCGCAAAACACGAACACATCGGCGGTGTGGGCGGCGCGCAGGCCGGCTAGGATGTTGTGGTTTTTCTGGCCGCAGGCTTCGGCCCGGCCGGCCACCACCACCTGGACCCGGGGATCGGCCCGGGCCACGCCGGCGACGAGATCGGCGGCCGGATCGGCCGCCTCGGCCACCACGAACACGGCCAGGAAATCGGGGTAGTCCTGATCAATCAGCGAGGCCACGGCCTGGCGCATCCCTGGCGTGTCGCCGGTGACAGGCACGATGACCGCCGCCCGGGGGCAAGCCTCGGGCATGGCCTCCGGGCCGTCGCCGCCGCGCACATGCTTGCGCCCCAGCAGGAACAGGGCGGCCAGCACCACGAGCTGGGCGGCCATGACGCCGAAAACGAATCCCTCCACGTATCCTCCTGATGCGGCGTAACGCCGCAAGATCCATCGTATTCAGTCCCGTATAACAAAGAAGAGACCTTGTCGGCCTCTTCATCCGTCGCTTTGTTCGCCGTTGCCAAAAGAACCAATCCGCGCCGAAACCCCTTTACACTTTTCCCATGCGGGGTTTCCAAAGGGGCTCAGCCCCTTTGGCCGCCGGAGGCATCTTATTCTTCTACGGCGTTCTGACAGCGCGCAGTTCGACTTTGCTGCCGCCTTTGGTGGTGAGCACGCCGGTCAGTTCGTTGCCCTTGGCGTCGCCTTCGAAGATGTGGCCACTGCCGTGGAGCATGTAGAGGTGGCCGTTAAAGATGGCCCCCACCACGTGGTAGACGTTGGTTTCGCCGGTCAGGGCGCTGACGACGACCTGGGCCTTGACCGCGTTGCCGTCCTGTTCGACCACGGCCTGCAGATTGGAGCCATAGAGCGACCCGCGCCAGACGCCGGCCACATCGGTTTCCGCGGCGGCCAGCGCCGGGGCCAAAAGGACCAGGCAGGCGAAGAAAACAGCAAGTAGGCGGTGTCGCATGAGTCGGACTCCATGGCCGAAACGGCCGGAACAGGGTCGCGCGGCTGCGCGGGCGGGTTTTACGCCTCGGCGTCGGGGCGGCCGGCGGCCGGGGAACCTGTCCCGGCTAACGCCTGGGCAAAGACGGTTTCGTGGCGGCGCACCATGGCGTCCATGGAATACAGCGCCACGGCGCGTTCCCGGGCGGCCCGGCCCATGCCCAGCCGCTTGTCCTCGTCGGCGAGCAGGCCGGCGATGGTCTCGCCCAGGGCTTCGGGATTGCGCGGCGGACACAACAGCCCGGTGACGTCGGGCACGACCAGGTCCGGGATGCCGCCCACGGCCGTGGCCGCCACGGGCAGGCCCATGGCCATGGCTTCGAGCAGCACGTTGGGCAGCCCTTCGCGCACCGAGGACAGCACGGCCACCGAGGCCTGCTGAAAAAACGGCCGGGGATCGGGGGTGGACGGGTAGGTGCGAATAAGCCCCCGCACCGGGCTTCGAGCGGCCAGCGTCCGCACGGCGGTGCGCAGCGGCCCGTCGCCCACCAGCCACAGCTCGGCCCGGGGACGCCTGGCCACGACGTATTCAAAGGACCGGATGAGCGTCTCGTGGTCCTTGTCCTCGCAAAACCGGGCCAGGCACAAGACCACCTCGCGCACCGGACGCATGTCGTCGGGCGGCGGCAGGAAATGGTCGGTGTCCACGCCGTTGGGGATGCACTCCACGCGCTCGGCCGGCCGGCCAAGGGCCACAAGCGCCTTGGCCAGGGGCGCGGCGTTGACGATGTGGCGGTCGCACAATCCTTTTAAAAACCGCTCGTGCTGTCGCTTGATGGCCCCGCCGCCCCGGCAGGTGCCGATGACGGGCGTAACCCCTTGCAGCGCGGCGAACACCCGGCCCCAGATGTTGGGCACGGCGGTCAGCGGCACGAAGAGATCGGGCGGGCTGGCCTTGAGCTTGCGCCACAGCCCGGCCAGGGACTGCGCCCCGACCTTGGGATAGGGCGACAGCCAGGTCAGCGGAATGCCGCCGGCCTCGGCCCGGGGCGCAAAATCGCGGACGTCGGCCAGCATCCAGAACTCCGGCGCGAAACGCGACCGGTCCAGACGCAGGCCCAGTTCCAGGGCCTGGCGCTGGGTGCCGCCGAACTCCAGGTCCTGCAACAGGAAAACGACGCGGGCAGGAGTCTCTCGCGCCATCAATACCCCATCAACCCGCAACAACGGGTGCACGACGGCATCAGCCCCTCGGTGTGCAGGCTGGCCCGGAACCGGCGATAGGATTCGCTGTTCCACAGCTCGGTGATGGTGTGGTCGCGCACGTTGCCGACGATGTAGTCATGATAGTCGCGGCACGGCGACATGTCGCCGTTGGAATCCAGCTCCACCGCCTGGAAAATGGAGATGCACTGGTTGTAGCCAAAGGTCGATTCGTGGTTGGTGTAGTACTCGCGCAGGTTGTCCACGCCGGCCACGTTGGGGATGATGTTGACCGGCGGGTTGTTCCAGCCCTTGGAACGGCGCTGCACTTCGGCCAGCTGTTTGTTGAGCGTCTCATGGTCCTTGATGGTCCAATCGCCCACCCAGCCCCAATGCAGCTTGGGCGTGAACCCGAAGCGGCGCGTGAAGTCCTCGTCATGGGCCTTGGCGCTCTTTTCGTCGATCCACCAGGACAGGTAATAGACAAAAAGATCGACCCGGTCCTTGTAGGCCTCGTAAATGTCCACCAAGTGGTGGACGTTGGCGCTGGAAATCGTGGTCAAGGCCGCCACCAGCGGCAGCTGGGTCTTGTGGGCCTTCTTGGCTTCCTTGATGGCGGACAAGGCTTCCTGGACCACCTTGTGGTTGTCGCCGCCGCCGGCCGAGGGCCGGGCCGCGTTGTGGGTCTCGGCCGAATGCCCGTCGATGGACATTTGGAGCAAAAACATCGGCGCGGCCGCCAGCCGGTCCGCCGCCGCCGCCACCCGCGTGGCGTTGGTGGCGATGGACGTCGGCATTTTCAGTTCGGTTGCCCGCTCGATGATCTCCAGCCATCCTTTATACATGGTCGGCTCGCCGCCCCACAGGTAAACCGAAGGACGATGGCCGTGACGGGCCAGATCCTCCAAAAGCGCCAGATAACGCTCCGGCGAGATTTCCTTTTTCTTCAGGTCCTTGAGATCGCATCCGTGGAGAAACCCCTGGTCGCCCCACTGGCCGCAGGTATGGCAGCGCAGATTGCACATGTCCGTGATGCGGATGGAGAGCTGCCGGATGCTGCGGGCATGGCCGGTCTCGGCCTGGGGATTGAGGAAGGAAAACAGGAACTTTTCTTTCTCAAGGGCGGCCAGGCGGCCGGCGATCCAGGGATGACGGGCCACCTTGACCGACTGCTTGAGAATCGTGCCAAGGGCGACGCTGCTGCGCTTGCTCATGAAACCTCCAATGGAATGCCTTGCGGCGAAATGTCGCCTTACGCCGAAACCGGCCGCGCTTCAAGCCTCACGCCAGCACCATCTCGTGTCGCTTCGGCGCAAACAATGCGAGGGGTGCGGATTTGGGCGCGAGGCTTTGATCGCGCCCAAATCCGCACCCTCGCTGACAAGTTGAAGGCCGGGATTTCGGTGTTTTGTCCGGGCGGCTTCCGCCCGGACAAAACACCGAAATCCCGGCCTTCGATATCTCTTGGCTGCCTTCGCGCCCGCCGGCCGGACCCCCGTCCCTCCCAACCGAACACCGGGACGGGGGTCCGGGGGGATTATCCCCCCGGCGGGTGCGGGCAGAGCCCGCTCTTCTGTCTTTCTCTCCGCGCTCTTCCTCGCCCGCTATCCCCTAATAATCGTCTGCCGACGGTCGGGGCCGACGGAGAGGATGGAGCAGGTGGTTTTGAGCGACTGTTCGATGCGCGAGACGTATTCCCGGGCGGCCAGGGGCAGGTCTTCCCAGGTGGTGATGCCGGACAGGTCTTCTTCCCAGCCGGGCATGGTTTCGTAGATCGGCTCGACGAATTCCAGCGCGCCTTCGTCCTGGGGCGGGTATTCGTAGACTTTGCCTTTGTAGCGGTAGCCGATGCAGATTTTGATTTCGAACAGGCCGCTTAAGACGTCGAGCTTGGTCAGGGCGATGTCCGTGGGGCCGGAGAGGCGGGCGGATTCGCGCAGCAGCACGAGGTCGAGCCAGCCGCAGCGGCGTTTGCGGCCGGTGGTGGCCCCGAATTCACCGCCTTTTTCCTGGAGGTAGTCGCCGATGGTGCCGAAGAGTTCCGTGGGGAACGGGCCGGAGCCCACACGGGTGGTGTAGGCCTTGACCACGGCCACGACGCGGGAGAGGACGCTAGGCGCGCAGCCACTGCCGGCGGCGGCCTGTCCCGAGACGGTGTTGGACGAGGTGACGAAGGGGTAGGTGCCGTGGTCGATGTCGAGGTGGGTGCCCTGGGCGCCTTCGAACAGCACGTCGCCGCCGGCGGCCAGGGTCTTCTGGATGATGCTCGACACGTCGCCGAGGTAGGGCACCAGGCGTTTGGCCACGGGCAGGATCTGTTCGAGCACCTCGTCGGGGTCCAGGGCGGGCATGTCGTAGAGCTTGGTGAAAAGGGTGTTCTTTTCCACCAGCGCCTTGGCGATTTTTTTGGCCAGCAGTTCCGGGTAGGCGAAGTCGCCGGCGCGGATGCCGATGCGGGCCATCTTGTCTTCGTAGCAGGGGCCGATGCCTCGGCCGGTGGTGCCGATCTTCGCGCCGGCCAGCAGCGTTTCGCGCGCGCCGTCGAGGAGCCGGTGGTAGGGCATGATGACCTGGGTTTTTTTGGAGATGGTCAGGCGCTCGGGGGTGACGTCCACGCCCTGGGCGGCCAGCGTATCCATCTCGCGGCACAGCACTTCGGGGTCGAGCACCACGCCGTTGCCGATGAGGCACGTCTTGCCGTCGTGGAGGATGCCCGAGGGCATCAGGTGCACGATGGTTTTCTCGCCGCCCACGACCAGGGTATGGCCGGCGTTGTTGCCGCCCTGGAAGCGCACCACGGCCTTGGCCGATTCGGTGAGCAGATCGACGATCTTGCCCTTGCCCTCGTCGCCCCACTGGGCGCCGTGGATGACGATGCCGCGCCCGGAACCGGGGTTTTGCTGCGTCGGAAATTCACCCATTATGCTTCTCCTCCATCCTTGGGCTTGAAGGCCAGGACTTTGCCCTGGCGCTTGGGGCCGGGTTTGGCGGCGGCCGGCGCGGGCGCGGCGATGTCCGTCGCGGCCGGGGCCGGGGCGGGTTCGTCCGCCTCGCCGGGTTGGCGGCCCTTGGCCCAGTGATGATTGAACAACTGGTTTTTGAAACGCATGCCCTGGATCATGGCCAGGACCAGGACGGCCTCTTCCCAGCGCTGGGTCGGCTCGAACCGTTCGACGGTTTCGGCGTATTTGTCCCAAAGCGCCATGATGGAGGCTTCGTCAAAGGCCCGAAGCTGTTTGGCCATCTTGAGCAACACCTGTTCCACGACAACTCCCTTGCCCCGAAAACCTGCGGCGTGTTGCGCCGCGGACAGGCCTTGGTAGCAGAATTGGCCGGCCCTTCCAAATGCAATTTGCCCCCCCGGGCCGGCTGTGCTAGGCAGCCTGCACACACGCCACAAGGAGCGGTCATGCCATGAGCGACCTCAAGAAAATGTACACCACCGTGGTGGAAGACCCCTTCCCGTCCGAGCTCGTCATCCGCCTGGGCGAGACCGAACTGGTCTTTGCCAAGCGCACCTGGACCATCGACGGCGAGGAAAAGGGCCTGCGCTACGGCGAAAACCCGGACCAGCCGGCCGCGCTCTACGCCCCGGCCGCCGGCCGCCTGTCCCTGGGCGGCGTGGAATTTCGCGGCCCCGGCGACGGCCTGATTTGCGCCGCCACCGAGGAGCATCTGCTCCAGTCCGGCAAGCATCCCGGCAAGACCAATCTCACCGACGTGGACAACGGCGTCAATATTCTCCAGTACCTGACCGCCAAGCCGGCCGCCGTCATCCTCAAGCACAACAATCCCTGCGGCGCGGCCTGGTCCGAGGCCGGCCTGTGCGCCGCCTTCGAGGCCGCGTTTGCCTCCGACCGCATCGCCGCCTTTGGCGGGGCCATCGTGGTCAACCGCACCCTGGATGTGGCCACGGCCGAAAAGATCAACGCCGTCTATTTCGAGGTGGTGGCCGCGCCGGACTATGAACCGGCCGCCCTGGACATACTCAAGTCCAAGAAAAATCTCCGCATCTTCAAGCTTCCGGGCCTGGCCCAGTTGGACAAGCTCGTGGGCCAGCCCTACCTGGACCTCAAGTCCCTGGCCGACGGCGGCATCGTGGCCCAGTTCTCGTTCAGAAATCGCATCCTGGCTGCCGGCGACTTCCTGCCGGCCCAGGCCACGGACAAGGCCGGGATCACGGTGGTGGCCCGGACTCCGACGCGGCAAGAAGCCGAGGATCTGCTTTTTGCCTGGGCCGTGGAAGCCGGCGTCACCTCCAACTCGGTCATCTTCGTCAAAAACGGGGCCACCGTGGCCATCGGCACCGGCGAACAGGACCGGGTCGGCGTGGTCGAGCTGACCATCTTCAAGGCCAAGACCAAGTACGCCGACAGCCTGGCCTTCGCTGCCCACAAGCTGTCGCTCTACGAGCTGACCCAGAAGGCCGCCGCCGATCCCGAGGCCGCCGCCAGCCTGGCCGACATCAAGGCCCGCACCGAGGCGACCATGGGCGGGCTGGCCGGATCGGTGGTGGTGTCCGACGGCTTTTTCCCGTTCCGCGACGGCGTGGACCTGTGCATCGGCGCCGGGGTCACGGCCATCGCTCAGCCCGGCGGCTCCATCCGCGACACCGAAGTCATCGCCGCCTGCAACGAAGCCACGCCCCAGGTCGCCATGGTGTTTACGGGGCAGCGGTCGTTCAGGCATTAATGTAGATAGGGTAGAAGAGAAGAGTGCCTCCGGCGGCCGGGGGCCTGAGGCCCCCGGACCCCCCGAAAGGGTTTTAAGGGGGCGGAACGAGTATCTTGTGCCGAGGGCGCGGGTTTGGCGCGATCTTGGCTTGTCGTAAACGGAAAAGGGCGGCCGGCGGGGCCGGACGGGAAGCCGTCCGGCCGCCGCCGGCCGCCTTGCGCGCGAAACAGAAGGATTATCGATGGCGTTGGAACGCTACGTCGGCCCGGGGTGTCTGGTGGAGTTCATGCAGGGCAACCAGGCGCAGGTGGCCTGGGTGCTGGAAGAGTCTTCGGGTCGGCTGCGGGTGTATACGCTCACGCATCGCGAGGAAAAAATGGCCATGGCCCGGGTGCTGCCCTGGATGGGGCCGCGCTACGACGGCCCCCGCGACCGCAGCGCGATTTCCGAGATCCTGGCTAGCCATCAGGCCAAACGCGAGGCCGCGGCCAAGGCCATCGCTCCGCTGGAGCTGTGGGAACTGGCCCAGGGCGAGGTGCGCGAGGAATCGGCCGAATGGTTCGCCGGCCTTGTGGGCGAAAAACCCGACGTTGACGCCGTGGCCGGCATGGGCCGGGCGCTTCTTGGCTGCAAGACCCATTTCAAGTTCCACGCCCCCAAGTTCGAGGTCTATGCGGCCGAAACCGTGGAGCGCCGCCTCACCGAAGCCGCCGCCGCCGAGGAACGCGAAAAGGTGGTCGTGGCCGGCCAGGCCTTTTTCAAGGAACTCTGGCACGGCTGGGCCACGGGCGACCGCAAGAAGGGCGCGGCCCTGGCCGCCAAGCTCGATCCCGAGGCGGCAGCCAAGCTGGCCGCCATGCTGCGCCGGCTCATGGCCGACGCCGACGACCAGGAAAGCGCCGTGCTGTGGGCCATGCTGCGCAAGGGCCTGCCCGACCATCCCCTCCAGGCCTATATCCTGGCCACCCAGTGGGGCATCGTCCCGCCGCATTATAATTACCATCTCGACCAGGCCGACTACGCCGCCGGCGACGACTGGCACGCGCCCTACGCCGCCGAGATCGAGGCCCGCCGGGCCGGGCTGGCCGCGCTTTCCCGCGAGCCCGAACCCATCCCCTTTGTCAGCATCGATTCCCCCACCACCCGGGACATCGACGACGCCTTTTTCGCCGAGACCCGCCCCGATGGAACCATCCGGCTGGCCCTGGCCCTGGCCGATCCGGCCCTGGACTGGGACTTCGGCGGCCCCTTGGACACGGCCGTGGCTCACCGGGCTTCGAGCCTGTATCTGCCCGAGGGTGTGAGCCACATGCTGCCCGAGTGCCTGGGCACCGACCTCTACAGCCTGCGCGCCGGGGAAGTGCGGCCGTCGCTCGTCATGGAGTGGGACTTTTCCCCCGAAGGCGAGATCGTGGGCTTCGCCATGCGCAAGACCTTCGTCCGGGTGGCGGAAAACACCACCTACGCCGTGGTGGAAGCGGCCCTGGACCGGGGCGACGCCGCGCCCCATCTGCAACTCGGTTGGCGCGTGGCCTCCTGGCTGCGGGCCAAGCGCTTGGAGCGCGGAGCGGTCATCATCGAACGCCCCGAACCCGAGATCAGCCTGTCGGGCTACCCCGACGACGTCAAAATCGAGATGTCGGTCTGCCCGGCCTATCCCAAGGCCCAGCTCTTGGTCAGCGAACTCATGATCCTGGGCAACGCCGCCGCCGCCGACTATGCCGTGTCCCACGGCGCGGCCATGCTCTTTCGCACCCAGGACGCGCGCCTGCCGCCCGAGGTTCGCGGCATTCACAGCGATCCGCCGGCCATCCAGCGGGCCGTGCGCGAACTGCCCCCGACCCTGACCGAACCCGATCCCCGGCCCCACGCCACCCTGGCCGCGCCGGCCTATGCCCCGGTCACTTCGCCGCTTAGGCGCTATGCCGACCTCATCAACCTGGCCCAGCTCGAAGCTCTGCTGCGCACGGGCGCGCCGCGCTGGAGCCGGGGGGAACTCGAAGCCCGGTTGCCGCTGTTGTCTTCGCGCATCGAGGCCGTGGGCCGGGTGCAGCGTTTCCGGCCGCGCTACTGGAAGCTTGCTTTCCTGCAGCGCCATTGCAAGGAACGCACCTTCGAGGGCGTGGTGGTGGACGTGGCCGGCGGGTTCATCTCCCTGTCCCTGCCCGATTTCCAAATTTACGTCCGGGCCACCCGGGACACCTTGGGCGATACGATTTACACCGGCCAGCGGTATGCGCTACGCTTGGGGCGTATCGATCCGCTCACCAACGAACTGCGGGTGTTCGGCGCGGAAGAGATTCCGGCCAGCCTGCCCGACGAACAGCTTTTCGGAGAGGGCTAAATGGCGGCGACAGCGTTTCTTGTCCTGACCTATCTGCTGGGGGCGTTCCCTTTCGGGCTGGTGGTGGCCCTGGTCGGGCGCGGCATCGATCCGCGCTTGGCCGGCAGCCGCAACACCGGGGCCACCAACGTCTCGCGCCTGTGCGGCACGAAGCTTGGGGTGCTCACCCTGGTGCTTGATCTGGCCAAGGGTCTGGTCCCGGTGCTGTGCGCCCGGGCCATGACCGACTCGCCGGTGTTTCTGAGCATGGTGGCCGTGGCCGCCGTGGTCGGGCACATGTATTCGGTGTTCCTCTACGGCAAGGGCGGCAAGGGCGTGGCCACAACTATTGGCGTCTTTCTCGGCGCGGCCCCCATCCCGGCGCTGTTGTCCGTGGCTGCCTGCGTGGCCGTCATCCGGGTGTCGGGCTATGTCTCGGCCGGTTCCCTGACCCTGGCCGTGGCCTTGCCGATCCTGTGCGCTTGGTTCGGACCGGTTTTCCTGGTCCCTGCGGCGGCGATCATCGGGGGGCTGGTCATCCACAAGCACCGGGAAAACATCGCCCGGCTCAGAAGCGGCCAGGAGAAATCCTGGCGCAAGGACCGGGCCAAGGCCGCCTGATCCATGCTGCATCTTCTGTATGTCGTCCTGGGGCTGGCCGCCGTCAATCTGGCGGCCGGCTGGCTGCTCGCACGGCTGCCCAAGGGGCGCGGGCGCACGGCCGGCATGGGCCTGCTCGTGGCCGTGGACGCCCTGGCTTTAGGGCTTATTGTCCTGGAACTGTGCATGGCCCTGTTTTTTGCCCAGTCCGACGGCTTCAACCTCACCATGTCCAGCCGCAAGTGGTTTGAGCGCTACTGGCGGCCGGTCAATGCCCTGGGTTACCGCGACGTCGAGCCGGCCCCGCGCAAGGACGGCGAAAAGATCGTCATGGTCCTTGGTGATTCCTTTGCCGCCGGGCACGGCATCGACAACCCGGCCGACCGCTTCGGCGACGGGCTGGCCCGTCGCCTGGGCCAGGGCTGGCGGGTGGTCAACGTGGCCAAGATCGGCTGGGATTCGGTGGACGAATACGAGGCCATGGCCTCCTATCCGGTGACCCCGGACGTGGTGGTGCTGGCCTATTTCGTCAACGACATCTACCGCGCCGCCGAGAAATCGGGCCACTCCCTGACTTTTGCCGTGCGCTTTCCCCAGGGAACCCTCACTAAATCCCTGGTCGATCATTTCGCCCTGGCCAATTTCGTGTATTGGCGACTGGCCCGCATGGGCAATCTCGACGACGCCTCGGCCGGCTTCTGGGACCGGCTGCGCGGGGCCTACGCCGACAAGACGGTGTTCGCCGCCCACGCCGCCGAACTGGACGCCATTGTTTTCTGGTGTCGGGAGCGCCACATCCGTCTGGTGGCCTTGCTCATCCCCAGCCTGTCCGACGTGGCCGGCAGCGCCGCCATGACCGCCCGGGTAGCCGGCTATTTCGGCGAGCGGGGCGTGGACGTCCTGGATCTCACGCCGCTTATCATCGACAAAAAGCCCGGTGAGCTCGTGGTCAACGGCGTGGACAGCCACGCCAATGTCGGACTCAACGCCGTCATGGCCGATCTGCTCTACAGGGCTTTGGCCCCGGCGTCGGCCAACTGACGCGACGCCGTTCGCAGGACATGAAAAACGCCCGGTCGCGCAAGCGACCGGGCGTTTTCGCATGGCGACAGGGGCGGTTGCCTCAGTCCGAGGTCCTGGGCGCGAGCCAGTGCGCCGCCCGCCGGGGATCGGCTTCGTTGAGGGTGATGAGCATCCGGCCTTCGCCCAGGGCCGCGCAGCGAAACTCGATCCAGCGCGAGCGGCCGTCGCCGCAGCGCACCGGATAGATTCTGCGGCAGTCGATGCCCTGGCAGGCGCGCCAGTCGGCCTCGACCCGGGCGCGCAGGTTCGGATCCGGGTAGGCTTTGGGCAACCAGGCCGCCACATGGGGAATGTCGTGCCGGCTGTAGCCCATCAAGGCCGTGAAGTGGCGGTTGAGAAACAAGGTCTCCCCGTCGTTTGCGGCGAGCAGGGCGGCGTAAGGCACATGGTCAAGGATGGTGCGCAGGGTGTCGCGTTCGGCTTCCAGCACCCGGGCCAGTTCCACCCGTTCGGTGATGTCCAGGGACATGCCGCACAGGGCGTAGGGTTGGCCGTGCTCATCGTGAAGCGGTGTCTTGGTGGTGAGGAAGCGGCGCGGCCGGCCTCGGACCAGGACGTTTTCCTCAAAGGTTTCGGCCTGGCCCGAGGCCAGGATGCGGCGGTCGTCTTCGGCGATGCGCGCCGCCGTCTCCGGCTCGTGGATGGAGCCGCCGGGCAGATTGGCCAGGGGTTCGTCGGGCAGGCCGAAAGCCTCGGCCACGGCCCGGTTGACCATGATGCAGCGGCCGGCGGGATCCTTGAAATAGACGGCGCAGGGCACATGGTCGAGGATGGAGCGCAGCTGGTCCGAAGTGCGTTGCAGGCTTTCGCGCATTTTGGCCAGGGCCGTCACTTCCTCGGCGTGGAGCATCACCGTGTCCGGGGCCACGAAAACAAAGGTCATGTCGAAAAGCCCCGGCTCGGACGCCCCGGGCGGGCGCAGGGCAAGGGCGCGCCGGTCGCCGCGCCGGCCTTCCAAGGCGCTCCACAAGGCCAGGTAGACGTCCGGGGCGTCGGCGAAGACCGCCTCGGCCGAACTCCCGAGCATGGCCGAGGCGCGGCCGCGAAACAGCGCCTCGGCGGCCTTGTTGGCGTCGGCCAGCACAAGGTCGCGGCCGCGCTTGGCGAAGGTGAAGCTTGGCAGGGGAAAGTTGCGCAGATGGGTCTTGAGGCGCTCCTCGCTGGCGGCCAGTTCCGCCGCGACCCGTTTGCGTTCGGTGATGTCCTCGACAAAGCCTTCGATCAGGCGTTCCCCCGACGGGGTCCTGGTCATCCGGGCGTGGAGCGCGCCGATAAACGTTGTGCCGTCGCGGCGACGGTAGACGTTTTCGAAGTTGAGCAGCCCCTCCTTGCCGGCCAGTCGCCGCACCACCTCACGGCGTTTTTCCGGCTCGGCGAAGCCGGCCGAGACGTCGTCGCCCATCTCGGCCAGCATGGCTTGGGGAGAGGCGTAGCCGAAAAGCCGGGCCAGGGCCGGATTGACGGCCAACATGCGACCCTCGGCCGTGGTGTGAAAGACGCCGAGCACCGCGTCGTCAAAAAAACGCTGATGCCGGGCCTGGGATTCGGCCAGGGCCTCGGCGGCGTATTGCCATTGGGTGATGTCCCGGGTGATGGCGCAAAAGCCGGCCACCCGGCCGTCGGCGTCGCGCAGGGGGGCGCGGGAAATCTGGAGAGAGCGGGTGGACCCGTCGCTGACGATGACCTGCATGGGCGGCGGCAGGAGGCTTGGCGCGCCCGCCGCCATGACGGCCAGATCGTCGCGTTCCACCAGCGTGGCGGTGTCCGGGCCGAAGACGTCGTTTCGGTGCAGCCCCGGCAGGGCGTCCGGGCCGTCCGACCGGCCCAGGGACTGGGCCATGGCCGCGTTGCCACGAAGCACGCGTCCATCGGCCCGCACCAGGACCACGCCATCGTGGCTGGCTTCGAGCACGGCGTTGAGTTGGGCCTGGGTTTCAGCCCACTCCCGGCGCAGTTCGTGAACACGCTTGGCCAGGGCCAGCTCGACGGTCACGTCCCGGCCGTAGACATTGGCATGGGCCTGGGAGCTGTCGGGGACCACGGTCAGGCGCTGGATTGTCTCGCCGGCGGGCAGTTCCAGGCTGGTCTCCCGGCCGGTTTCCAGGGCTTGCCCCACGGCGGCGGCCAGGGGGGCGGGCGCGAGGTCGCCCACGGCCAAGCCGGCGGTCTCCAGCAGACCGGCGCTGGCCTGGTTGGCGTAGGTCAGGCGGCCGTCGCGGGCCACGCGCAAGACGACGTTGGGGTTGGCTTCGGGAAATTGGGCCACGCTGCGCAGGTCATTTAAGGCTTGGCGTTCGGTGGTGACGTCCTGCACCGTGCCGTGGATGCGCCGCACCCGGTCATCGGGGCCGCATTCGCAGCGGGCCACGGCCTTGGCGTGCCGCCACAGCCCGTCGCCGCGCCGGAACCGGTAGGCGTACTGCACCGGCCCGTCGTCGGTCATGAGCCGGGCGCGCACCGCGGCCACGGCCGGCTGGTCCTCGGGATGGACCAGGGCCATGAACTCCTCGAAGGTGGGCGTGGGGCCGTCCAGGGGCAGGCCGAAGATGCGGAAGAATTCCTCGCTCCAGGAGTCCTGGCCGGTGGTCAGGTCGCGCACGAAGCTGCCCACCCGGGCCAGATGCTGGGATTCGCGGTAGGATTGCCACAGCTGCGCCGATGAGCCGGGGGCCAGGGCGGGATTGCGCACAAGTCCCCGCACCAGAGGCAGGAGGTCGCCGGGCGCGGCCAGAAGGGCCTGGCGCACATCGGCCGGAAGCTTGCCGGCCAGGGCCAGCAGGATGTCGGGTTCATCGCCCAGTTCCCGGGCCAGGGCCTGGAGGTTGTCCTCGGACAAGCTGGGGGCGGCCCCGCGCTCCAAGCGGCTTAAATAGGAGGGCTGGATGCCCAGGCGTCCGGCCAGCCGGCGCAGGGTGAAGGCCGGGTCGGTGGCCAGGCGTTCCAGGCGGCGTTGGCGGATGCGTTGGCCAAAGGGGTGTTGCGGGGGCGTCATCTGTGCACCATAGCGTGCACGGTGTACGGCCACAAGAGTCAAAATGGCCACGACGCGTGGCCTTCAGGCGCTGTCGCGGCCTGGGCGGAGCACGTCCCAGGCGGCTTTCGGGAAGCGCCGGGAACCGGCTCAGGCCTCGGGCAAAAAGCCCATGGCCCGGGCCGAGCGCTCCAGGGTGAGGATAAGGGGAGCGGGATCGGCGTTGCCGATGTCGCGCAGCTTGGCGGCGACGCGCAGGCTTAGGGCCGCGAGTTCCTCGGCCTGGGGGGCGGCAAAGGCCTCCAGGTTGTCGGCCGCCTTATCGGTCTTGCCCAGGGCCGCCAGGGTCAGGCCCAGGCACAGCCGGGCAAAGGCGTCGCCGCCGTTGGTCAGGTGCAGCACGTGTTCGAATTCCACCTTGGCCTGGATGAGCTGGCGGGTGGCGTAGAGGGCGTAGCCGAGGCGGGCGCGCGCCATGGGGTTGGATAGGTCACCGCGCACCGAGACCCGGTAGGCGGCGGCGGCCCCGGCGTAGTCGCCGGCGGCGTAGGCGGCGTTTCCGGCGGCGTGGGGATCGGCGGCTGGGGCGGCGGGCACGGTCCGTTCCGGCTCCGGAACGGGGGCCGGGTCGCTGGGGATGTCGCGGCCAAGCAGGGCGCGGATCAGGTGGCGTCGGGGAATGGCGCGCGGTTTGTCGGCGGTCATGGCGATTCCTTGGGGATTAGTGCGGCCGGCCGGTCGGGCCGGAGAAAAACACGGATTCGATTTCAGCGATGGCGTCGTCGCCGTCCCTGGCCACATCGACCAGGACGGATTCGGACAGCCCGAGGCTGTGCCAGGCCGGTTCGTCAAGGGCCGGCATGGGCGGACCGGAAAAGGCCGGCCAGTCCCAGGCCTGGGCCAGGATGTCGGCCACATGAATGAGCGCCGTTTCTCGGGAGCCCGGCGCGCCGTCGGGGCGGTGGTGGTCGCCGGCCATGGCGATGAGGGCCGGCGGGAAATTCCAGCCGGCAAGGAGCGTGCGGCCCACGGCGGCATGGTCAAAGCCCAGCACGGCGGTCTCGGCCTCGCTGGCCGGCAACCCCTCCACCCGCGACAGAATCAGCGCCCGGCCGGCGGCGGCCGGCAGCTTGCGCAGAATGACCAGTTGCCCCAGGTCGTGGAGCAGCCCGCCCACGAACCCCCGGTCCGGGGCCAACCCCGGCACGGAGCGGGCCAAGAGCGAGGCGTAGACGCCGCAGGCGGCGGCGTGGCGCCAGAACATGCGCATGTCGCACAGTTCCGGGGCGATGTCGGAAAAGGCCGACACGGCCGCCAGCCCGGTCACCAGGGTGGAGAGTTCTTTTTGGCCGACCATGGTCACGGCCCGGCTGATGGAGTCCACCGGCCCGCGCAGCCCGTAGACCGGGCTGTTGACCAGGCGCAGCAGCCGGGCGGTCAGGCTTGGGTCGCGGCCGATGATGGCGGCCAGTTCGGCCGGCCCGGTCTCGTCCTTGCCCAGAGCGTTAAGGAGCCGGACGTGGACTTCGGGCAGGGTGGCCAGCTCTACCTCGCCGGAGACGAGCTCGGCCGGATCGGTGGCGGCGTCGTCGAAAAGCTGGCGTTCCGGGGCCAGGCAAGGCAGGGCCGGGGAAGCGGCGACCTCGTCCAGACTGAGGCCCTGATCCAGGACCCGGCCGGCGGCCCGGGACACGGCCAGCTCGAAGATGGTCTTGCCCACGGCGCTTTCCCGGTCCAAGGCCAGGAAACGGCGGCGCAGCAGCTCGCGGCAACGCTGCGCCGTGGCGGTGAAGGCCTTGGCCGCATCGGCGGCCGGATCGCCGTCCTGGCCGGCGATGTCGGCGTCGCGCACGCCGTAAGCCCGCATGAGGCGCAGATGGTCCTCGGACAGGGTCGTGCCGGCGGCGGCCAGGACCCGGCCGTCCGGGGCGCAGACCGCCTGTCCAAGGGTCATGCCCGGGGTGATGTCGTCGATGTTGCGTTTGCCCACTGGCTGTGCCTCCGGTGCGGTTGCGCCCGGGTTGTGGTCCCGGCGGCGCGGGAATCTCGCCCCTGCGGATTAAGATTGTAAAAAAGCTAACCGAAAAGAAAGACACCGCGCCGGGCTTTTCAGCCCTGTGACGGAGTTTTTGCAGGGCCCGTTTTCAATGTCTTGAAATTACATGTGAAAAAAATACTTTCAAGGCTCGTCAGTTTGGCCCGGCATTTGCTTTAAAGAAAATCGAAAGCGGACGGCCTTCCCACTCCGAGCCGCTCGAATCACTGGCCGTGGCGGTCACCCCCTAGCCTCCTCCCCCAACACGCCACCACGGCCTTTTCAGGAAGCCGCTTGGGCCACTCCCTGGGCCTGGGCGGCTTCCGCTTTTTGGCGACGCCCGCCCTCTCCGCCGTTTGGGCTTGCTGGCCGCCCCAATCGTGATTATAGCCCGAGGACGCCATAGCGGAAAAGGCCTTGCGGCCGCTTCTCGGCGCGGGCCTGTCCGCGTCAGCAGGCCATGGCGTGGGAGCACCTTTTGGAGAACAAGGATTCCGGCCCCCAGGCCTTTCTCGACTTCGTCAACCAACGCCTGGCCAAACGCCAGCGCGAACTCGACACGGCCGTCAAATTTTCAAGCCACTACGCCCAGGTCGAGTCCATCGTCCTGGAACTCAAGGCCGTGCGCACCAAGTTCATGACGCTGATGCGCCGCGAGGGGCTGCTATGAGCCGGCTTGGCCTGCTGGCCGGGCTGCTCCTGGCCGCCTTGGCGCTGGCCGGTCCCGGTCCGGCCTTGTCCCAGGTCCCGCCCAAGGCCCCGGCCCCGGCGGCCCGGGCGGCGGGAGTCCACGATATCGTCGGCGCCTGGACGGCCGAGGCCCTGGGCCAGACGGTAACGGCCAGCTTCACCCGCCAGGGCGACATGATCTACGGGGTGGTGGTCATCCCGGACCCGCTTTCCGGCGGTTCCAACACCTACCACGTGGCCGGCGTGATCCTCGGCGACGAGTTCGCCGCCCAGCACGCCAGCGGCCATCTGCTCAAGGGCACGCTCACCGGCCCGGACACGGCCGAGGCCGTCTTTGCCCCCAAATCCGGCCCCTCCCTCAAGCTGCGCCTGACCCGGCGGGCCGGTCCCTAGGGGCGCATCACTGCATAAATCCCAGCGTATTTTTTAAGAAAAATCCGTCGTTCTCGTCTTTTCCACGAAACGCCTTGGCGCTTTTCACGGCTGCGACTTCCGGGCGGGGACCTTTAGGGAGTCCCATCGTTCCCAGGGCAAAGCCCGATCAACACGCTTTTTCCAGGGCGCGCGCCCCTAGGCCGTCTTCCCTTGTCCCGGCGGCACCACTGGCACGGATTCATCCTTGGCCCGCGCTGTCCAGGTCCGCTTGACCGTGTCCACGTCCTCCTTGGACAGGGTGGCTTCGACGGCGTCGAAGATGCGGTTGCGGATGAAAACGAGATCCTGGTAGCTCGGGGCCTGCTCAATCATTTCCAGATAATACGCCAGGGTGTTGTCCTGCGCCATGACCGTACGTCTCCCATGGCGGCTGGGTGCCGTGACAACGGGTGTAGCCGAGGCGGCCGCCCGGGGCAATGTCGTTTGTGCCCGGAAGTCCCGGCCTCGCGTCGTCTTTTGGGGACGAAGCCTTGCCGCTCCCCAGGCGTCGCGCGACAGCCGGCACGGTCAACAAAACGCCCGGTCAGCCTTCCGGGGTATTGAAAAAGCCGCATTTTTCACAGACAAAGCCGGCGTATTCCGGCCGGCCGTCGTCGGCCAGCCAGACTTCCACTTCGTTTCGCTCCGAGCAGTTGGCGCAGTACACCAGCGCGATGCGGGTTTGCGGGTCATAGTCGCATTCCACGCCGCCAAGGATGATGGTTCGCTCCTGGTCCATGGCAATGTCCTCCCATTTCGGATGCTTCCTTGTAGCACGCCGGCTGGCCGGGGCAAGCCCGGGGATTGCCAGCCGGGGCCGCTCGGGCTATCCGAGGGCGGCAAAACCCCCAAGGAGTGACCATGTCCCCGCGCCCTCTCGTGCTCCATGACGCCTTTGCCTTTCCCGGCGGCGGGGAACTGGTGGCCGTGACCCTGGCCCGGGCCTTTGAGGCCGATATGCTGACGGGCCGGTTTGATCCGGCCGCCTTCCCGGACGGCTATTTCGCCGGCCGCGCCCCGGTCAGCCTTGAGGCCCGCGCCCGTCATCCCCTGGCCGCCAGGCTGTCCTTGACCCTGGCCATGTCCCTGGCTTTCGAGGGGATGCCGCCCGTGGACACGCCGCTCGCCCTGCACAGCGGTTCGCTCACGCTCCTCGGTCACGGCCGGATCCACGGACCGCAGCTGCTCTATTGTCACACGCCGCCGCGCATCCTCTACGACCACCGCGACTTCTACCTCGCCCGCCAACCAGCGTTTCGCCGGCCGTTGTGGCGGCTTTTGGCTGGCCGCTACCGCCGCCGCTACGAAGCGGCCGTGCGGGCCATGGACGCCGTGGTCGCCAACTCCGAGACCGTGCGCCGGCGCATCCGCGATTTCCTGGGCCTGGACGCCGTCGTCATCCATCCGCCCGTGGACACGGCCGCCTATCAATATATAAGGCAGGAGCCGTTCTACCTGTCCACGGCCCGGGTGGACGTGCTCAAGCGCGTGGACCGCGTGGTGGCCGCCTTTGCCGCCATGCCGGACAAGAAACTCGTGGTGGTTTCGGGCGGGTCGGAGCTCGACCGGGTGCGGGCCATGGCGCGCGGGTGCCCCAACATCGACATCCGCGGCTGGACCGAGGCGGCCGAACTGCGCCGGCTCATCGGCACGGCCATCGCCACCATCTACATCCCGCGCGACGAGGATTTCGGCATCTCGCCGGTGGAATCCATGGCCGCCGGCAAGCCGGTCATCGGCGTGCGCGAGGGCGGGCTGACCGAAACCGTGGTGGACGGCGAGACGGGCATTCTGCTGCCGCCGGACCCCACGCCCGAGGACGTGGCCCAGGCCGTGCGCGCCCTGGGGCCGGCCGAGGCCCTGGCCATGCGCGAAGCCTGCCAGCGTCGGGCGGCGGCCTTTGACACGACGGTCTTCGTGGACAACATGCGCAAGCTGGCCCGGGACGTGATGGCGGGACACTCTGACAATGGTTTGAAAAAATGAGAAAACTGCGCGTCCTCGTCAACGCCGTGCCCCTGGCCACGGTCAATACCGGCATCGGCCGCTACTTGCGCTGCCTCTACGCCGCCATCGAGCGCGACTACGGGCGCGACTTCGACATCGCCTACTTCG